>NZ_JAIUIQ010000013.1:0-168023 GCF_020165735.1 Mesorhizobium sp. B283B1A
CGAAAGGCGGCAATCAGGTGGGCTTTGACCGTTTCGCCGGTCTCGTTGATGCAAGCCTGCAGCACGACAGAGAAGCGGGAATGATCGTCGAGCGCGGTCAGCGGATGCAGCCGGCCGCCCTGCCGCAATGCCACATGGCCTTTGAAGTCCATCTGCCACAGATCGTTGGGGGCGGCATGCTCGAAGCGCCCGAACGGCTTGGCTCCACCCCCCAGCAAGCCCAGCTCGACGCCGTTGCGATGCAGGATCCCGGTCACCGTGGAGGGTGCAGGCGAACCGGTTCCTTCGCGCCGCAGCACCTTGGCGATCTTGCGTCCGCCCCAGGCCGGGTGTGCCCGGCGCATGCCAAGAACCGCCGCCTCGACTGCATCGACGCTGCGCGACGGGCTCGTCGCCGGGCGGCGCGACTGCTCCGCGAGCCCGGCCTCGCCATGGGCGCGATACCGCGCAATCAACTTGTGACCACAAGTGCGGCCGATCCCGAAACGACGACAAAGCGCACTGACATTGCTGCCGTCCTGCGCAGCAAGACGCACAAACTCCAACTTCCCATCCATCACACTGGTGTCCCCAAATGGCATCGCGAACCTCCCGGCGCAAAGCACGCCAAACTGTTCGCGATGTCCTCGCACACCTGTTCGCGATGTCCCCGGTCCAAACAGTGGGGAGACCCGCTGTCATCGTCGTCTTCGCAAATTACGAGCGTGACAAGAATGGCGGAGCGGCGAAAGCTGCCAATCTCCCCACTTGAGGGGGAGATGGCCGGCAGGACAGAGGGGGGCGCTGTCCCGCCTGCCTAAGAAGGTCCGGGCGCCCTCAACCCGCGCGCAAATACCTCGCCAGCGCCACCGCATTGTTGTGCGCTTCATCATGCGCGCCGTAGAGCAGCGTCACCTTGCCGTCGCCAAGCAGTTCACGCAGTTGCGTCACCGCCTCGCCATTGCCGTCCAGCTCGGCGCGATACCGCTTCTGAAAGTCGGCCCAGCGCGCCGGCTCGTGGCCGAACCATTTGCGCAACTCGTCGCTCGGCGCGATGTCCTTCAGCCACAGCGTCAGCGCGGCGTCCTTCTTGCTGACGCCGCGCGGCCATACCCGATCGACGAGAACCCGCTGCCCGTCATCGGAAGCGGGTGGTTCATAGATCCGCTTGACCTCCAGGTCGAAAGCCATCCGACCCTCCGTGCCGTCAGACCCACTCGCCCTTGCGCATCACCGGCACGCGGGCACCGTCCTTGTGGACGCCGTCGATGTCGATCTTGTCCGAGCCGATCATCCAGTCGATGTGGATGAAGCTCTTGTTGCCGCCACGCGCGGCGATCTCGCCCTGGCTGAGCGATGCGCCGTAGACGAAGCACTTGGAATAGCACTGGCCGAGCGCGATGTGGCAGGCGGCGTTTTCGTCGAACAGCGTGTTGAAGAACAACAGGCCGCTGGCCGAGATCGGCGATGAATGCGGCACAAGCGCCACTTCGCCGAGGCGCCGCGCGCCTTCGTCGGTGTCGAGCACCTTCTTCAGCACGTCCTCGCCCTTCGATGCCTTTGCCTCGACGATCCGGCCCTCTTCGAACCGCACCGAAATATCATCGATCAGCGTACCCTGATAGGACAGCGGCTTGGTCGACGAGACATGACCCTCGACGCGCCGCGCATGCGGCGTGGTGAAGACCTCCTCGGTCGGGATGTTGGGATTGCAGGTGATGCCGTTCTTGGCGGTCGAGGCGCCGCCCATCCATTCGTGGCCGTCCGCCAGCCCGACAGTGAGGTCAGTGCCCGGTCCCGTGAAATGCAGCGCGTGGAAATTGTGGCCGTTGAGCCATTCGGTCCGGCCGCGCAGCGCCGCATTGTGCGCCTTCCAGTTGCCGATCGGATCCTCCACGTCTACCCGCGAGGCGGCGAATATGGCGTCGGCGAGCTTGGCCACCGCGACATCGTCGGCGTCGTCCGGAAACACCTGCTTGGCCCAGGCGAGGTCGGGATAGGCGACGATGTTCCAGTTGATGTCGAAGCCGGTGATCTTTTCCAGCGCCGGCTGGTAGGCCATCGAGTTTGCCTTGTTGGCACGTGCCACTTTCGCCGGGTCCTGCGCCGACAACAGCGAGGGATCCTCGCCACGCACGGCCAGCCGCGCCGCATTGTTGGAAAAGGCCTTCGCCATGCCTTCATAGAGCCAGCCGGCGGCGCGGTCGAAACCCGCATCGGCGCCGAAGCGGTAGCGCGCCAGCGTCATCTCGTCGTCGTTGAAGATTGGCGTCACCAGACCGGCGCCGGCCTTGTAGGCATGCTCGACGATGCGCCTGGTCAGCGGCAGGGCCGCGATCGACGAGGTCAGCACCAGATCCTGACCGGGCTGCAGTTGCAGTCCGACCTTGATGGCGACTTCCGCCAGCCTGTCGAGCTTCACCGGGTCGATCGATGCGGAAACGCCGCGCGAATGTGTGGTCATGATCCTGCCTGCCGTCGTTGTTGGATTTCTCAATCTACATAGACCGACGACACTGCGCTTTCCACCGCGATCGCGCCGGTCGGGCGTGCGGTCGCCGATCCGAACTGTGCCATCGTCGCCGCGATCTCCTCCTTGATCCAGGCCTTGAAGTCCCGGACCTTGCGGCTCTCGGTCTTCTCCGCCGAAGTCACCAGCCAGTAACCGAGCCCGCTCTGGGCGCGGATTCCGAATGGCGCCACCAGGCGCCCGTCGGCCAGCGCATCGGCCGCCAGCAATTGCCAGCCGAGCATCACGCCATGGCCGGCAATGGCCGATTCCAGGCACAGCATCGGATCGGTGAAGCGCGCGCCCTTCTGGAAGGTGACGGGTTGGACGCCGGCCGCGGCAAACCAGCTTTCCCAGTTGATCATCGCCCGCTCGTCAGTGATGGCGCATGTCTGGGCAAGGTCCTCGATCGATCTCAATTTCCGGGCGATGTCGGGTGCGCAGACCGGGAAGACCTCCTGCGCCAAAAGCAGTTCTGCCTGCCCGCCCGGCCATTTGCCGCCGCCGAGCCGGATGGCGATATCGATGTCGGAATGGTCGAGATTGGCCAGCCGCACCGAGGCGTCGATGCGCAGCAGCACGTTGGGATGCCGGTCGAAGTGACGCGATAGCCTGGGCAGCAGCCATTTCGAGGCGAAGGCCGGCGCCACCGAAACCACCAATGTGCATTGTGTCGCCTCATCGGCCAGCGCCACCGCCTGGGCCAGCTCACGAAACCCCGCGCCGAGCCGGGTCGCGAACACGGCGCCGAATTCGGTCAGCACAAGGCCGCTCGGCGTGCGCTCGAACAGCGCCTGGCCGAGCTGCTTTTCGGTGCGGCTTATCTGCTGGCTGACGGCGCTGACGGAAACATTGAGTTCGCTCGCCGCCGCTGCGAGCGATCCGAGACGGGCTACGGTTTCGACGGCGCGAAGGCCGTTGAGGTGGATGGGGTTGAGCACGCTCATTTGAGATTTTCTAACCGATTAGGCCGAAATCTCAATTGAAAGACACATCGAAACGGCGGATTTTATAGATGGGAGACCGACCGGCGGAGCCGAAAATGCCAGGGATATTGTCATCGCTGAAGGTCTTGTTCGCCGCGGCCTCGCCGTACGAACCAGGCCGCGAGAGCGACACGCAGAGGTGGCTGATCGATCCGCTTTCGCATCCTGTGCTGAACACCATGTCGGAGCGCGAACTCGGCGATGTGCCGTTCAGGCTGACGGCACGGCGGACCGTGCATGAGACCGCTTCGTTGCACGCCAGTTTCGGCGTGCGCTGCTGAGCGGACGCCGCGCTTTCCAGTTTCAGGACAGGTCGACCACGACCTGGCATTCCGCGGCCGCACTGGCCCAACGGATGGCGGATTGTTTCAGCGATCCCTGCATTTATTGTGCGCTGCAATGACATCAGCCAATTCAACAGCGCTGCGCTACGCCTTCGCCGGCATGATCGCCATGGCCGTCGCCATGGGCATCGGCCGTTTCGTCTACACGCCGATCCTGCCCGGCATGATGGAAGAACTGCATCTGTCGCCGGCCAATGCCGGCTGGATCGCCTCGGCCAACTATCTCGGCTATCTCATCGGCGCGCTTGCCGCTGCGGGCGGCTGGGCGCATGGGCGCGAGCGTCCGCTGATGCTGGTCGGCCTCGGCGCCAGCACCATCCTGGCCGCGCTGATGGGGCTGACCGACGCCATGGCCGTCTTCCTCGCCGTCCGCTTTCTGGCCGGCCTGGCGAGCGCCTTCGTCATGGTCTTCATGGCCAGCATCGTCTTCAGCCACATCGCGGCGGCCGGACGCGGCGACCTGCAGGCGTGGCATTTTGGCGGCGTTGGCCTCGGCATCGCGATCTCGGCGGCGATGATGGCGGTGCTGGTCGCCGAACATGCCGGCTGGGCGGCTGGCTGGTTGTGGTCGGCGGCAATTTCGGCATGCGGTTTCGTGGTCGTCGCGCTGTTGGTGAATGAAGGCCCGCTCGCCGATGCCGAGGCCGCCCGCGAGCCGGCGCTGCCGAAAGACCGGTCGCTGATGAAGATCATTGTCGCCTACGGCCTGTTCGGGTTTGGCTATGTGGTGACCGCGACATTCCTGGTCGCCATCGTCCGGCAAGGCGGAGGCAGCCGTGTTTTCGAGGCCATTGTGTGGATGGTCGCTGGCCTTGCGGGCTTCCCCTCGATCTGGTTCTGGCAGAAGATCGCGGGCTGGATCGGGCTACACGCCGCCTATGCGCTGGCCTGCTTCATCGAAGTGATCGGCGTCATCGCCAGCGTGGCACTTGGCGGATATTCCGGACCGCTGCTTGGCGGTCTGCTGCTCGGTGGCACCTTCATCGCCATCACGGCGTTTGGTCTGCAGGCCGCGCGCCAGCAGGCGCCGAGGGCGCCCCGGCGTGTCTTTGCGTTGATGACGGCATCCTTCGGTTTTGGCCAGATCATCGGCCCGATCGCCGCCGGGCTTTTGGCGCAGGCGTCGGGCAATTTCTTCCTCGCTTCGATCGTTGCCGCGGCCATGCTGCTGGTCTCCGGCGTCATCACATGGTCGGCTGCGCCAAAATCGCCATGATTTGTGGTCTTGCTCTGCGCCGAGCATCGGGCAGGCATTTTCTTTCCCCCTAATGTGTGACCTTATGCCCGCTCAAACCCGCTGATTTGCGCATAGATCGAGGAATTCGCCACAGTGTTCGTATCTTTCTTCCCGCAGCCGAAGCTGTTCTTCACTTCGGCCGCCGTCTGGAGCCTTGCGGCGATCTTGTTCTGGTTTTTCGGAGGTCAGCAACTGGGAGCCCACATCGGCTTTCCGATGGCAGCACCAGGCGCACCACCTATCCTTGGCGTGCCTGTGTTTTGGTCGCCGCCATTCCTGTGGTTTTATATTTATTTCGGGGCAATGCTGGCCATCTTCTACCTGTTCTGGCGCTTCTACGCACCGCACCCCTGGCAGAACTGGTCGATCCTCGTTTCAGCGCTTATACTCTTTTCGACGTACCTAAACGTCGAGATTTATGTTGCGCTCAACAATTGGCGCGGACCATTCTTCGATCTCTTCCAAAAGGCGTTGACTGTACCGGGCTCGGTATCGGCTGCAGAACTCTATAGTCTGTTCTGGGTCTACGCCCTGATCGGCTTGATGTTCATCTCGCTGTTCGTGGTGACCCGTTTCATCGTCAGCCACTACATCTTCCGCTGGCGCACCGCGATGAACGACTTCTACGCACAGAACTGGCCGAGGCTGCGCCACATCGAAGGTGCTTCGCAGCGCGTCCAGGAGGACACTATGCGTTTCTCCACCTCAATGGAGCAACTGGGTGTCGCTTTCGCCGATTCGTTGCTCACGCTGATCGCGTTCCTACCAGTGCTCGATGCCTTGTCCGCGCACATCACCGAGCTGCCGATCGTCGGTTCCATCCCTCATTCGCTTGTGATCGCCGCGTTGCTGTGGTCCTTGTTCGGGACCGTTCTGCTTGCCGTTGCCGGCATAAAGTTGCCCGGCATGGAATTCCGCAACCAGCGGGTGGAGGCGGCCTACCGCAAGGAACTTGTCTATGGCGAGGATGATCCCGACCGGGCCACGCCGCCGAGCCTTGCCGAGTTATTCGAGAACGTACGGCGCTCTTATTTCCGCTATTATTTCCACTACGCCTATTTCAACGTTTTCCGGGCCGGATTCGGCCAAGCAGACGCCATCTTCTCGAGCGTTATTCTTATTCCGACCATCGCCGCCGGCAAAATCACGCTGGGCATATGGCAGCAGATCAGCACTGCCTTCGGCCAGGTTTCTAGTTCGTTCCAATATCTGGTTAGCGCTTGGCCTCAGATCGTCGAACTGATCTCGATCTACAAGCGTCTGCGCGCCTTCGAGGCGACGCTTCTCGGCGAGCCGCTGCCCGATATCGACCAGCGCTATCTGGCAAGGCAGGGTGCCGAGGATCCGGCTTAAGACGATTTCGGTTTGATGTGGAAACGGGTTGGCGGCTCAGCCGCCAACCGACGCCTGTCTCTCGGCGTCGCGTTGCCGCGAAACATAGTCGCGAAAGCTGATGCACTCGACATCCGCTTTGACGCAGACCTCGCCGGCAAATTGCTCCAGCGCGTTCCAGTAGGCGCCGTCATTCATCAGCGTGAAGTGGAAGCCGAGTTCAAGCGGAATGCGCTTACCCTGATATTGCGTGTCAAAAGCGGCGCGAAACGCCTGATAGGTCCGGTTTGCGAACGCGTCCACCTTGCTTGGCCGCTCGAAGCCGCCGGAATGCCTGACATAGAGATTGTAATCCATGGCGATCACCGGCCGTGATTTCGGTCCCTCTGGAATCTGCGGCAGTGAAAAATGCATGATGCCGTTGCTGGCCGTCGGCAAAGCAGGGCCTTGCGAGACGCCGCTGGCGTCGAACTGGTAGCCGGCGTCGGGAAGTGCCTCGTAGAGCGCTTTGCTCGCCGACAGATACGGCGCGCGGAAGCCGGCAACCGCATGCCGCGCGAAATCACGCCAGCCCTTGGGTTCAGGCGCGATGCCGTTGATCGAATAGGCGTTCTCGAGAATGCGTTCGAATGAGCCGAACTCCTTCAGCCAGTCGGCCTTGCTCCAATCCTTGCCGTCGAAATGGCCGCAGGCGTGGCTGGCGATGTCGTGGCCCTCATGGGCGGCGAGGCCGACCTGTTCGAGCCGCTCGGCCACTTCCTGTTTTGAAGCGGCAAAGCCGATGTTGGATTTGCCCGGTGTCTTGCCTGGCGCGGTGTATTCCTTGCGTGTCTCGGGCGACAGGAGGAAGACGCAGGAGACAAAATAGGTGAAATGCGCGCCGGTGCGCTGTGCCAGTGCCCGGCTGCGCTTCCACTGCGAGATGTCGCGGGCACTGTCGAAGGAGACGATGACGACCTGCTTCGGCTTTGCCGGCGTCGGCGCCGCGGGCGGATCGGCCAAAACCGCGCCGGCAGGGGCGAGCAAGGCAAGCGAGAACGCAACAACGCGGGACGAGCGATACATGGGCAGAAATCCGGGCTCCGGGCGGTCAGCAAGCCGGCTATCGCCTAAATGTGGCGCGGGTGCGATTGGGCTTTTCGCCGGTTTGTCCTAAAGGGCAAACATCCGTTTGCCCCGGGAATAGGCGATTTTCCAGCCGAACCCCTTCCATGCCGACAAAATTTCGCTAAAACGCGGGCTCATGAACCGCCCCGGCCCGGGGCAGGAATGGTTTGATTGATGTCCGACGACAGTTTTATCCGTGAAGTCAACGACGAGATGCGCCGCGACCAGGCGCAGAAGCTGTGGGACCGTTTCGGCCCGGCGTTGCTTGTCGCTGCGATCCTCGTGGTGCTCGGCACCGCCGCCTTCGTCGGCTATCGCTACTGGGACGAGACGCGCGCCAACCGCTCCGGCGACGCCTTCTCGCAGGCGCTCAAGCTTGCCAATGACGGCAAGAACGACGAGGCGCTGGCAGCGCTCGATCAATTGGAGAAGGACGGCTACGGCGCCTATCCGCTGCTCGCCCGCATGCGCGCCGCGACAGTCAAGGCAAGCAAGGGCGACGTCGATGCCGCCGTCAAGGACTTCGACGAGGTCGCCGCCGACACCGCCATTCCCCAGGGCATTCGCGACATGGCGCGGCTCAGGGCGGCGCTCCTGCTCGTCGACCACGGCTCCTTCGCCGACGTGTCCAGCCGCGTCGAGGCGCTGACCTCGGACACCAACACGCTGCGCCACACGGCGCGCGAGGCGCTCGGCCTTGCCGCCTGGAAGGAAGGCAAGACACAGGACGCTCTGAAGCTGTTCGATCAGATCGCCTCCGATGACGGCGCCCCGCGCAACACCCGCGAGCGGGCAACGCTGATGTCCGAGCTGATCCGTGGTTCGGGCAATGCGTCGTAAATGCATGTCGCCCAAAAGTGTGCAGCGGTTTTGGGACAACGACATGCATCATTGTAGGACCGTATGACCTTCAAAGTCGCCATCATCGGCAGACCTAACGTCGGCAAATCGACCCTTTTCAATCGGCTGGTGGGAAGGAAGCTGGCGCTTGTCGACGACACGCCGGGCGTCACCCGTGACCGTCGCGTCCATGCCGCCAAGCTCTACGACCTGCATTTCGACGTCATCGATACCGCGGGCTTCGAGGACGCGGCTGCCTCGACCTTGCCGGGCCGCATGCGCGCGCAGACCGAGATCGCCATTCGCGAGGCGGACCTGATCTTCTTCACCATCGATGCCAAATCCGGCCTGCTGCCCGACGACAGGACTTTTGCCGAGATCGTGCGAAAATCCGGCAAGCCGGTCGTGCTGGTCGCCAACAAGGCCGAGGCCAAGGGCGCGCAGGGCGGCATGCTGGAGGCATGGGAGCTCGGGCTGGGCGAGCCGATTCCGGTTTCGGCCGAACACGGCCAGGGCATGCCCGATCTGCGCGATGCGGTGATCGCGGCACTCGGCGAGGCGCGCGCCTTCGGCGAGGACGAGGAAGACGACCAGGAGATCGCTACCGGCGAGGTGCTGATCGGCGAGGACATCGCCGATCCGGACGCCGAGCCTGCCTATGACGACACCAAGCCGATGCGCATCGCCGTCGTCGGCCGCCCGAACGCCGGCAAGTCGACGCTGATCAACGCGCTGATCGGCGAGGAGCGGCTTTTGACCGGACCGGAGGCCGGCATCACCCGTGATTCGATCTCGGTCGACTGGGATTGGCGCGGCCGCCGGATAAAGCTGTTCGACACGGCCGGCATGCGCCGCAAGGCGAGGATTCACGAGAAGCTGGAAGTGATGTCGGTGCAGGACGGCTTGCGCGCCATCCGTTTCGCCGAGATCGTCATCATCGTGCTCGACGCCACCATTCCCTTCGAGAAGCAGGATCTGCAGATCGCCGACCTGATCATCCGCGAGGGCCGGGCGCCGGTGATCGCCTTCAACAAATGGGACTTGATCGATCATCCGCAGGAGCTCCTGGCGGAACTGCGCGAGAAAACCGAACGGCTGTTGCCGCAGGCGCGCGGCATCCAGGCCGTGCCGGTCTCGGCCGAGACCGGTCGCGGCCTCGACAAGCTGATGGATGCGGTACTGAAGACGCACAAGGTGTGGAACAGCCGTGTTTCGACCGGCAAGCTCAACCGTTGGCTTGAAGCCATACTGGCGCATCATCCGCCGCCTGCCGTCGCCGGGCGCCGGCTCAAGGTCAAATATGTCACCCAGGCCAAGACGCGGCCGCCGGGCTTCGTGGTCCAGTGCTCGCGGCCGGATGCGATGCCGCAATCCTATGTCCGTTATCTCTCCAACAGCCTGCGCGAAGCCTTCGACATGCCGGGCGTGCCGATCCGCATCGCGCTGCGCACCTCGGACAATCCGTTCGCCGGCCGGGCCAAGAAACGCGGCTGAGCCTCGGCTCGCCTGATCAGGCCACGGCACGCAAGCCCGCATCCTTTGTCCGCGTCGTTTCCGGCAGCGCCTGCCGCGCCGCCTCCAGCAGGATGTCGCCGAGGCGGGCCGCCACCGGCTCGGGCTCGGCATCCCTGCGATGCAGCAACAGCGCCATCTTGGGCAGCGCTGGCAGCCCGGCGATCTCCGGCGTCATCGCGCTGACGCTGGCCGGCAGGCCGATATCCGTGCGGATCGTCAGCCCCAGCCCCGCGGCGACCGCCGCCCAGATGCCGCCAAGGCTCGGGCTGGAGAAGGCCATGCGCCAAGGCAGGCCGGCACGGTCGAGCGTTTCGGTCGCCACCGTGCGCAGCAGGCAGGGCGCTTCGAGCGCTACCAGCGGCAGCGGCTCACCGTCGTGCAGGCTGGTCGCGATGCGCTTTGCCGGACCGATCCAGCGCATTTGAACATCGGCGACGTGCTGGCTGTAAGGCAGCGTCTCCCCGCTGTGCCAGGCCAGCGCGATGTCGAGACTGCCGGACATGACCCTTTCGGCAAGCTCGTGGCTGCGTGCGATCCTGGCTTCGATCTTGACCTTGGGGTGGGCGCGGGCGAAGCGGCCGAGCACTTCGGGCAGCACCGCCTCGCCGAAATCCTCCTGCAGGCCGAGCCGCACCCAGCCTTCCAGCTCGACGTCGTGGATGGCCGCAGCCGCTTCGTCATTCAATTCGAGCAGCCGGCGCGCATAGCCGAGCATGGTCTCGCCGGCCTCCGTCAAGGCGAGGCCGCGTCCCGACTTGCGAAAGATCGGCGTCGCCGCCTGCTCTTCCAGTTTCTTCAACTGGGCGCTGACCGCCGAGGTCGAGCGGCCAAGCCGGTCGGCCGCCTTGGCGAAGCTGCCCAGTTCCATGCCGGTGACGAAACTGCGGAGAACGTCGAGGTCGAATGTTACGCGTCGCATGCCATTGTCCCAAATTTTCGAATCGAATGTCAAAAACTTCCTGATTTTAAGGACTGATTTATGGCGGTAGATAGAACCCGTCAAGGTCGGCAGCGCTGGCCACCACGGGAATAGAACCATGTCCGCCATCGTCGACTGCGCCGATCAACAGCCAGCACAAATCCTGAAAGACAGGGCCGCCGGGCCTGCGGGGAGGGTATTCGGTCCCGGTCATCGCTGGAAGGTTCTGGGCATCGGCGTCGCCGCGAACGCCAGTTTCTCGGCGACCTTCTCCGGCATACCGGCAACGGCCGTCGTGCTTCGCCAAGGCTACCATTTGAGCAATGCGCAACTCGGCGTGGCGCTCAGCCTTCTCGGGCTGGGGGTTGCGCTCAGCGAGCTGCCATGGGGCCTGCTCACCGACCGCTGGGGCGATCGCCGCGTGCTTCTGATCGGGCTCGGCGCGACGGCTGCATGGCTGTTTGCCATGGCGATGCTCGTCGTGCCGACCAGAACCGGCGTCCCCGATGTCACGCTCCTGTCGGCGAGCCTGCTCTTCGCGGGATTGCTCGGCGGCAGCGTCAACGGTTCGAGCGGCCGCGCCATCATGGCCTGGTTCCGGGAAAGCGAACGCGGCTTTGCCATGAGCATAAGGCAGACGGCGGTGCCGCTTGGCGGCGGCCTCGGCGCACTGGTGCTGCCCTCGCTTGCCCTGGCGTTCGGCTTTGCCGCGGTGTTCGGGCTGCTTGCGGCGGCGTCCGCTCTGTCCAGCCTGTTCGCCTGGCGCTGGCTGCACGAGCCGCCGGCGCAGGACCACGGAAATGTCGCTTCGACGGCTGTGGCCGGACCGGCACCATTGCGCAACATCGAAGTCTGGCGCATCGCCACCGCCATTGGGCTGCTGTGCTTCCCGCAAGTGGCGGTGCTCACCTTCGCCTCGGTGTTCCTGCACGACTTCGCCGGGCTGGGAACGGCAGCGATCAGCGCCAGCCTCGCCGCGGTGCAGACCGGTGCCATGGTCATGCGCGTCTGGAGCGGCCGCTTCACCGACCGCCATGGCAACCGCCGCCGGTTTCTGCGCTCATGCAGTGCGCTCAGCGCGCTCGCCTTCGTGATCCTCTGGGTGCTGGTCCTGGTCAGCCCCGCCATGCCTGGCGGCCAATCCTTCCTGATCGCTGTCCTTCCCCTGGTGCTGATTGTCGCGGGCATCTCGGTTTCGGCCTGGCATGGCGTTGCCTACACCGAGCTTGCCACGCTGGCCGGCGCCGGCCATGTCGGAACAGCACTCAGCCTAGCCAACACCTTTGTCTTCGTCGGCTTCTTCCTGGTGCCGGTGGCCATTCCCGGGCTGCTGCATCTCTGGTCATGGTCGGGCGTCTGGCTGTCGGCCGCGATCTGCGCGCTGATCGCCTGGCCGATCTTCCTGCGGCAAACTTGAGGAACGCCTGCCGCAAAACCGCCCGACTTCGGCGCCACGACCCTGAGGAGACTGGGACAACCCGATCGATCCCGTTAACGTCCCATCAAGGTTAATGCATCATTTTGCTCTCCAGTGGGGTCAGTAGCGTTCCTGGAGAGAGTTCCGTGCATCGACGTCTGTTGAAGCGGCTGGCAGCCGTCGCCGGTGAGAAAAAACGCAGCCTCGTGTCTCCGTTCATCATCGGTCTCGGCATCTGGATCGGCTTCCCGACCGTCGCCGCCTACCAGGACATGACAAGCCTTGTGTCCGGCCTGGAAGCGCCCACCGCGCGCTGGAATTCCTACGTCGAAAAATCGGTCGCCGGCTCGGTTCACGCAGCCGAGATGCCATTCATCGATTCCGACGTCACCGGTTCGATCTCCGGATCTGGTGTTCATCTGGCCGGCGTCGGCAACGTGTCGTTTCGCGGCAAGGGCGGCAAGGTCAGCGCCACGCCCGACGAGGCTCGCGTCGTGCGCGCCGACAAGAAGGGCCGCATCGTCCAGGTCTCTCCCGTTGCCCCGCCGAAGAACTTCAACGCAGGGTCGATCTTCCAGCGGACCTCATCCTTGATGCGGCCCAGCATGGACAGCGACCTGAAGATGGCCTTCGCCAAGCCGCAGATCAAAGGCAAGGAGATCCAGATCGCGGCCGCCTTCCATGCGCGTGAGGACAAGAAGCCCGATCCCGGCGTGCCGACCATGCTTGCCGCCCTGGTCAACAACGATCATCCGGATGTGCTGGCGACGGCCTATGCGCAATCCGAGCCGGACTATGCCAAGGCCTCGCCCTTCGAAGCCCTGCTGCAGGACGAGCAGCCCAACAGCGGCCGCTTCATCCCACCGATGGTCAAGGGTGACCACTCGTGGATCCAGAACCCGCTGCCTGAGAGCGTCTTTTCCAAGCCGGAGCAGAAATGCCTGGCCAACGGCATCTACTTCGAGGCGAGGAGCGAATCCGTGCGCGGTCAGGCTGCCGTCGCCCAGGTCATCCTCAACCGCGTCCGCAACCCGGCCTATCCGAATTCGATCTGCGGGGTCGTCTACCAGAACGACAGCTGGTTCAATCGTTGCCAGTTCTCATTCGCGTGTGACGGCAGGAAGAAGCGCATAGACAGTCCTGCCGCCTACAAGACCGCCCAGGACATCGCCATGGCCGTCACCGCCGGCAAGATATTCATCCCGGAGGTCGGATCGTCGACCCACTACTACGCCCAGTACGTCCATCCCGGCTGGGCGCGCACGATGCAGAAGATGACCAAGATCGGCCTGCATATCTTCTACCGCACCTATAGTGGCGGCTGGAGCTGAGTGGCGTCGGTCGCCGGTCTTTTTCGGGCAGCCATGCGATCGATCAGGGAGCCATTGCCGGGGGGATTCGCGCAATGCATCCCCATCCTTGCGGCGGGCACGATGTCGCACCTCGCTAATTGCTTGTTTTTATTGCCTAAAATACATGGCAATGAACTTCCGCCCGTGGCTTGACGGGCGCAAACCCTCTAACTATGTTGCCGGCGACTTTACAAGCGGACGGACGGTGACGGTCTGACCGGGCAGGGGGGTTACGATGGCCAATAAAAATAGGCCAGACGGAACCGGAGAAACCGGCCGCGGCAAGCAGCATGAACCTGACATCCGTGACGACGATCTTGAGCGACGTCGGCGTGAACTTGAAGCATCGCTTGCGACAAGGCTGCCGAACCGGCTCGAGGGGAAAGACGGCGCGAAAGCGGGCAGTGCGGCCGGATACGGCCAGGCGGTCAAACTCTCCAGTGAATTCATCGCTGGCGTGGTGGTGGGCGCCGGCATCGGCTGGATCATCGACCGTATGGCGGGGACATCGCCGTGGGGTCTGATCGTTTTCCTGCTGCTTGGGTTTGGCGCCGGCGTGCTCAATGTCATGCGGTCCGCGGGCGTTGTGGCGGAATTCGGACAGGGCAATAAATCGCGCCCTGGCCGAGACGACAGCAAATAGCCGGGCTCGCGCGGCAATGGTAATTTGGCCGTACGCGGCATTGACGGGGTTAGAACGTGGCAGCTGACAAGGTCGATCCGATCCACCAGTTCAATATCATCAAGCTGGTTCCGATTAACATCGGCGGCTATGACCTGTCTTTCACCAATTCGGCACTGTTCATGGTCGCGACCGTGGTCGTTGCCGCGGCCTTCCTGCTGCTGACGACGTCGAGCCGCAGCCTGGTTCCCGGCCGGCTGCAGTCGATCTCCGAAATGGCCTATGAGTTCGTCGGCAACATGTTGCGCGACGCCGCCGGCACGCAAGGCATGAAGTTCTTCCCCTTCGTGTTCTCGCTGTTCATGTTCGTTCTGGTCGCCAACCTGCTCGGCCTGTTCCCCTATTTCTTCACCGTCACCAGCCACATCATCGTCACCTTCGGCCTCGCCGCATTGGTGATCGGAACCGTGGTGGTCTACGGCTTCATGAAGCATGGGCTCGGTTTCCTGAAACTGTTCGTGCCGCATGGCGTGCCGGTGTTCCTGTTGCCGCTGGTGGTGTTGATCGAAGTCATTTCTTTCGTATCGCGCCCGGTCAGCCTCTCGGTTCGTCTGTTCGCCAACATGTTGGCGGGCCACATCACGCTCAAGGTGTTCTCCGGCTTCGTTGTCAGCCTCTCCGCGCTCGGCGCGGTCGGTGTCGCGGGCTCGGTCCTGCCGCTGGCCATGGCGGTGGCGCTGACGGCGCTTGAATTACTGGTCGCCTTCCTGCAGGCCTACGTCTTCGCGGTGTTGACCTGCATGTATCTCAACGACGCCCTGCATCCCGGGCACTAAGGCCCCAAGAGTTTCCGGCCCAACGTTTCCAACATTGGCGCCGGATGGAAATCGCAACGGAATTTCAGATCCAAAGGAGTTGAACAAATGGACGCAGAAGCAGCAAAGTACATCGGCGCCGGCATCGCTTGCCTGGGCATGGGTGGCGCGGGCATTGGCCTGGGCAACATCTTCGGCAGCTACCTCTCGGGCGCACTGCGCAACCCGTCGGCTGCCGATGGCCAGTTCGGCCGCCTGATCTTCGGCTTCGCCGTGACCGAAGCTCTGGGCATCTTCTCGCTTCTCATCGCGCTTCTGGCCCTGTTCGGCTGAGAGCACTGGGAAGATTGGACAGGCCGGCCGCGCAAGCGGCGGGCCTGATATCTGGGGATAGTCCATGTTCGTGACATCTGCCTTCGCGCAAGAGTCCGCGCCATCAGCCGATACCAGCCACGCTGCGACGGAAGGCGACACGCATTCCGGCACCAGCGTGCCTGCTGAGGCGCACGGCACATTTCCGCCGTTCGATCCTGCGACTTTCCCGTCGCAGCTTCTGTGGCTGGCGATCACTTTTGGGCTGTTCTACCTCTTCCTGAAGCGGGTCGTGGTGCCGCGCGTCGGCGGCATCATCGATGTCCGCAACGACCGCATCAGCCAGGATCTCGACCAGGCAGCCAAGCTGAAAGGCGAGGCCGACGCCGCTGTTGCCGCTTACGAGCAGGAACTGGCGGAAGCCAAGAAGAACGCCAACTCGATCGGCCAGCAGGCCGCCGATGCGGCCAAGGCGGAAGCCGACACCGCGCGCAAGAAGATCGAGGCCGCGCTCGACGAGAAGCTCGGCGAGGCCGAGGCGCGCATTTCTTCCATCAAGGCCAACGCCATGAAGGAAGTCGGCAGCATCGCCGAGGACACCGCTTCGGCGATCGTCGAAGCATTGGTCGGCGGCAAGGCCAGCAAGGCCGAGATCGCGGCCGCGGTCAAATCCGTGGCCCGGTGAGGAGCGCATCATGGACGCTACATCTCTCGCGACGCTCTGGGCAACGATAGCCCTTGTCATCTTCCTGGCCATCGCCGTCTACATCAAGGTGCCCCGCCTGATCGCCAAGGCGCTCGATGCCCGCGCCATGCGCATCAGCAGCGAACTCGACGAGGCACGCAAGCTGCGTGAGGAGGCCCAGCAACTGCTCAGCCAGTATCAGCGCAAGCGCAAGGAAGCCGAGCAGGAGGCAGCCGACATCGTCGCGGCCGCCAAGCGCGAGGCCGATCTGCTCGCCGCCGAAGCGCACAAGAAGACCGAAGACTATGTTACCAGGCGCACCGCGCTGGCCGAGCAGAAGATTGGCCAGGCCGAGCGTGACGCCATCAGCGAAGTCCGCGCCAGCGCCGTCGACATTGCCGTCGAGGCCGCCCGCGCGCTGCTCGCCGCCAAGGTCGACGTCAAGGCCGGAGCCGATCTGTTCAAAGCTTCGCTGGCGGACGTGAAGGCAAAGCTCAACTAGACTTTAGCGAACGCAGTCCAATCAAAGCCGCTTGGGAAACCTGGCGGCTTTTTTGTTGTGCGTCGATGCCAACGCTGCCGATCTCCCCCCTCGTGGGGGAGATGCCCGGCAGGGCAGAGGGGGGCGTGAAGGAACGCCAGCAGTTCGATTTTCATCGGTTGCGTCGGGTGCGAATTATCCGTGGAACCTGGGCGCAACTGGCTGATAGGCTGGCGGGACAGCGCCCCCCTCTGTCCTGCCGGACATCTCCCCTCAAGGGGGAGATCAGCTACCGTCGCTCAAGCTCAATCCAACCCGTCGAAGATCTCTTCTTCAACCACCTCGGCGCCGCCAAGCCTGAACGGCGAAAACGACACGCGATGCAGGCGCGCGACCGGGCCGTGCGCCTCGATGGCCGTGCGGTGCCGGGCCGTGGCGTAACCCATGTGCACCTCGAATCCGTAGCGGCCGTTATGGCTGCCGCAACCGCACATCATGCGGTCGCGCATGACCTTGGCGACGATGGAGGCAGCGGCGATCGATTGCGAGCGTTGGTCCCCCTTGATCAATGCGCGGCCCTCGCACGGCAACCCCGGCGGCACGTCGCGTCCGTCGGCAAGCGCGAGCTTAGGCCGAACCGACAGCCCGACCAGCGCGCGTCGCATCGCCTCAAGGCTCGCCTTGAGGATATTGCTGCCGTCGATGCCCTCGGCACTGATCGAGGCCATCGAGACCGCCTGCGCGGAGCCCAGAATGCGCAGGAACAATGCCTCGCGCTGCAAATGGCTGAGCCGTTTGGAATCATCGAGGCCTTCGGGAATGTTGGCTGGGTCGAGCACCACCGCCGCAGCGACCACCGGCCCGGCCAGCGGGCCACGGCCAGCCTCGTCCATCCCCGCCACTGGCCACAGGCCGTCGGCCATCGCCTTCGTCTCGAAGGAGAAATCGGGTTTCTCGACAATTCCGAAGAGAAGCGGAGAATCAGAACGCGCGCGAGCCATGTTGCGGCGAGGTTCGCATCGGTTCCGATTCTCCGCAAGTCCCTCCGGGTCGGGTGGGGCGCCGGACCGGGAGGGCACCGTCTGCTGGCCGGGGCAGGCCGGACGGGATTTCACAAGCGAAAAGGGCAGATCAAAGCAGCATCAGCTGCTCCTGGTCCTTTCCCGCGGCGACGAACTGGTCGGTTCGCAGCGTGCGCCGTTCGGCATTGAGGCCGAGCCGCTTGGCGGTGATTTCGAAGCGCCGGCCGATCTGCCAGGCATAAGGTCCGGCGCCCTTCATGCGCTTGCCCCATTCCGAATCGTAGTCCTTGCCGTCGCGCATCGAGCGGATCAGCGACATCACGTGGCGATAGCGGTCGGGATAGTGGCGCAGCAGCCAGTCCTTGAAGATCGGGCTGACCTCCAGCGGCAGGCGCAGCACAACATAACCCGCCTCGCGCGCGCCGGCGGCGCTCGCCGAATCGAGGATCCGTTCCATCTCCTGGTCAGTCAGGCCGGGAATGATCGGCGCCACCATGACCGAGGCCGGAATGCCGGCATCGGAAAGCTGCCTGATCGCTTCCAGCCGCTTGGTCGGCGTCGATGCGCGCGGCTCCATCGTGCGCGCCAGCATGCGGTCGAGCGTCGTCACCGACAGCGCCACCTTGGCGAGCCCGCGCTCGGCCATGCGCGACAGGATGTCGATGTCGCGGGTCACCAAAGCGGATTTGGTGACGATGCCGACCGGATGGCCGCGCGCCTCCAGCACTTCGAGGATCTCGCGCATGATCCGGTACTGCTTCTCGATCGGCTGGTAGGGATCGGTGTTGGTGCCGATGGCGATGGTGCGCGGCTGGTAGCCGTCCTTCGACAGCTCCTTGTCGAGCAGCCGCGCCGCGTCCGGCTTGGCGAACAGCTTGGATTCGAAATCCAGGCCCGGCGACAGGCCCATGAACGAATGGGTCGGCCGCGCGAAGCAATAGACGCAGCCATGTTCGCAGCCGCGATAGGGGTTGATCGAGCGGTCGAAGGAAATGTCGGGCGATTCGTTGCGGGTGATGATGGTGCGCGGCTTTTCCACCTGCACCTCGGTCTTGAATGGCGGCAATTCCTCCAGCGAACTCCAGCCATCGTCGAAGACATGACGGGTGACCGGCTCGAACCTGCCGGACGGATTGATGCCCGCCGAGCGGCCACGGTTGCGATCCGGACGGATGCGCATGCCGCTCTGCTCGATCATCGCATTGGCCATCTCGGCCCGTCCTGCTCCGAAGGCTGCAATGTCGGCGCGCATGATCGGCTCCATCTTCGCCCGCTCCCAGGGACTGTCCATGTTGTGTCGAATCGCTCTGCTCATGAAATTATTCCTATTTCCTTGATGAGAACAAAGCAAGAACTTTCTGTGGTGCGTTGCAAAAACTGGCATCGCGTCCGCCTTTCCGCTATTCGGCTGACGATGCTCAGTGTTCTCATCGAAACCCGCAATGACGAGGAGGCTCTCGCCCGCACGCTCGGCTCGCTGATTGGCGGCGCCGTCGAGGGCGTGGTGCGCGAGGTCGTCGTCTGCGATACCGGCTCCACCGACCAGACGCATCATGTCGCCGAACATGCCGGCTGCCATTATGTGGCGAGCGGCGGTGTTGCCGCCGGCATCAGGCAGGCCAAGGGCGACTGGCTGTTGCTGCTGGAGCCGGGCGCCAGGCTGGTGGATGGCTGGACCGAAGCGGTCGTCGCCCACATGGCCCGGCAAACGATGGCGGCGCGGTTCTCGCGCTCACGCGGCAGCCGTGTGCCGTTCCTGGCGCGGGTGTTTTCGGGAAATCGCGCGCTGGCCGACGGACTGGTGATCAGCAAGCGGCAGGCAGCGTCCTTGTCGAAGCACGCCGGCAGTGCCGAGGCGCTTGCACGCGGCCTGGCGACAAAGAAGCTCGACGCCGAGATCTGGGTAGCGCCGGCGAAGCGGGAATCGCGCAAATGATTCTTTTGCAGCTGCTGTCTACGTCAGGGGCAGGCATAATCGCCGCGCCCTCAAGCATCAGCTGACCCTGCTGGTCGGCCATCCCGCCAAGGAGGTCCTGGACGTCTATGGCGAGCAAAGCCCGGTGACGCTGACCGGCGAAGCTGGCCTCGGCTTCGTTGAGGACCCGTTCGGCTTGCACATGGGCACCGTGCCGGCGTGCACGCTGCGGCTGATGATGGAAGTCGGCTCCGGCGTATCTGCGCCTTCGCGCCGGTGGTTTCACGGCGAACCGGTCATCCGCTGAAAGCGGACAGGATCTCCACAGGCATCCAGCGTGCCTGTCGCCGGGCAATGCGGCCTTGCCTGCTCTCGGCATCATAGTCCATGGCCGCTGGCTCGCGGCTGAACCGCAGCCGGTCGTCCAGGGCATTGACGATGACGATCGCCCTTGAATCCCCACCGTCGGTGGTGACCGCCGCGACATAGACGCCGCAGTCCCGGCAGATCAAATAGTCGGCGGTGCGCAATCCGAACCGGTATCGGTGCAACCGGGCGTCGTTCTCGACCGAGACGATCAATTGGCCGTTCGGATCGGCAACGGCGCGCGAGCCATGTTTGATGCAAAACGCGCATTGGCAAGCACGGACTTCGATTTGCGACGGGTCAAGGTCGGTTGAAAATTGAAGGCGTATGTTGCCGCAATGGCATCCGCCGGCATGCACAGTCATCGCTTCCGCCTCGTCGTCAACGGCAAGGGCCGCCGCCACGAAGGGTACTTCCTCCGGCATCGGGTTTGGAATGGTCTTTCGAAGGCGAGGGCAGCCTTTTGCCTGGCAACGCGACGTGAAACCGGCGCCTAGCCTCGGCTTTACGGAGCTGATTTGCCGCGCCGCAGGTGCTCGTCGAGGCGCGGCATGATCTCGACGAAGTTGCAGGGCATATGCCGGTAGTCGAGCTGCGCCTTCAAGATGCCATCCCAGGCGTCCTTGCAGGCACCGGGCGAGCCCGGCAGTACGAAGACGAAGGTGGCGTTGACGACGCCGCCGGTCGCCCGGCTCTGGATCGTCGAGGTGCCGATCTTGTCGTAGGAGATGCGGTGGAACACTTCCGAAAAGCCATCCATGCGCTTTTCGAAGATCGGTTCCAGCGCCTCCGGCGTTACGTCACGCCCGGTAAAGCCTGTCCCGCCGGTGGTGATGACGACGTCGATCGCCGCGTCCTTCGACCAGTCGAGCACCTTGTCGCGGATCTTGTCGCGGTCGTCGGTGACGATATCGCGGGCGGCCAGGATGTGGCCGGCCTCGGTGATGCGGTCGGCCAGCGTCTGTCCGGATTTGTCGTCGGCGAGGCTGCGCGTGTCGGAAACGGTCAGCACCGCGACACGCACCGGAATGAAGGAACGGCTCTCGTCAGTTCTGGCCATCTGCGCCCTCCGATGCGATGCTGCGCGTCGCCGCGACGAACCAGTCTGGCTGGCGGCCGCGGATCTCGGCCGCCGCGCGCTTGGCGACATTGCCGGTCTCGAACAGGCCGAAGCACGTCGCGCCCGATCCGGACATGCGTGAAAAACCCGATCCAGCCTTATCGAGCCATGAAAGCGCCCGGCCTATGGCGGGCTGTATCGCCTGCGCCGCCGGTTGGAGATCGTTGCGGGTGAGTTCCAGCCAGTTGCGCAGGCTGTGAAAATCGATGCCGCGCGGCAGCGGCGGCAACGGCTCGTTGTCCCGGTGGGAAAGTGCCGAAAACACCTCGGCCGTCGAGACCGGCATGCCCGGATTGACCAGCACCAGCCCCAGCGCCGAGACGTCCGGCACCATCGACAGCTCGTCACCAATGCCGCGCGCGACCAGCGGCCTGGCCGCTAGGCACATCGGCACATCGGCGCCAAGCGAAAGACCGATCCGCGCCAGCCCGGCGCCATCGATGTCCAGACCCCATGCCTGCGCCAGGCCGCGCAATACCGCCGCCGCGTCGCTGGATCCGCCGCCGACACCGGAGGCGACGGGCAGGTTCTTTTCAAGCTTGATGGCGACAGGCGGGGTCTTGTGCGGTCCGGCCTCTCCTCGCAGCGCATCGCGCGCCTTCAACACCAGATTGCCGGCGTCGAGGGGAACCTCCGGCGCATATCGCCCGGACACGGTGAAATCGTCGCTGTCGGCGAGCGCGACCTCGACCCGGTCGCCAAAACGCGTGAACACCGCCAGGCTTTCGATCAGGTGATAGCCGTCGGCGCGCCTTCCCGTGACGTGCAGCGCCAGGTTGATCTTGGCGGGCGCATGCCAGGTACGCGAACCGATGTCGGTGTCCACGGCGTCAGTCGTTTGGGAGATGATGCTCAGTCCTTGGCCAGCCGGTATTCGCCGGTCTTGGGATCCTTGACCAGCGTTCCCATCGCGCCGTTGGCCGCCTGCTTTTCGGTGCGCCGCACCTTGGCCGTCACGCGCTCGGCTTCGCGCACGAATGTGCGGTAGCCGAAATAGGCGGCGACGCCAACGACGGTGAAGAAAATGATCTGCGGCATGTCAAAACTCCTCCCACGCTGGGCCGGCGAAGGCGGCCGGTCGGGTCGGTTAATGCATGTCGCCCAAAAATGTGTTCGGTTTTGGCAAAACGACAGGCACGAGACTTCAAGGCACCTATGCTAGACGGTTTTACGCGGTTTTCAAAGCCCGAACCGAGCCCACAACGCGCGCTCTTCCGCCGCATCGATGACCCCGCTGGCAGCCGCAGCGGCGATATCGGGCGCGGAAAAGCCCTGGCTCGAGCCGAACAGGCCGAAGCGGCCGAGGAAGCCGCGCGGCGCGGTAATCAGCCTGAGCTGGGTCTTCGCCCCGAACCGGGTCTTGAGCACCGTGCGCATGTCGCTGAGCGCATCGACGAGGCCAAGCTCCAGGCCCTTCTTGCCGGTCCAGAACAGGCCGGTGAACAGGTCCGGATCGTCCTTCAGCTTTGTGCCTCGCCGCTCCTTGACCAGATCGATGAAGGTCTCGTGCACCTCGAGCTGCAGTGCCTTCAGCCGTTCGACGTCCTCCTTCTTCTCCGGCTTGAACGGATCGAGCACCGCCTTGTTCTGGCCGGCGGTGTGGACACGGCGCTCAACGCCGATCTTCTTCATCAGCTCCGGAAAGCCGAACGAGGCCGAGACCACGCCGATGGAACCGACGATCGAGGACGGATCGGCGAAGATTTCGTCACCGGCGACCGCGATCATGTAACCGCCCGAAGCCGCGACATCCTCGACGAAGACCAGCACCTTTTTGTTCTTTTCGGTCGCCAGGTCGCGGATGCGCTTGAAGATCAGCCGCGACTGGACCGGTGAGCCGCCAGGCGAATTGATCGAGATGGCGACAGCGGGCGCTTCGAAGGAGAACGCCTTCTCGATCAGGCCGGCAGTGGAGGCAAGCGACAGGCTCGGCCGGAACGGACCGCCGCCGGCCATGATGGTGCCGTGCAGCCGGATGACCGGAATGGTGACGACGGTGGAGCGCCAGGATTTCGGCAGCAGGCGGTTGAAAAGACGTTTCACGTGGGTGGGCTCTCCGGTCGATGGGTTGCAGGCATGTAGGGATTCCCCGGCCAACGGCAATGTGGTGGCCAGGAATAGCTCAATCTCCGAACAGCGAGGCGAGACCGTTGGTGATCATTTCGCTGCGCTCGTCGGGACCATTGCCCGACAGCGCGTGAAGCATCAGCGGCGGGCGGATGGCAAGCTTTCCCCGCGCCCCGAGCGTCGCCCGCACGACGATGCGGATCGCCGCCGCGTCGGGGCGAGGATGGACAGCCAGCATCTCGGCATCGCCGAAACGGCCTGATATCGCATCGAGGATGGCACCGAGTTGCTCGGGCCGCGCAATGACCGCAAGCCCGCCACGCGGCCTGACCACCGCCGCCGCGCTTCTGATCCAGCTCTCGAACAGCCCGTCCTCCATGACATGGGCTTCCTTCCTCAGGGGGGCGGGGGTTGCCCGGTCCCGGGGGGCATTGAAAGGCGGGTTCATGATGACGAAGTCGAAATCATTGTCGGCGAGGCCGGACGCTGCCCGTACCCGGCCCGACATCGTGACATCGGCGACAAGCACCGATGCGCGATCGCTGAGATGCGCATTGCCGGGATGGGCAAGGGTGGCCGCCGCGAAGGCCGCCATTTCCGGCGCGCGCTCGACGAGCACGGCCGCCGCACCCGGGCAGCGCGACAGCACGGCGAGGCCCGCAGCGCCCGCTCCGGCACCGAAATCGGCGAGGCGTCCGCCAAAGGAGGATGGCACGGATGCCGCCAGCATCATTGCATCCATGCCGGCGCGATGGCCGCCATGCTTGGGCTGCACGAGCCAGAACCGGCCGCGATGGAAGGCGTCGACCGTGTGGGCCGGTGTGTCCGGGCCAAAGGTGTCAAGGGCAGGGGCGGCTGGGGCTGCCGACATTATTTTCCGCGTATCTCGTTGGCGATGCCGGCATCGGTAAGGATACGCCGCGCCGCGTCGGCCTTTTCGGCGTCGACCATGACGCGCCGTGGCAGGATGCCGAGCGAGCCGTCGAGCACGCTCATATTCTGGTCGGCGACGAAACAGCCGATGCCGGCATCGCGCATCAGCGATTCGACAAAGGAGATGATGACGGCGTCGTTGGTGCGGATCAGCTCTATCATCGGGCGAAACTCTCAGTTTGCGGCGCCGATGTAAACGGCCACGCGGATTCCATGGCACACTCCGGCTCGGTCACGGCCCGCCCCGGTGTTGGCCGCGATCGGTATCGGTTGACAGCCTGTCATCGACGCCGCGCCAATTCGCCACTTGCCGTGGCCGTATCCGCCGCCCTAGAGTCGATACGGGACTAAGGGTGCCGTCGCACGCGTTATACCAAGACGGGAGTGATTGTCGTGGGTGTCGTTCTCAACATCGAAAATGGGAAGCGGGAACCCGCGTCCATCAAGGATCTCATCGACCTGACGGCAGCCGACATGGGGCGCGTCAACGAATTGATCCTGTCCAAGGCAGGCTCCGACGTCGAGATGATCCCGGAGGTCGCCAACCATCTGATCTCGTCCGGCGGCAAGCGGCTGAGGCCGATGCTGACGCTCGCAGCCGCCCAGATGTTCGGCTATTCCGGCGAGGGCCACGTCAAGCTCGCCACCTCTGTCGAATTCATGCACACCGCCACGCTGCTCCATGACGACGTCGTCGACGAGAGCGGCATGCGCCGCGGCAAGAAAACCGCCCGCATGATCTGGGGCAACCAGGCGAGCGTGCTGGTCGGCGATTTCCTGCTCGGCCAGGCGTTCCGCATGATGGTCGATGTCGGCTCGCTGGAAGCCCTCGACATCCTGTCCAGCGCAGCCTCGATCATCGCCGAGGGCGAGGTCATGCAGCTTGCCGCCGCCAAGAATCTCGAAACCACCGAGGACGAGCATTTCGCCGTCATCAAGGCCAAGACCGCTGCCCTGTTTTCAGCCGCTGCCGAGGTCGGTCCCGTCATCGCCCAGGCAACCCGCAACGACCGTGCGGCCCTGCGCTCCTACGGCATGAATCTCGGCCTCGCCTTCCAGCTGATTGACGATGCGCTCGACTATGGCGGCACCAGCAAGGACCTCGGCAAGAATGTCGGCGACGATTTTCGCGAGGGCAAGGTGACCCTGCCGGTTATCCTCGCCTACCGGCGCGGCAGCAAGGCCGAACGCACCTTCTGGAAGCGCGCCATCGAGGACAATGTCGTCGATGACGCCGGCCTGGAAAAGGCGATCGGCCTGATGACCCGCCACGGCGCCATTGCCGACACGATCGGACGCGCCCGCCATTTCGGCGAGATCGCCCGTGATGCGTTGGCGCCGCTGGAAGAGACGCCGCAGAAGTCGGCGCTGATCGACGTCATCGATTTCTGCATCAGCCGGGTGAATTGAGCGGCTGTCTTTCACGGAATTCCCTCTGGCTCGTGCCGGCGGGGGAGAATCTGTGAAAGCCGTTCCGCCGTCTCGACAAACCACCCCGTCGCAAATTATCTATAAAACATGGCAAAGGGCACGGACGACACCATCGCGGTGCGCATCGGCAAGGCGTTGGCTGACCGCATCATCTCCGGCGCGATCGAGCCGGGGGCAAGGCTTCGGCAGGATCATATCGCCGAGGAATTCAACACCAGCCATGTTCCCGTGCGCGAGGCTTTCCGCCGCCTGGAGGCGCAAGGGCTAGCGGTCAGCGAGCCGCGCCGAGGGGTGCGCGTAGCGGCTTTCGATCTCGGCGAGGTCAAGGAAGTCGCCGAAATGCGAGCCGCTCTCGAAGTGCTGGCGCTGCGCCATGCCGCGCCGCATCTGACGTCGGCCATTCTCGATCTCGCCGAGGAAGCTACAAAGGCAGGCGACAAATCCCGCGACGTCAGGTCGTGGGAAGAAGCCAACCGCGCCTTTCACCGGCTGATCCTCGCGCCATGCGGCATGCCGCGCCTGCTCGCCACCGTCGACGACCTGCACGCCGCCAGCGCCCGTTTTCTGTTCGCGGCATGGCGCTCGGAGTGGGAGACGCGGACCGATCAGGACCACAGGGCGATATTGGCCGCCTTGCGGCAGGGAAACACCGAATCCGCCGCCGCGACGCTCGGGCGGCATGTCCAATGGATTGGCCGCAAGCCGGTCAGGACGGCCTCCGGCGCGACGCGCGAAGCCTTTGCCATCGTGGGCTGAAGCCTTCCATCGTGGGCTGATGCACGTCGCCCAACAGGCCCGGTTTCGGGAGGACGACTGCATAAAGCGAATGGGCCTGAAGCGCGTCGCGACACGCTTTAGGCAGCCTCTGCACAGTGAAGGCTTGCTATCCCCGAAGAAATGTGGATTCGATAATAGATCGAAAGCAGAAATTATCTATAATTTCAATCGGTCGAAGGAATTCTCATGACAAACATCGCATTCGCGTCCCGCAAGCCGTCCTTCAGCCCGCTCCGGCTCCAGGATCGCTCGCTCGCATGGCAGGTCGGAGCCGTCGTGCTCGGCACGCTGTTCCTGGCGCTGTCCTCCTACATCGAAGTGCCCATGGTGCCCGTGCCGGTGACCATGCAGACCTTCGCCGTGACCCTGATCGGTGCGCTCTACGGTTGGCGGCTTGGCACGGTCACCATTGCCGCCTGGCTGGTCGAAGGCGCGGCCGGCTTCCCGGTCCTGGCCGGAGGCGCTGCCGGGCTGCAGCATTTCGTTGGGCCGACTGGCGGCTATCTCTTTGCTTTTCCGGTCACCGGCGCGCTTGTCGGCTGGCTGGCCGAACGCGGCTGGAACGGCAACAGGGTGGTGCTCGCCTTCGCCGCCATGCTGCTCGGCAACCTTGCATGTCTGGTGCTCGGAACGGCATGGCTCGCTGTCATGATCGGCGCCGAACAGGCCATCACCTTCGGCTTCCTGCCGTTCATCGTAGGTGGCTTGCTCAAATCGGCGCTCGGTGCCGCGACGCTCATGGCGCTTCGCGGCAAGGCCAAGCCCGCCAATTCGTGACGATCGTCCAATCCGTGACGATCAGCCAATCCGTGACGATAAGACTGCGCGCCCACCATCTCCTTTGCCTGCTCACCTATGTGGGCAAAGGATACAGCTCTGCCTTCACCGCCAACTATGACGGGATCGCGGAGCGCCTGAGCCGGGGCGAGGATATCCTCCTCGTCTCCGGACCGGACGACATCTGCGCCCCGCTGCTCGACGAACCCGAGCCGCACTGCCTGCGCGACAGCGCGGCCGCACGCGACCAACTGGCCGCGCGGGAGGTCGAGGATCTGCTGGCCCGGCCGATCCACGTCGGCGTCCGTCTCGATCTCGACGCCGCCACACTGGTGCGGCTTCGGCAGGCGTTTTCGACCGGCCTCGTGCGCAAGGCGTGCGAAGGCTGCGAATGGAGCGCGCTGTGCAGCACCGTTGCGGCCGGCAATTATCGCGATACGCGGCTGCAGCGGTCCGCGGAGACGGAAAACTGTCCTTTCTAGCCATGGTTTGTTAATCGGGTGACCCGATTGTGAATTTCAGGCGGATTGAAGCGCGACCCCAAAAAGGACATGCTTTGCCTGGAAAGATCGAGTCTACGCCGATTCCGCTGACGCGGTGACGGCGCGTGGCTGAAAGGGATACGATGCAGCAAGGACGTGCGCGCTGGCTGACAAGGCTGGCAATTGTGACGGGCATGGCGCTCTCGGCTTTGCCGGCCTATGCCAAGCAATCCACAGAGCCGGTCAAGATCTCGTCATTCTCTGGCGCCTATCTGGCGGCCCGGATCGCCGAAGGCGACAACGACCTCGACAGCGCCATCGCCTACTACAAGCAAGCCCTGGCCTTCAATCCAAGCGACACCGCGCTGCAGCAGAGCCTGATGCTGTCGCTGATCGCGCAAGGCCGCTTCGATGAATCGCTGGTCTATGCCGACAAGCTCAAGGAAGTGCCCGACGTCGAGCGTTTCTCGCGCCTGGCGCTGGCGGTCGATTCCTTCCACAAGAAGGACTTCACCAAGGCGCAGTACTGGCTCAAGCTGTCGCTGGAATCCGATCTTGATCGGCTGATTTCGGGCGTCATGTCCGGCTGGGCCGAACAAGGTGCCGGCCAGCCCGCCGACGCAATGGCCGCGATCGACAAATTGCAGGGGCCGGACTGGTTCGGCCTGTTCAAGTCCTTCCACCGCGCGCTGATCGCCGATGCCTCCAACATGCCCGAGAAGGCCGAGGCGATCTACGCCGCGACGATGCAGGATACGGCAGCCGGCGGCGCGGCTCCCGAGACCTGGATGCGCAACGCACAGGCCTATGCCTCGTTCCTGGCCCGCAAGGGCGACAAGGACAAGGCGATATCGGTGCTCGATCAGGCCGAGGCGTTCTCGCCCGGCAAGCTGGAAATCGTCACCTTGCGCGACAGGATCGCCAAGGGTGACAAGATTGAGCCCTTCGTTTCCGGCCCGTCCGACGGTGCTTCCGAAATCCTGCTCGATCTCGCCACCGCACTCAACCGTGGCGGCGGCGAACCGTTCGTGCGCCTCTATCTGCAATATGCCCTGGCCCTGAGGCCTGACAGCGACGCGGCTCTGGTGCAACTCGCCGCCGTCGCCGAGCAGTTGAAGGACGGCGAGGGCGCCATCGCGCTCTATCGGCGCATCCCCGATTCTTCGCCGCTGAAGCAGCTTTCGGACCTGCAGCTTGGCCTCAACCTTGCCGATCTCGACCGTCATGACGAGGCGATCACGCATCTCAAGGCCTTCGTCGACGCCCATCCCAACGACATGCGCGCCTATCTGGCACTCGGCGGGGTCTATTCCTCGAAGGAGGATTTCCGCTCGGCCGCCAACATCTACGACAAGGCCGTCGACGCGCTGAAGACGCCGACCGCAGCCAATTGGAACATCTTCTACCAGCGCGGGATCGCCTATGAGCGCCTGAAGGAATGGCCGAAAGCCGAGCCTAACTTCCGCAAGGCGCTGGAATTGCAGCCGGACCAGCCGCAGGTTCTGAACTATCTCGGCTATTCCTGGGTCGACATGAACACCAACCTCAAGGAAGGCCTGGCGATGATCCAGAAGGCCGTCGATCTGAGGCCGAGTGACGGTTACATCGTCGATTCGCTGGGTTGGGCCTATTTCCGCCTCGGCAGGTTCGATGACGCGGTACGCGAAATGGAACGCGCCGTGTCGCTTAAGCCGGAAGATCCGGTTCTCAACGACCATTTGGGCGACGCCTACTGGCGCGTCGGCCGCAAGTTGGAAGCCACCTTCCAGTGGAACCAGGCCCGCGACCTGAAGCCGGACCCGGATGTGCTGGCCACCTTGCAGCAGAAGCTGATGAAGGGCCTGCCGCCGATCGAATCCAACACGGCGCAGGAAACCCCGAAGGTGAAGCCAGAGCCGGTTCCCGCCCCGAAAGGGTGACGTCGACCATCTTGATTGCGAGAGGGCTCCGATTTGGAGCCCTTTTTCGTTTGCAGCGACGCGTTTTAGAACAGCTTCCGGTAGACGACGAAGCCGGAGCGCTCGGCAACCTTGTCGTAGAGCTTCATCGCCGTGTGGTTGGTCTCATGCGTCAGCCAGTATACCCGACCCGAGCCGGCGGCCTGGGCGCGCTCATAAACGCCTTCGATCAGGGCCCGGCCGATGCCTTTTCCCCGTGAGGCCTCCGTGGTGAAAAGATCCTGCAGATAGCAGTTCGGTGCGATCGCGGTGGTGCTGCGGTGGAACAGATAATGCACGAGGCCGAGAAGCTGCCCGTCGCTTTCGGCAACCAGCGCATGGACGGGCTCATAGGCATCGAAGAAGCGCGACCACGTCATCGCGGTGATCTCGCCTGTCAGCGCCGTCTCACCCGCGCGGCCATAGAATGCGTTGTAGCCGTCCCAAAGCGGCAGCCATTGATCGTAGTCCTGTCGCGTGATCGGGCGGACTATGATGGAACTGGGCATGGCTGGCACCTGTCGTTCATGTAAGGGGTCGAACAGATCGCAGGTTCTCGGGGCCGACAATGGGCCAGCACCCGGCAACGTTCTCAACATCGCGCGGTACGTCCAAGGCTGCCCGGCCTCGATGCGCCTTGCTTGACGCTTCGCCGCCGTGTCTCTAGGACGTGGCGCTAAGCTAGCCTTTGCTGTCGAGGCCACCCGTGACGATTGAAATGCCTGCCCATATGCATCCCAGCCGCTCTTTCCAGGGGCTGATCCTGACCTTGCACAATTACTGGGCGGCCTATGGTTGCGTCATCCTCCAGCCCTATGACATGGAGGTCGGCGCCGGTACGTTTCACCCGGCAACGACGCTGCGCGCGCTCGGCCCCCGGGGCTGGAATGCCGCCTACGTCCAGCCCTCGCGCCGTCCCAAGGATGGCCGCTATGGCGAGAACCCGAACCGGCTGCAGCATTATTACCAGTATCAGGTGATCCTGAAGCCGAACCCGCCGAACCTGCAGGAGCTCTACCTCGGCTCGCTGGCGGCGATCGGCGTCGACCCGCTGCTGCATGACATCCGCTTCGTCGAGGACGACTGGGAAAGCCCGACCCTGGGCGCCTGGGGGCTCGGTTGGGAATGCTGGTGCGATGGCATGGAGGTCTCGCAGTTCACCTACTTCCAGCAGGTCTGCGGCATCGAATGCGCTCCCGTGGCGGGCGAACTGACCTACGGGCTGGAACGGCTGGCCATGTATGTGCAGGGCGTCGACAACATCTACGACCTCAATTTCAACGGTCGTGAAGGCGCTGAAAAGGTCACCTATGGCGACGTCTTCCTGCAGGCCGAGCAGGAATATTCGCGCCACAATTTCGAATACGCCAACACGGCGATGCTGCTCAGGCATTTCGAGGACGCCGAGGCCGAGTGCAAGGCCCTGCTCGACGCCGGGGCTCCCGCGTCGAACGACAATTTGCCGATGCACAAGATGGTTTTTCCCGCCTACGACCAGTGCATAAAGGCCAGCCATGTCTTCAACCTGCTCGACGCGCGTGGCGTGATCTCCGTCACCGAGCGGCAGAGCTACATCCTGCGCGTGCGCAATCTGGCGAAGGCCTGCGGCGAGGCGTTTTTGAAGACGCAGGCGGGTGGACTGGCGGCTTAAAGCAATTCCGGGAACCGCTCTAGTTTCAGACGCCTTTCATCATTTCGATCGGTGACAGGATCTGGCTGCTGGCGCCAGCCATGGTCCGCAGCGCCTGCCGCACACCTGGCATCGAGAAGGCGCCGTGGGCCTGCGCGGTGAAGCAGGCGCTGAGCGCGAGGATCTGCAGAAGTCTGGATGCCGTTTTCATGGTCGTTCAGCCAATAGTTTCCTGCCTGAGCGTAGGTCGCTTCAGCGCTGCGTTCGGTTCATGGAAATCTTTGACCCAAGGACGAGTGGGGCCGCCTCTTCCCGACAGGACTGCTAAAATTTCCGGAAATCGGCCGAAGTCAGCGATAGCCGTGTTGAAAGGGTGACAGCAGGCAGCCGAGTTGCTATGCCCTTCCACCTCCCCCTTGATGGGGGAGGTCGCCGCGCAGCGGCGGGGGGGGGCGATAGCGCGATTTCTCATGCCGAAGCTCGATCGGTTCAAGCTGCAGTCCGCCCAACGGCTTCGCGCGGCAATGACCGACGAGGAGCGCATCTTGTGGCGGCATCTGTGGCGCATTCCAGTTGAAGGCACTCATTTCCGCAGGCAGGCGTCGATCGGGATTTACTTCCCCGACTTCATCTCACACCGGCTGAAACTGATCATCGAGGTCGACGGCGCTCACCACAGTTTCGACGGCCAACAGCGCCACGACGAACGTCGAACAAAATGGTTCGAGAGCCAGGATTATCGCGTCGTCCGATTCTGGAACCATGAAATCAAAAACGAACTGGATTCCGTGCTCGATACGATCTATGCGGCGGTGGAAGAACGAAAATCACACCTTGGCCCGCGAGACGCCGAAGGCGCTCGATCCTGAGATGCCGCCACCCCACCCCGGCGCTGACGCGCCGACCCTCCCCATCGAGGGGAGGGTGAGGAGCCACCAATGCCTGACCTGCTTCTAGAACTTCGCTCCGAGGAAATCCCCGCCCAGCCGCGCGCCCGCAGCGCCGGAGGCGCGAGGACGCGCAAACAGGAAAATGGCATGCGGGCGGAGAAACTCTGATGCCGGATCTTTTGCTCGAACTTCGCTCCGAGGAAATCCCTGCCCGCATGCAGCGTAAGGCGGCGGGTGACCTCCGGAAAATGCTGACCGACGGTCTGGTCGAAGCGGGTCTGACTTACGAGGCGGCGCGCGAGTACTGGACGCCGCGGCGGTTGACGCTCGATATCAGGGGTCTGACAGCGCGTTCGAAGGATATAAACGAAGAGATCAAGGGTCCGTCGACGACGGCGCCGGAGCAGGCGGTCCAGGGTTTCCTGCGCAAGGCCGGGCTGTCTTCGATCGCCGAGGCGCATGTCCATTCCGATCCGAAGAAGGGCGACTTCTATGTCGCCCACATCTCAAAGCCGGGTAGGGCTGCCGAACAGATCATCGCCGAACTGGTGCCCGGTATCATCCGCAATTTCCCCTGGCCGAAATCGATGCGCTGGGGGCCGGCCTCCGCGAAACCGGGCTCATTGCGCTGGGTGCGACCGCTGCAATCGATCCTGTGCACCTTTGGACCGGAAACCGAGGAGCCGGTGGTTGTCGATTTCGAGATCGACGGCATCCGCTCCGGCAACGTCACCTACGGCCACCGTTTCCTTGCGCCCGGCGAAATCACCGTGCGTCGCTTCGACGACTATGTGAGCAAGCTGGAGGCGGCGAAGGTCGTGCTCGACGCCGATCGCCGCAAGGAGATCATTCTCGCCGATGCCCGCAACCTCGCTTTCGCCAATGGGCTCGACCTGGTCGAAGACGAGGGCTTGCTGGAGGAGGTGTCGGGGCTGGTCGAATGGCCGGTCGTGCTGATGGGCGAGTTCGAGCAGGCTTTCCTCGCCATCCCCGCCGAAGTCATCCGGCTGACCATCCGCGCCAACCAGAAGTGCTTCGTCACGCGCCTGCAAGGCGAGGGCGAGACACTTTCCAACCGCTTCATCCTTACCTCCAACATCGAGGCCACGGACGGCGGCAAGGAGATCGCCCACGGCAACGGCAAGGTGGTGCGCGCGCGCCTCTCCGACGCCCTCTATTTCTGGACGACCGACCAGGGCGATCTGCCTGATCTTGGCCAGCTCGAGACATCGGCGGAAAAATTCGGGCTCGATCTGAAAAAGCCGCTTGACCAGCGCATGGCCCGCCTCGACCATCTCGATGTGACGTTCCACGCCAAGCTCGGCACGCAGGGCGAGCGCGTGGAGCGGATCAAGGGATTGGCCAGGGAATTGGCGCCGATCGTCGGCGCTGACCCCGCGGTGGCGAGCCGCGCCGCCATTCTCGCAAAGGCAGATCTGACCACCGAAGTCGTCGGCGAGTTCCCCGAACTCCAGGGCGCCATGGGCCGCAAATATGCGCTGCTCCAGGGCGAACATCCGTCCGTGGCAGCGGCCATCGAGGAACATTACAAGCCGCAGGGCCCGTCCGATTATGTGCCGAGCGATCCGGTGTCGGTCGCTGTGGCACTTGCCGACAAGCTGGATACGCTCGTCGGCTTCTGGGCCATCGACGAAAAGCCGACAGGATCGAAGGATCCGTATGCGCTGCGTCGAGCGGCGCTGGGCATGGTGAGGGTCATACTGGAAAACAAGCTCAAGCTTTCGCTGGGCATCGCCATCGCGGCCGCAGTCTCTTCGGCCCTCGCCGTATATGAACAAAAAGGCGAGGGAACGGAGAGCCGTGGCGTCGTCGCGATGCTCGATTCCAGCATTCGCGACTACAAGGGCGCAAGCCAGCTGTTGTCGGAAGCAGGCTTGATTTCCAACCTGTTGAAAGGTGGACTGGCCAAGGCAAGTTCGGAAACTTTTGGCTCCGCCGATCAGGAGCGGGAGTTCTTTGACGGCCAGCGTCTGATGGAGCTTGAAGCGTCGCTGTCGCCATTGATCGCCGATCTTTTGTCCTTCTTCCACGACCGCCTGAAAGTCTACCTCCGCGACCAGGGCGCACGCCACGATCTGATCGACGCCGTCATCACCCCGCGGTCCGACGACCTCCTGCAGATCGTACGCCGGGTCGAAGCGCTGGGCTCCTTCCTCGATACCGAGGACGGCAAAAATCTGCTCGCCGGCACCAAGCGTGCGGCCAACATCCTGGCTGCCGAGGAGAAGAAGAAAACGGCGATCGCGCAAACCGTTGAGCCGGCCTTGTTCCGGCAGGATGCCGAGAAATCGCTGTTTGCGGCGGTGAATCAGGCCGAGAAGCAAGCCGGCGAAGCGATTCAAAACGAAGACTTTTCCGCCGCCATGCTGGCGCTTAGCGCGTTGCGTGAACCGGTTGATTCATTCTTCGAGCATGTTCTCGTGAATGATGAGGATCTGGCCGTGCGCGCCAACCGCCTGGCGCTGCTGGCTCGCATCCGTGCGGCCACCGGTCAGGTCGCGGATTTCGCGAAAATCGCTGGTTGATCGGCCTCGAAAAATATCTTCCAACCCGCCGTTCGAGCCGGCTTATAGTCATATGGCGATGATCTCTCCGTGGCAAACGGGACGTGTTCCCCAACCCCACGGAGGCTTCCATGAATTCCGATCACGAAATCGAAGTGACAGAAGAAACCCCGGCCGCCGCCGAGGCGATTGATTCCGCTTTCGAAACCGCCCTCGACCATGCCGCCGCCGCCACGGTCGAAGCCGCCGATCACTCTGACGATGAGGACGGCGACGACGAAGGCGAAGCGGCTGATGACGCTGAAGCCGCCAAGCTCTCGGGCGACGATGAAGACGAAGAGGAAGATGAGGACGAAGACGACGCCGATGACAGCGTTAAGGCCAAAGGCGACGACGCCGAGGACGAATCAGAATCCGAAGACGGCGAGTCCGAAGAAGACGACGGCAAGGAAGAAGCGGCCTGAGATTTCAATCCGGTTCTATCGAGAAGAAAGGGCGGCGCATTAGCGTCGCCCTTTCTTGTTCCGGGATGCTGATGCAGTCAGTCTTCCAGGATGCTGACGCGTACGCTGTTTTCGTAGACGTCGACCTGGATCAGCGGCTCGCCATTGACGATGGCCCGCCTTGTCGAGGAACTCATCGCGCCGGGGCGCTCCAGCATACGCTGCAGATCGGCGCGCTGGTCGTTGGTCCTGAACCAGCCATCAGCCTCGTCGTCGCGGTCGCGGCGATGGAATTTGTGCCAGTTGGCGCGATCCTGCCGCACCATCTGTGCCGCGCCGTCCAGCGCATAGCCATCGCTCGCCTGGTGGTCGCGGTCTGAGATACGCGCGACATAGGACCCCAGCATGTCATCGGCTTGCGCTGCATTGGCGCCGAGCAGCGACGCCAGCAGAAGCCCGGCCATGGTGACGGTTTTGGATTTTCTCATGATCAACCCCCTTTGAATGATGAATCCCGCGCCGCTTGACTAAATTCATGCGGCAGCGTCGACCGGCGAAATATGCCAGGACGAATTCGCGCGGCGATGGTGCGCAGGGCGCCGGCGCGCCGTCAAGCTGCCGGTTGACTGGCGGGCGGGCGCTACTTGACCTTGCCTACCCCGGGCGCGGGCATCGATGCGGCTGCAGGCGCGGCGGGTTTCTTTTGCGTGTCCGGCGTGGGCGCGGCCGAGGCGGTCGCGCTTGCAGGCGCAGCAGCAGGTGCGGTGGCCGCGGCCGGCGTCGTTGCTTGCACCGGTGCCGAGAAGGCGTCGCCGACGACGCCGCCACGAATGATCATCGGGTTCCGCATGAAACCATGGCGGGCTTCAGGCGCGTTCGGGATCGCGGCCACCTTTTCATAGGTGACGTCTGGCTCGCCGAGCGCAACCACGGACACCATGTCGCTCGCCTTGGCATCGGCTGCCATCATGATGACGGAGGGCGTCGAGGCCGGCGCGCCGGGAAAAACCAGCGAAGAGGCCTGAGCCCCGCATGTCAAAGCCGCCAGGGTGATCCCCAGTACGATACGCACAGACACTGATATCGCTCCCCTTTTGCCCTCGCCGCGATGATAGCGGACCGGAATTGATACCGGCTTTCGCGGAAACATAGCATTTTAGGGATTGATAAATCGCCAAGGCCGTTCTCGGCCCGGCTTGCTCAACAGCCGCCATCGTACTACGCAGCCGGCATCTGCGAGGTGACGAGAGTGGCTGAGATAATTGGCGCCGGCGAGGCGTTGGAGCGGGCGCTGGCACTGCTCCAGGGCGGCGATGTCGTCGCCATCCCCACGGAAACGGTCTACGGGCTTGCCGGCGACGCCACCAACGGCATCGGCGTGGCGTGCATCTTCGAGGCCAAGGGGCGGCCGCGTTTCAATCCGCTGATCGCTCATGTCGCCGACATGGCGATGGCCGAACGCATCGCCCTGTTCGATCCGCTGTCGAAGAAACTGGCGATTGCGTTCTGGCCGGGCCCGCTGACCCTGGTGTTACCGCAGCGGCCCGGCAACGGCATTCATCCGCTGGTCACGGCCGGGCTCGATACGATCGCCCTGCGCATGCCTAGGGGCTTTGGCGGCGACCTCATCGCCCGTCTCGGCCGGCCGCTTGCCGCACCCAGCGCCAATTCATCCGGCAAGATCAGCGCGACGACGGCGCAAGCGGTGGCGGCCGATCTCGGCGCACGCATCAAGCTGGTGGTCGACGGCGGCGCGACGCCGGTCGGGCTGGAATCGACCATCGTCAAGGCCGAGGCGGGACGATTGCGGCTGCTCCGGCCCGGCGGCATTGCCGCCGAGGACATCGAGGCGGCCGTCGGCATGGAGCTGTTGCGCGGTGGCGGCGCCGGCGTCGAAGCGCCCGGCATGCTTGCCTCGCACTATGCGCCAAGGGCCGCGGTGCGGCTTCATGCCGGCACGGTCGGCGACGGCGAAGCTCTGCTCGCTTTCGGCAATCGCCGGGCCGCGGGCTGGCAACGCGCCACCGCCTTCCTCAATTTGTCCGAAACGGGCGACCTGCGCGAAGCGGCGAGCAATCTCTTCGCCTATATGCAGGATCTCGACCGCAGCGGTGCGCGGACCATCGCCGTCGAGCCGATACCCTTCGACGGACTGGGCGAAGCCATCAACGATCGGCTTTCACGCGCCGCCGCCCCTCGTGACAACACACAGCCCACGACATAGTTTTCCCACATGACCGAAATTTCACAGACACTCGATCCCGCTCTCATCGATCGCTTCGCGGCGATCGTCGGCGATAAATATGCGCTGCGCGACGCGCGGGACATTGCGCCTTTCCTCGTCGAACGGCGTGGGCTTTGGCACGGCGCGACGTCACTGGTGCTGCGGCCGGGCAGCGTCGACGAAGTCAGCCGGATCATGCGGCTGGCGACCAAGACGGGAACACCGGTCGTGCCGCAGAGCGGCAACACCGGGCTTGTCGGCGCCCAGGTGCCGGACAGGTCCGGCCGCGAGATCATCCTGTCGCTGTCGCGGCTGAACCGCATTCGCGAGATCGACCTCCTGTCCAACACGGTGACGGTCGAGGCCGGCGTCATCCTGCAGACGCTGCAGGAAGCCGCCGATGCCGCCGGCCGGCTGTTTCCGTTGTCGCTGGCCGCGCAAGGCTCCTGCCAGCTCGGCGGCAACCTCTCGTCCAATGCCGGCGGCACCGGCGTGCTAGCTTACGGCAATGCGCGCGAACTCTGTCTCGGCGTCGAAGTGGTGCTGCCGACCGGCGAGGTGTTCGACGATCTGCGCAAGCTGAAGAAGGACAACACCGGCTACGATTTGAAGGACCTGTTCGTCGGCGCCGAAGGCACGCTCGGTGTCATCACCGCCGCCGTGCTCAAGCTGTTCCCGAAGCCGAAGGGGCGGGAAGTGGCCTTTGCCGGCCTGTCGTCGCCAGAGGCCGCGCTCTCCCTGTTCGGCTTGGCCATGGACCGCGCCGGCGCTTCGCTCACCGCCTTCGAACTGATCGGCAAACGGCCGTACGACTTCACTTTGAAGCATGCACAAGGCGTGACTCGGCCGCTGGCCGAGGACTGGCCCTGGTATGTGCTGATGCAGGTGTCCTCGGGCCGTTCGGAAGAGGACGGCAAGGCGCTTGTCGAGGAGGTGCTGTCGGCCGCTCTGGAGCTGGGCATCGTCGGCGACGCGGTGATCGCGGCAAGCCTCGCCCAGGCCGATGCCTTCTGGAATTTCCGCGAGGTACTGCCCGAGAGCCAGAAGCCCGAAGGAGCCTCGATCAAGCACGACATTTCCGTGCCGATATCGTCAATCCCCGAATTCATCGGCAAAGCCGCCGGTGCTGTAGCTTCGGTCAGCCCAGCCGCGCGGGTGGTCTGTTTCGGCCACATGGGCGACGGCAATTTGCACTACAACATCTCGCGGCCGGAGGGCGCCGACGACGAGGCCTTCCTCGGCCTCTACCACGCCATGAACAAGGTCGTGCACGATGTCGTCCGCTCCTTCCATGGCTCGATCTCGGCCGAGCACGGCATCGGCCAGTTGAAGCGCGACGAACTGATCGCCACCGCGCCGCCGATGGCGATCGATCTGATGCGCAGGGTGAAGGCTGCCTTCGATCCGGCCGGCATCATGAATCCGGGTAAGGTTATCTGATCCTTTCTACATCTTCTGGCTGGTGGCATTCCGATAACCATCCCTGAGATCAGCAAAATTTAACCGACTTTCTTAAGCGCGGCGGTAAGGAGCCAGCGCTAATGTTTCCCCATAACGAGGCCGGGAAAACTGGCCCGGAGAGAACCGGACACCGGCTCTCAGGAGACAGACAGGAAGGCACTCTATGAACACCGGACTTAAGCCAGTCTGGGCGGGACGCAACATGCGCCTCGACCCATTCCGACTGCCCCAGATGGTGAGCTACGCCACGCGCGACGATTATGGCGACGTGACTTTCACCATCGACCATCGCGGCGCCGTGATCCGCCGCCTGCTCGAGATGAGCGGCGTGCCGGCGATCATCGCTCTGCCCGCCAATGCGTTCCGCGGCGTTGCCGCCCGCGCAATGGAGGATCCGGACGGCAATGTCACGGTGACCCTGGAACTCCTGCACAACGATCCCATGCTGTCGGTGCCGCTGCTGGTGGCCGACGATCTTGAAGATGTCGCCGCCGACTGGCGCGCCTGGGCCGACGCGTACCGCCTGCCGATGCTGTTGATCGAATCGGATGGCATTGCCCGCACTTTGGAAGAATCGCTCGGCGCCGCCATCAAGACGCTGCCGCCGCAGGATCGCCGCAAGGGCCGCGTTTCGACCATGCGCCGTCCGCGCTTCCTCGCCCGCCGCCGGGCCGGCGACCTCGGTCTCAGGCTGGTCATCGACGGCCAGGAGATCATTTCAAGGGAGTGAGAAGCGGTTCGCGTAGCGAACGAAAAGCCAATTGCTTGGCTTTTCGAGCTTCGAACGCCCTGAGCTTGCGAAGGGCCAAGGCGTGGAAAGAGGCCGCTACACCAGCGGCTTCAGCGCCACCCATAGCGCGCCGCCGATCAAGCCGAGGAAGATCAGCCAGCCGACCTGGTTGTTCGAGCGGAACAGCCGCAGGCATTGGTCCGGATTGTCGATATCTAGAACCGTGATCTGACGGGCCATGTGCGCGCCGGCGGCGATCAATCCGGCCAACGCTACCACCGGAGCCTGTGCCGACGCGAAGGCGATGGCGAAGCAGATCAGCGTGCCGCCATAAAGTCCTGCCAGCCACGCCTTGGTGTTGTCCCCGAACAGCCGTGCCGTCGAGCGCACGCCGACAATGGCATCATCTTCCTTGTCCTGATGCGCATAGATCGTGTCGTAGCCGATCACCCACAGGATAGAGCCGATATAAAGCATGACGGCGGGCCCATCGAGATCACCGAACTCGACCGCCCATCCCATCAGCGCGCCCCAGGAAAAGGCAAGGCCGAGAAACAGTTGCGGCCAGTTGGTTATCCGCTTCATGAATGGATAGACGGCAACGATCGCCAGCGAACAGACGCCGAGCAGAATGGCGAAGCTGTTGAACTGTACGAGCACCGCAAGGCCGGCCAGGGCTTGCAGGACGAGAAACAGCCAGGCCCGCCGACGTGTCGTCTGGCCCGAGGGCAGCGGACGCGAGCGGGTGCGTTCGACCTGGTTGTCGATGCCCTCGTCGACAAGGTCGTTGTAGGTGCAGCCGGCGCCGCGCATGGCGATGGCGCCGATGAGGAACAACACGAGATACAGGGGGGCCGGCAGAAGCGAGAGCAGCGGGTCGCCGGGGCGCGGATAGGCGCTCGCCGCAAGCGCCGCCGACCACCAGCATGGCCATAAAAGCAATTGCCAGCCGATCGGCCTGTCCCATCTCGCAAGCTGCGCATAGGGCCAAACCGAGCGCGGCAGCACGCGGTAGACCCAATGACCGTTCGGCGCATCGGCGACACGGCCCTGGGCCACTTTCGACTGGATAGGTTCCATGCGCATGGAGTGGCAGCAGCCGCGGAAACCGTCAAGCGGCAAGCAGTCGGTCGGCGACGGTCCACCCGTCAGGCGGTGAAGATGTCGCGCTTGGAGAACCAGGCTTTCGCCGTTTCGACGAATGCGAGCGCTGCGTTCGACACGCGCTGATGCGTGTCATAGGTAAGGATGATCCGTTGCATGGGCAGCGGATCCGACAACGGCCTGCAGATCAGCGGCAGGCCGTCATAGCTGCGGTCGCCATGCGGGCGGGTGTAGCTGACCGCGACGCCGAACCCGTTCGCCACCATGCTGCGCTGGAGTTCGAACGAACTTGTCGCCTTGTCGGCCACTGGCGAGAGGCCGCGGCCGCGAAACAGATCGAGCATATGCTGCCAGCTGTGCGGCTGGTCTGTTGTGATCAGCGGGTAGGCGGCGAGATCCGCAAGGCTGACCTCGGCGCGGTCCGCCAGCGCATGGCCCGACGGCAACAGCGCATGCGGCCGCAACTCGTGCAGCAGGATACGGGCGAAGTGGGTCGGTAGGCTCAGATCATAGGTGAGACCGAGATCGATGGCGGCGTCGCCGAGGCGCCGCCCCAGCGTCTCGAAGGTCTCGTCGCGAACGACGATTTTCACCGCCGGATGGCGTTCGGAAAAAGCACGGATCAGCGCAGGTGCGAAGAACGGCGCCAGATCCTCGAAACATCCAAGCACCAACTCTCCGCCGACGGCCGAGTTGTCGGCACCCAGGCTCATCAGCTCGTCGGTCTCGGCAAGGACCTGTTTTGCCTTCACCGCCACGGTGCGGCCGAAAGAAGTCAGCGAAACGCCGCTTCCGCGCTGGCGCACGAACAGTTTCTGCCCGAAATCCTTTTCCACGGCGTCGATTGCGACCGAAATCGACGGTTGCGAAATGTTCAGCGCTTTGGCCGCGCCGGTGACGCTGCCGTGGCGGGCGACGGCGACCAGATAGCGCAATTGCGTCAGGGTAGGACTCATAGTTCAGGCCTATGTGTCAGATGAGAAGTTATTATTTTACCGAATGAAGGAGGGCTGCGATAGTCGTCTCGATCCTGAAAGGAGGACACCATGGCTTCCCAGACTGCCGCCCGCCCTGTCGACACCGACCTGATCGATGCGGAGACGATCGCCGATTATCAGCGTGACGGCGCGGTTTGCATCCGCGGCGCCTTCAAGGGCTGGGTCGATACGATCGCCGCCGGCATCGAGCGCAACATGCGGAACCGCAGCGCCACCGCGTCTGATATCGCCAATGGTCGCGGCAGTTTCTTCGACGATTATTGCAACTGGGAACGCATCCCCGAATTCGTCGAGGTGGTGCGGGAATCGCCGGCCGCCCAACTGGCGGCGGCAGTGATGCAATCGCGCACCGCGCAATTCTTCCATGACCATGTTCTGGTCAAGGAACCCGGCACGCAGAAGCCGACGCCCTGGCATCAGGACATCCCCTACTACTTCGTCGATGGCCAGCAGACGGTCAGCTTCTGGATCCCCATCGACCCGGTGAAGGAGGCGACGCTGCGCCTGATCGCCGGCTCGCACAAATGGGACAAGATGATCCTGCCGGTGCGCTGGCTCGACGACAGCAATTTCTACGCCGGCGAGGGCGACTACCTGCCGGTGCCCGATCCCGACAAGGATCCGTCGATGAAGGTGCTCGAATGGGAGATGGAGCCGGGCGATGCCATCCTGTTCGACTTCAGGACCGCGCATGGCGCGCGCGGCAACCTGACCGCGGCACGGCGCCGGGCGGTCTCCCTGCGCTGGGTCGGTGACGATGCCCATTATGTCGAGCGGCCGGGCCGCACCTCGCCGCCCTATCACGGCCATGGCATGCAGCCAGGCCAGAAATTGCGCGAAGACTGGTTTCCGGTCGTTTTCCCTGGCTGAGCGGGCCAGAATATGGGTGCCGGAATTCGGCGCCCATATTCGGCAGGGGATAACGTTCCCGTGCGCAATTCGGGTCAAAACATCTTGATGCCTTGACCCGTCGCCCAGAGAGCAATAGCGGGTGCTCCAAGAGACTGTTTCGAAATTCGCTCTGGCGAGTCATATGGTGGTGGTTTCGAGAACCGTAGCGGAGCGGACATTTGGTCCGTGAGCAACGGAAGCGCAGAAAACGCCGCCAGATGGCCGCCAGAGCAGAATTTCGGCATCAAGAGGTGGCCATGAACGTTCTTCTTCTGGGCTCCGGCGGCCGCGAACATGCGCTGGCCTGGAAGATTGCCGCTTCGCCGCTACTGACCAAGCTCTACGCGGCTCCCGGCAATCCGGGCATCGGCAGCGAGGCCGAGCTGGTGAAGCTCGATATCACCGATCATGCCGCCATCGCCGTCTTTTGTCGGGAGAAAAAAATCGACCTCGTCGTGGTTGGCCCGGAAGGACCGCTCGTCGCCGGCATCGCGGACGATCTGCGCGCCGAAAACATCCGCGTCTTCGGGCCTTCCAAGGCTGCCGCGCGGCTGGAAGGCTCCAAGGGTTTCACCAAGGATCTCTGCGCCAGGTACAACATCCCGACCGCGGCCTACGGCCGCTTCGGCGATCTGGCCTCCGCGAAAGCCTATGTCGAGAAAACGGGCGCGCCGATCGTCATCAAGGCCGATGGGCTTGCCGCCGGCAAGGGCGTCACCGTTGCCATGACGCTGGACGAGGCACGGGCGGCACTCGATTCCTGCTTCGACGGTTCTTTCGGCGCCGCAGGCGCGGAAGTTGTGATCGAGGAATTCATGACCGGCGAGGAGGCGAGCTTCTTCTGCCTCTGCGATGGCACCACGGCGCTGCCCTTCGGCACCGCGCAGGACCACAAGCGCGTCGGTGACGGCGACGTCGGCCCCAATACCGGCGGCATGGGGGCCTATTCGCCGGCCCCGATGATGACGCCGGAAATGGTCGAGCGCACCATGCGCGAGATCATCCAGCCGACCATGCGCGGCATGGCCGATCTCGGCGCGCCCTTCGCCGGCATCCTCTTCGCCGGGCTGATGATCACGGACAAGGGGCCGAAGCTGATCGAATACAACACCCGCTTCGGCGACCCGGAATGCCAGGTGCTGATGATGCGGCTGAAGGACGACCTGCTGGTGCTGCTCAACGCCGCAACCGACGGCCAGCTGGCACACACCTCCGTGCGCTGGCGCGACGAGGCGGCGCTCACCGTGGTGATGGCGGCGCGGGGCTATCCCGGCACGCCGGAAAAAGGCTCGGTCATTCGCGGCGTCGAGGACGCGGCGGCTGACGGCGTCCAGATATTCCATGCCGGCACCGCCATCAACGGCGGCGCACTGGTTGCCAATGGCGGCCGCGTGCTCAATGTCACCGCGACGGGTGCGACCGTCGGCGAGGCGCAGGCGCGGGCCTATGCCGCGCTCGACCGCATCGACTGGCCCGACGGATTCTGCCGCCGCGACATCGGCTGGCAGGCCGTGGCGCGCGAACAGGCGCACTGAAGCTCGGATTGTGACGGCAGCTATCGCTGGCCGCGATCACTTTTGGTCGAAGCGGTGCTGACCGGGTCGGCCGCGGCAAAGGCGGCATCGAGTTGCGCGGGTGAACGCTGCTCGGTCCGCTTCCAGGCAACATATTCGACGATGCCGAAGCTCGGGCGTCGCGGCACGGTCTTCACGACAGGCATGCGGAAGCCGTCGCGAAATCTCGACCAGCGCGTACCGAGCACCGCGACCAGTTCCTCGAACGTCGGCGGCGTCGCGACATCGGCATAGATGAGGGTGGTCTTGCCGGCCAACGCTGCTTCGCGCGACAGCGGTACCGGTACGCTGGCGAGATAGTCTGACGGCACGTCGATCAGCCCGCCAAAAGGCCATTGCTGGTGCAGCGTGGCGGCGTCTGTCGGCGCGACGTTGACATCGATATCGTCAGGCGTGCCGGCGACCCTGTAGGGGCAACGGAAATGGCCGCAATTGGCCTGCGCCGAGAATTGCCAGAGTGCATAGCCCTGCCAGTTGCCCATTGGAAAATGCACGTCGATGTCAGGTTTGTAGCGCGCGTACCAGAGCGGCAGCCGCGACAGGAGCCGGTATTTGTAGCGGTTGTCGGCGATGAACTGTGCGGTCTTGCCATTGGTGTAGAGCACCGGGAAACGGCCGACGCGCCTGTGCACCTGGCGCACGAACTCCTCGGCATCGTCGAGCGACATCCATTGCGAGGGATCGTTGCCCTCGATGTCGAGAGCCATGAGATCGTCGGGTGCCGGTTCGGCGAAGTCGAGGAAATTGTTGGCCTGGTCGACCGGATTGCCGGGGCGGGCGAGATGATAGGCGCCCCATTTCATGCCGAGCGCCTTGGCCACGATCCTGCGCGTCTGGAACAGCTCGCGCGTCACCGCATGGCGCTTCCACAACGCCTTGCAGAGCTTCACCTCGGTGTCGCTGCCAAAGCAGAAATAGGGCGGCGGCATGCCGTCCGACGCCTTGTTGATGAAGGCGACGACGCGTTTGTCGGTGGCAAGCTGCGCCCAGTCGATGGAATTGTATTCGTAGGCATCGACCACCAAAGCGCGGTCGGCATTCTTCCACGGCTCGGAAAAATCCGAGGCCCTTGCCGCCGCCGACAGCGTCATCGTCGCCGCAAGAGCGAGAAGCGCTGTGCGGCGAAGGAGGCGCACCGTCCTTTTCAAAACAGGGAATCCCCGTGGATCAAAGACAGATGCTGGACCGCTATGGTTAAGGAAATGCTTCTCTATGAAGATGCCGGCCAATGCCGGGAAGTCAGCGCCGGCTGAATGGCTGGAATTCAAAAGGATCCGGCGCCGGCGCCTGCTGCAGCGTACCTTCGGCGGCGCGTTTGCGGTGGTGGGCGAGCGAGCATTTCGGCGAGCACAATATGCCGCGATCCGACCAATAGGCGGCGCCGTTTTCCAAGTCGCCGTGATAGTAAGAGAACCCCGCCGCCCGGTAAGGCAGGCCGCATTCGATACAACGGTAGGCGTCGGGTCTGGCGAGCATGGGATTGGTTCCAGTCGGCTGGTTCTGGTCTGTCGCCGGTCGAATTGATCCGGCTTCGATCGAATTTAATACGTGCCGGGACGATTGCAAAATCCGCGTGACAAAATTTGACGTTTACGTAAAAAGGAAAGCGGAAGGTCGCCCAAAGGCGGATGGTTTTGCGGCTCCGCGAGCCATAGGGTCCGTTGGCGGAAGGTGAAGAGGAAAGCGGCATGTATCGGGCACCCGTCGAAGATATCGCGTTCACGCTGAAGCACGTGGCCGGCATGAAATCCGCCCTCGAAGCCGGCTCGTTCGGCGATCTCGGCGAGGACCTGGTCGACGCCGTCCTCGGCGAGGCAGGCCGTTTCGCCACCGAGGAGGTTGCCCCGCTCTACAAGATCGGCGACGAACACGGTGCGGTGTTGAAGGACGCTTCCGTCATCACCCCGCCCGGCTGGAAGGAACTCTATCGCCGCTGGATCGACGGTGGTTGGAACGCGCTGTCCGGGCCGGAAGCGTATGGCGGTCAGGCGCTGCCGACCATGCTTGGCGTCGCAGCGCTCGAAATGTGGAACTCCGCCGCCATGGCTTTCGGCATCGGCCCGACGCTGACCATGGGCGCGGTCGAAGCGCTCGACAAGCACGCCTCCGAAGGCCTCAAGGCGAAATATCTGGAAAAACTCGTCTCCGGCGAATGGATGGGTACGATGAACCTGACCGAGCCGCAGGCCGGCTCGGACCTTGCCGCCTTACGCGCCCGCGCCGAGCCGGCCGGTGACGGCACATACCGCATCTTCGGCCAGAAGATCTTCATCACCTATGGTGAGCACGATTTCACCGACAACATCGTTCATCTGGTGCTGGCGCGGCTGCCGGATGCGCCTGCCGGCACGCGCGGCATCTCGTTGTTCCTGGTGCCGAAATTCCTGGTCGGCGACGATGGCGCGCTTGGCGCGCGCAACGACGTCTTCTGTTCCGGCCTCGAACACAAGCTCGGCATCCATGCCTCGCCGACCTGCACCATGATCTATGGCGACGGTTTCCAGGGCGCCAAGCCGGGCGCCATCGGCTGGCTGGTCGGCGAGGAGAACAAGGGCCTCGCCTGCATGTTCACCATGATGAACAATGCGCGGCTTTGCGTCGGCATGCAGGGCGTGGCGGTCGCCGAAGCCGCGACCCAGAAGGCGATCGCCTATGCCAATGAGCGCCGCCAGGGCAAGGCGGCGGATTATGCCGGCGCCGGCATGGCGCCGATCGTTCATCATCCCGATGTGCAGCGCAATCTCCTGACCATGAAAGCGCTGACGCAGAGCGCACGGGCGATCAGCTATTCCTGTGCGCATGCCATCGACATGGCGCGTGTATCGTCCGGCGAGGAGGCGGCGCATTGGCGCGACCGCGCCAATCTTTTGACGCCGCTGGCCAAGGCGTTTTCGACCGATGTCGGCGTGGAAGTGGCCTCGCTTGGCCTCCAGGTGCATGGCGGCATGGGTTTCATCGAGGAGACGGGCGCGGCTGCCCTTTATCGCGATGCCCGCATCGCGCCGATCTATGAGGGCACCAATGGCATCCAGGCGATCGATCTGGTCACCCGCAAGCTGCCACTCGGTGGTGGCGAGCATGTCCAGGGCTTCATCGGCGAACTGGCCGCGGTCGCCAATGTGGTGCGCACCTCCAACCTGCATGGGTTCGGTCGCACCGCCGATGCTCTCGACGCGGCACTCGACGACCTGACGCAAGCGACCCGCTTCCTGCAAAAAATGTCGGCGGAGGGCCGGTCGGAAGAGGCGTTGGCGGGTGCCACACCTTATCTGCGGCTGATCTCATTGGCAGCCGGCGGCGCCTGTCTGGCGCGGGGCGCTCTGGCCGATCACGGGCGCATCGCGCTTTGCCGCTTCTTCGCCGAAAATCTGCTTGGCGAGGCGCGCGCGCTGAAAGAGCGCGTTATCGACGGTGCCGAAAGTCTCGCCATTGCCGGCAAGGCGCTGATTTCTGCCTGACGTTCACAGGGCCTAACAAGGAAGAACCGTGACAGACCACATCCTCGTCGAGCGCCAGGGCGCCATCCAGATCATCCGCATGAACCGCCCGGACAAGAAGAACGCACTGACGCGCGCCATGTATGCCAAGATGTCGCAAACATTGGCCGAAGGCGATGCCGATCCGGCCATCCGCGTCCATGTGTTCCTCGGGGTGCCCGGCGCCTTCTCCTCCGGCAACGACCTTGCCGATTTCATGGTGGTGGCCACCGGCGGCGACGGCGGCACTGAAGTCTGGGATTTCCTGATGGCGCTGGCCAGGGTCGAAAAACCCATGGTCTCCGGCGTCGACGGCATCGCCGTCGGCATCGGCACCACGCTCAACCTACATTGCGACCTGACCTTCGCCACGCCTCGCACCGTGTTCCGGACGCCCTTCGTCGACCTCGGCCTGGTGCCGGAGGCGGGATCGAGCCTCTTGGCGTCGCGCGTGCTGGGGCAGCAGGCCGCTTTCGCGTTGCTTGCCCTTGGCGAGGGCTTTTCGGCCGAGCGCGCCAAAGCCACCGGCCTGATCTACGACGTGGTCGAGGAAGGAGCGCTGGAGGCCTCCGTGCTGGCGGCGGCGGGCCAGATCGCCGCCAAGCCGCCGCAGGCGCTGAAGATCGCGCGCGACCTGATGCGCGGCTCGCGCGAAGACCTCATTGCTCGCATCGGCGAGGAAAGCGAGCACTTCCGCGAGCGGCTGAAGTCGGACGAGGCGCGCGCCGCGCTGACGGCGTTCATGACCAGGAAGAAATAGCTCGACCTTCTACCTCCCCTCGAGGGGAGGTAGGCCCGCGGGGCCGGCTGGGGTGAAGCGCCGACTTACCGCGTTCAGGGATAAAGCCGGGTCTTGTCCCAACCGCCCATGGCGTTGCGGGAAAAGACCACACGATCATGCAGCCGGAACGGCCGGTCGTGCCAGAACTCGATCGTATTCGGCACGATGCGGAACCCCGACCAGTGTTTGGGTCGCGGAATCTCGCCGATTGCGTAACGGGCCGTGTATTCGGCGACAGCTTTCTCCAGCGCGAACCGGCTTTCGAGCGGCCGCGACTGTTTCGAGGCCCAGGCGCCGATGCGGCTGCCGCGCGGCCGCGTCGCATAATAGGCGTCGGCTTCGGCATCGCTGACGATCTCCACCGGACCGCGAATGCGTACCTGGCGGCGCAGCGATTTCCAGTGAAAGCACATCGCCGCCTTCATGCTGCCCAGAATCTCCTGGCCCTTGGCGCTCTCGAAATTCGTGTAGAACACAAAGCCGCCTTCATCGAACCCCTTGAGCAGCACCATCCGCACATCCGGCATGCCTTCGGCATCGACGGTCGCCAGCGCCACGCCGTTGGCATCGTTGATTTCGCTCTTCGTGGCGTCGTCCAGCCATGCGGCAAAGAGGCGAAACGGCTCGCCGGCCTCGGTAAAGTCACCGCTTGTTAACTCAGTGTCACTCATAGTTTTTCTCAAATTGTCACGGATCAGGGGAGGTTGCCGATTGTCGCGTATCGCGCAAGCTTTTGACAGCTGGCAATGGAGCGTTATCGCTTCGGCCAGCGCGAAAGCCGCGATCGTGGTCGTCAGCCTGCCACTGGCTGCCTGTGGAGCGGGTGGCTTCAGCCTGGAAAAGGCCGAGGTCGACCGCTCGATCCTGACCAGCAGCACGTCTGCTTCCGCGGCGCCGGCCGATTCGGATCGAAACTCCGACCAGACGACGATCGGCAATGCCGTATCCTCCGCCGACATCGAGCAGCTCGGCGGGCAGGCCGTACCATGGGCGAATGCCGGCACCGGATCGCGCGGCTCCATCACCGAGCTCGCCGAATTGAAGGACAGCGGCCAGACCTGCCGCCGCTTCAAGGCGTCGCGCGAAAGCTTTGATGGCGTTGCAATGTTCGAGGGTGAGCTGTGCCTCGCCAGTGCCGGTGGTTGGCGCATGCAGGGCTTCAAGCCACTCTAACTTCCGCCCTCGATTTCCGCCCTTGATATGACGGTCCGGCACTGGAATTTCTTCCTATGCGAGCGCATATAGGAGGCAAGTATGGACTCAACTCATTTCCAGGGCAGGACGCATGCGCGACCCGTATGAGGTGCTGGGCGTTGCAAAGAACGCATCGGCCAAGGACATAAAATCGGCATACCGGAAGCTCGCCAAGAAACATCATCCGGACCAGAATCCGAATGATCCCAAGGCGAAGGATCGTTTTGCCGCGGCCAACCAAGCCTATGAGATCGTCGGCGACGAGAAAAACCGTGCCGCCTTCGATCGCGGCGAGATTGACGCCGACGGCAAGCCACGTTTCCAGGGTTTCGAGGGCGCCGCCGGTGGCGATCCCTTCGGCGGATTTCGTCGACAGCAAGGGGCGGGTGGTTCGCGATTCGAATTCCGCTCGGGTCGTCCGGGCGGCGATCCGTTCGACGGCAACAGCGATATTTTCAGCCAGATTTTTGGCGACGCCTTTTCGGGCGCGCGCGGTGCCGGCATGGGCGACCGCCGCCAGCCCGCGACCGCTGCCGATCTGAACGTGACGCTCGACATCACCATCGAGGAAGCCGCGAATGCCGAAAAAGTGACGGCGATGTTCCCGGATGGCCGCAAGGTGGCGGTCAAGCTGCCGGCCTATGTCGAGGACGGCCAGACCATCCGGCTAAAGGGGCAGGGCGAGCAGGGACCGGGTCAGCCCGGTGACGCGCTGGTCAAGATCCATATCCGCCGGCATCCGCGTTACCGTATCGAGGGCCGCGACCTGCACGCCGACCTGCCGGTGTCGCTGGCGGACGCGGCACTGGGCGCCAAGGTGCCGGTCGAGACGCCGACCGGCAGGCTCGCGGTCAACGTTCCTGCCTGGTCGAGCTCGGACAAGGTTCTGCGCCTCAAGGGCAGGGGCCTGCCGGAAAAGGCCGGCGGGCATGGCGATCTCTATGTCCATGTCCGCATCATGCTGCCGGAGAGCGGCGACAGCGCGCTCGAAGCGCTGCTGCGAAGCCAAAAAGGCTGATCGACGGCTTTTGTCCCCCGAACTGTCCGGTTTGAACGCTTGAAGGGGCTTTGTGCCTGTGCGATAGGCACTCCACAAAGCAGAAGATCTTGCGGAGAGCACGCACATGGCGGGTGGACAGGGCCTGATGGCCGGCAAACGCGGCCTTATTCTCGGCGTCGCGAACAACAGGTCGATCGCCTACGGCATCGCCAAGGCCTGCGTCGACCATGGCGCGGAAATCGCGCTGACCTATCAGGGCGAGGCCTTCAAGAAGCGTGTCGAGCCGCTGGCGGCGGAACTGGGCGCCTTTGTCGCCGGCCATTGCGACGTCACCGATCCAGCGAGCCTCGACGAGGTTTTCGCCAATGTCGCCAAGCATTGGGGGGGCAAGCTCGATTTCCTCGTCCATGCCATCGCTTTTTCCGACAAGGACGAGCTGACCGGCCGCTATGTCGAGACGACGCGCGACAACTTCCTGCGCACCATGGACATTTCGGTCTATTCCTTCACCACCATCGCCAAGCGCGCCGAGGCGTTGATGACCGATGGCGGATCGCTTTTGACGCTGACCTATTACGGCGCCGAGAAGGTGATGCCGCACTACAACGTCATGGGCGTAGCCAAGGCCGCGCTCGAAGCCAGCGTGCGCTACCTGGCCGTCGATCTCGGCTCCAAGAAGATCCGTGTCAACGCCATCTCCGCCGGCCCGATCAAGACGCTGGCCGCTTCCGGCATCGGCGACTTCCGCTACATCCTGAAGTGGAACGAATACAATTCGCCGCTGAAGCAGACAGTCACGCAGGAAGAGGTCGGCGATTCCGGCGTCTATTTCCTGTCCGACCTGTCACGTGGCGTCACCGGCGAAGTGCACCACGTCGATTCCGGCTATCACATTGTCGGCATGAAGGCGGTCGACGCGCCTGATATTTCGACGGTCAAGGACTAATTCCCTCCGACCATCCTCCGCCCAGGCCCAGGCCCGACCTCCGGAAGACCTGATGTACCCGCTGGCTTATATCGTGCGCCACGGCCAGACCGCGTGGAACGCCGAGTTCCGGCTGCAAGGGCAGGCCGACACCGATCTCAATGCCCTTGGCCGCGAACAGGCGACCGGAAACGGCCGTCGGCTGGCCGAACTTGTCCATGATCCGGAGAATTTCGATTTCGTCGCCAGCCCGATGAAGCGGACGCGCGAAACGATGGAGCGTATCCGCGCCGCGATGCAGATCGATCCGGATGCCTATCGGACCGATCCCCGCCTCGTCGAAGTCAATTTCGGCGATTGGCAGGGATCCACCTTTGCCGAACTCGAGACCCGATATCCCGGCGCGAGCAGGACGCGCGCTTTGGACAAATGGAATTTTCAGCCGCCGGGCGAAGGCGCCGAGAGTTACCGGATGCTGCTCGATCGGGTCAAACCCTGGTTCGATGCGCTGAACCGGCAAACCGTCTGCGTGACGCATGGCGGCGTCATGCGCACCTTGTTCCGTTTCGTGCTTGATATGGCAGAGGACGAGGCAGCGAACCTGGAGATACCACAGGATCGCGTGCTCAAGCTCGAAGGCAAAAGCCTGGAGTGGCTTTAGGTCACCTGATCTCTAATGCATGTCGCTCAAAAGTGGCCCCGGTTTTGGGAGAACGACATGCTTAAAAGCAAAGAACTAAAGCGCGTCGCGAATCCGTTCAAACGCAACGCGCTTTAGTTCGTGTCGCTGTCCGGCAGCTGCATATCGGTCACGACGTTTTCGCCATTGGTCACATCATAAGCGATCACGATGTCCATGCCCGGCTTCAGCGCGTCGAGATCGGTCTCGGCATTCAGCTTGTAGGATTTGCCGTCGTCCAGCGTCAGCGTCAGCGCGTCCTTGTCGATCTTCTTGATCAGGCCTTCGGTCTGGCCGGCGAAAGCAGCGGTGGAAAGCAGCAGCGTGGCGGCAACAGCGCCAATCAGGGTACGCATCATCGTCCTCTTTGGTCATTGCGCCGGCACGGTGGCGGCGGATCCTCAACGGCGAATGGAGCAGAGCAGAAACCAACCGAATGTGTCAAAACTAAATCCGCCGGATCACAGTTTGACCCCTGTGGAAAACGCCAATAGAAGGCAGGCTTCAACCGGCTCGGCTGCCGATCAGGGCACTTTTCCATGTCTCACAACACGTTCGGCCATCTTTTCCGTGTCACCACCTGGGGTGAAAGCCATGGCGCCGCACTCGGCTGTGTGGTGGACGGCTGCCCGCCCGGCATCCGCTTCACCCGGCTGGAGATCCAGGCCGAACTCGACAAGCGCCGGCCGGGCCAGTCGCGCTTCGTCACCCAGCGCCGCGAACCCGACGAGGTGAAGGTGCTGTCGGGTTTCGTCCTCGACGAGGACGGCGAGACCATGATCACCACCGGCACGCCGGTCTCGATGCTGATCGAAAATGTCGATCAGCGTTCGAAGGACTATGGCGAAATCGCCCGCCAGTACCGGCCTGGCCATGCCGACTACACCTATGACGTCAAATACGGCATACGCGACTATCGTGGCGGCGGTCGGTCCTCGGCCCGCGAGACGGCCGCGCGCGTGGCGGCCGGCGCGCTCGCCCGCAAGGTGGTGCCAGGGATGGTGGTGCGCGGTGCGCTGGTGTCGATGGGTGAAAAGTCCATCGATCGCGCCAACTGGAACTGGAACTTCATTGGCGATGCGGAAAATCCGTTCTTCACGCCCGATCCCGCTTCCGTTCCCGTCTTTACCCAGTATCTCGACGGTATCCGCAAGGCCGGTTCCTCGGTCGGCGCGGTGATCGAGATCGTCGCCGACGGCGTTCCGCCAGGGCTCGGCGCGCCGATCTATGCCAAGCTCGACCAGGACATTGCGTCGGGTCTGATGTCGATCAACGCCGTCAAGGGCGTCGAGATCGGCAACGGCTTCGAGGCCGCCCGCATCACCGGCGAAAAGAATGCCGACGAGATGCGCATGGGCAATGACGGCAAGCCGGTGTTCCTGTCCAACAATGCCGGCGGTATCCTTGGCGGCATCTCGACCGGCCAGGCGATCATTGCCCGTTTCGCCGTCAAGCCGACTTCGTCGATCCTGACGCCGCGAAAGTCGATCGACAAGGACGGCAACGATGTCGAGGTGATGACCAAGGGCCGCCACGATCCCTGCGTCGGCATCCGCGCCGTGCCGATAGGCGAGGCGATGGTAGCCTGCGCCATCGCCGATCATTATCTGCGCCATCGGGGACAGACGGGAAGGGAGTAGGCAGTAGGCAGTAGGGAATAGGCAGTAGGCCTTTTTTTCTTTCCCCTACTGCCCTATTGCCTACTCCCTATTCCCGCGAGCAAAGCGAGCACTCCATGCCTTACGACCAGAAGAAGATCGTCGAAGCCCTGCGTGCCTTCGAACGCGGCGAGATCGTCGTCGTCATGGACGATGACGGGCGCGAGAACGAGGGCGACCTGATCGTCGCCGCCGTTCATTGCACGCCGGAGAAGATGGCCTTCATCGTGCGCAACACCTCCGGCATCGTCTGCACGCCGATGCCGCGCGAGGAAGCCAAGCGCCTCAACCTGCAGCCGATGGTCGCCGACAATGATTCGGCCCACACCACCGCCTTCACCGTCAGCGTCGATTTCAAGCACGGCACCACGACGGGCATTTCGGCCGACGACCGCACGCTGACCGTCCGCAATCTGGCCAACGGCAATGTCGGCGCTTCCGATTTCGTCCGCCCCGGCCACATTTTTCCGCTCATCGCGCGCGAGGGCGGCGTGCTGATGCGCTCCGGCCATACCGAAGCCGCTGTCGATCTTTGCAAACTCGCCGGCCTGCCGCCGATCGGTGTGATCTCGGAACTGGTCAATGACGACGGCACCGTCAAGCGCGGCCCGCAGGTCGCGGCCTTTGCCGAGGAGCATGGTCTCAAGCAGGTGTCGGTCGCCGATCTCATTGCTTATCGGCAACGCAAGGAAACGCTGGTCGAACGCGTGGCCTGCTCGGAGATAGACACACTCGGCGGCAAGGCGCAGGTCTTCACCTACACACTGCCCTGGGATTCCATGCATCATGTCGCAATCGTCTTCGGCGACATTCGCGATGGGGAAGAGGTGCCGGTGCGGCTGCATTCCGAGGATGTGGTGACCGACGTCTTCGGCACCAGCCACCGGCTGGACGCCATCATGAAGACGATGGGCGAGCGCAAGCGCGGCGTCATCGTCTATCTGCGTGAGGGCTCTGTCGGTGTCGCGCACCAGGAGCGCAAGCGCCCGGCGAGCGGCGAGCGCGAGGATCATGAGGAGGCCCGCCGCCGCGAGAATGAATGGCGCGAAATTGGCCTTGGCGCACAGATACTCAAGGATCTCGGCATTTCCTCGATCAATTTGATCGCCTCGCGCGAGCGCCACTATGTCGGCCTCGAAGGTTTTGGCATCCACATCGCCAAGACCGAAATCATCTGAACTGCCGGTGATGATAGCGCCCGGTCCGTTCAAACCGGGCGCTTCGTGGATCATTCAGCAGGAACGACCGCCGCTTCGCACTCATCCAGTTCGCAATTGTGGGTGGCCAGGCTGCGCTGGCCGAGCAGCACCGTGACCAGTGCAATGGCGCCTGATGCCACCGAAACCCAGAACCCGTTCTGGGCGCCGAACGCATCCACCACCGCGCCGGCGGCGAACGACCCCAGTGCCATGCCGATGCCGATGCCTGTCATCACCCAGGTGATCCCCTCGGTCAGCATCGCTTCCGGCACATGCCGTTCGATCAGGCCGAACGCCGTGATGAAGGTCGGCGAGATCGCGACGCCGCTGATGAAGACGGTCAGCGCCAGCAGCGGCACGCTGTCGGCGGTGAGCGGCAGCAGCGTGCCGAGCGCGACCAGGGCAACCGCAATGGCAAGTTGGCGTTGCAGCGGCGCCTTGAGGTTGAACGCGCCGACGACGATGCCCAGCGCGAACGATCCCAGCGCATAGACGCCGATGACCAGGCTCGCGGCACCCGGCTGGCCGAGTTCCTTGGTGATCGCCACGGTGCTCACTTCGGTCGTGGCGAACGTCGCGCCGATGAAGATCAGGGCAAAGGTGATGATCTGCACCGGCCGCAGGCGGATCGCCGAACCGCTTGCGCCATTGGCTACCGGTCGCACTTTCGGCTCGGTCGATCGCTGCAGGATGAAGGCCATCGATCCGACGGCGAGAAACAACGTGCTCGCCAGCATGCCCGCCTCCGGGAACAGGCCGGCACTGAGGCCCACCGACAGGGATGCTCCGGCGATATAGACCAACTCGTCCGCCGCCGATTCGAAGGCGAACGCGGTGTTCATCTGAGGCCGGCCCCGGAAAATCTCGGTCCAGCGCGCCCGCACCATTGCCGGCATGCTGGGCATGGCTGCCGCCAGCAGCGCCGACACGAACAGCGTCCATATAGGCCAGTCCTGATTGGCGGACGCAATCAGTATGAGGAAAGCGAGCACGGAGATGATGGTGGTGGGCACGACAATTGGGGTCTGGCCAAGACGGTCCACCAGCCTTGATATTTGCGGCGCCAGGAAAGCGTTGGCCAGCGCGAATGTCGCCGAGACGGCGCCCGCCAGCCAGTACTCGCCGCGTGTCTGCGACAGCATCGCCACGATGCCGATCGGAGCCATGGCAATCGGCAGGCGCGCCATGAAGCCGGCAGTTGCAAAGCCCTTGGCGCCAGGGGCGCGAAAGATTTCCGAATAGGGGTTCTGCATGATCCTGTTCCTCGACAAAGGACAATTCGACAATTACATACGAAGCGTATGAGTGTTAGATAGACCATACGCCGCGTATGTCAATTGGCATACGAGACGTATGTGAATGGGACCAGACGGAATGCACAAACCCCGCAAGGAGATGGTCGCGCAGACGCGTGCCAAGCTGATCGCCGCGGCCCGCCAGGCTTTCGGCACCATTGGTTACGCCGAGGCCTCCATGGATGATTTCACCGCGTCGGCCGGGCTGACGCGCGGCGCCCTCTATCATCACTTCGGCGACAAGAAGGGACTGCTGGAGGCGGTAATCGCCGAAATCGACGCCGAGATGGCGGCTCGGGTTAACGAGGTCGCATCGAGAGCGCCGAACCGCTGGCAACACTTCGTCGACGAGTGCACGACCTATATCGAAATGGCGCTGGAGCCGGAGATCCAGCGCATCATGTTCCGCGACGGTCCAGCCGTGCTGGGCGATCCGGCACAGTGGTCGAATGCCAATGCCTGCGTCGGTTCAATGATCGATCATCTGACCGCGCTGCAGGGGGAGGGGGTGGTCGTCCCGAGCGTCGACCCCGAGACTGCCGCACGGCTTATCAACGGCGCCAGCAGCCAGGCGGCGCAGCGGATCGCCAATTCGAACGACCCAGAGGCGACGTCAAGGAAGGTGGTGGCGGCGTTCAAGCAACTGCTCGAAGGCCTGCTCAGGAAACCGGGTTCGCAGCCGGTCTGAAATCCCGTCCGCGGTCCGGCGACCCACCCACGATTGACAATCTTCGGGCCGAGCGCATCCTCTCCCTCCATCTCTGAGGGGATTCGGGGCATGTGGGATTTCGATATCGGCAGGTCGGTGTCCATCATGATGCGGACCTGGCCCTTCATTGTCTTTCGCGTGATCGTCTATTTCGGTATCACGCTGGCCTACATCATGGCGAGCGGCACCGGTGCCTCGGTCGGCTATGGCGTCGGCCATATCTCCACAGATCCCGACGGGCCGATGTCCTTTGCCCTATGGGGCGGCGTGGTTGGCTTCGGCGTCGTCTCGATCGCCGTCTACTGGATCCGGGAATACATCCTCTACGTCGTCAAGGCCGGCCATATCGCCGTCATGGTCCATCTGATCGACGGCCAGGACGTCCCCGGCGGCCAGAACCAGATCGCCTATGCCAGGCAAGTCGTGACCGAGCGGTTCGCCGAGGCCAATATCCTTTTCGTCGTCGACCAGCTGGTCAAGGGCGCCATTCGCGCTGTCACCGGTCTGCTTGGCGGCATCGCCGCCTTCCTGCCGATTCCGGGCCTGAGCGGTCTGGTCTCCTTCATCAACACGGTGATCCGCCTGTCGCTGACCTATGTCGACGAGATCATCCTCGGCTACAATATCCGCATCAATTCGTCCTCGCCCTTCGAGACCGCGCGCCAGGGCGTGGTGCTCTATGCCCAGAACGGCAAGACCATGGTCAAGAACGCCGTCTGGTTGGCGGTGATCATGTGGGGCATGTCCTTCGTCATCTTCCTGTTGATGCTGGCTCCTGCCGCCGCAATTCTCTTCATCATGCCGGGGCAACTGGCTGGTTGGGCCTTCGTGCTCGCCATCGTCTTTGCCTGGGCGTTCAAGGCGGCTTTCATCGAGCCTTTCGCCATCGCCTGCCTGATGCAGGTCTATTTCAAGACCATCGCCGGCCAGGTGCCCGATCCCGCCTGGGACGCCAGGCTCGCCGAGGCATCGTCGAAATTCAGGGAACTCAAGGACAAGGCGCTGGCCTCCTTCGGCGGCTCGCGCTGGGACACGGCCGGCGCGACACGCTGATCGGCGGGGCTTACCGCGACCGCATCGACGGCGTTGAGGCGCGCCACCGTCGATTTGAGCCGCATCTCGCCTTGGCCGCAAAAAGTCTCGCTCATGATCAGTTCGGGCAACGGTAGGCGTCGGCCCCAGCCATGCGTTTCGAGGTCCGGTTTGGGCGCGAATTCGGAGACCCGGCCGACGCAGAGATAGGCGACCGGCGTCACGTGATCGGGAATAGCCAGCAGGCTTTTCAGCGCCTCAGCCTCGATGATGCTGACCCAGCCGACACCGACGCCCTCGGCGCGCGCGGCCAGCCAGAAATTCTGCACCGCGCAGACCGTGCTGTAGAGGTCCATCTCCGGATTGTGCCAGCGTCCCAGCGGCGAACCCTGCGAGCGTTGCCGGTCGCAGGTGATGCAGATGTTGAGCGCGCTCTCGCAGATGCCTTCCAGCTTGAGCTTGCGGTAGAGCGCCTGCCTTTCCTGTTCGATGGCCGGAAGTTCCTGTTCGCGCGCGGCGAGGAACAGGTCGCGCACCTCCGCGCGTCGTGCGGCATCGCGGATGACGATGAAGTTCCACGGCTGCATGAAGCCGACCGACGGAGCGTGGTGGGCGGCAAGCAGCAGCCGCGCCAGCACCTCGTCGTCGAGCGCGTCGGGCAGGAAATGGCTGCGCACGTCACGCCGCGTGAACATGGCGCGGTAGACCGCGTCGCGCGCCATCTGGTCAAATCCGTCGCTACCAGGAGCGGTCATGTGTTCCGGCATCGCTTGTCCCCTTGCGATTGCTATCGATGCCAGCCGCCTGACCATGCGGATGACGATGTCTGCCAGGCCGGTCTTCTGGCTTGGGATCAACCCGCGTCCGGTGCCTTCCCGTCATCGACAGTGGCATTTACCGGCGCGGTCCCCCTCACAGCGTTGGGCACGCCACGGAATTCAACCGTGTTCCCGATTCTCCCGCTTGCGGCGGGCACCAGGCAGTGTCGGCGACCTTACGCCGAACCGCCCGGGGCGCCAATCCCCGCAGCGACGCCAATGGACGCAGACGTGATTTTCCCCAGCGATCGAGCCGCGATGCATGGCCATCGCGGCGCCGGGGCACTAGATAGGGAGCATGGCCACTCGTCTCTACACGCATCCGATCTTCCTCGAACACATCACGCCGCCTGGCCACCCCGAGCGGCCGGATCGCTTGCGCGCCATCGAGCGCGTGCTCGACGACGAGGCCTTTGCCGCGCTCGATCGTGTCACGGCGCCGGAAGGTGACGAGGCCACCATCCTCTATGCGCATCCCGCCGATTTCGTCGCCCGCGTGCGCGCCGCCATCCCTGACCAAGGTATCGCCCGCATCGATGCCGACACCACCGCCAGCCCGAAGAGCTGGCAAGCGGCGATCGCGGCGATCGGCGCCGCCAATGCCGCCGTCGACGATGTCTTTGAGGGCCGCGCCGACAATGTCTTCGTCGCAGCGCGGCCTCCCGGCCACCATGCCGAAAAAACCACGGCCATGGGCTTCTGCCTCTTCAACACGGCGGCCATCGCCGCGCGTTATGCGCAGAAGAAGCATGGCGTCGAGCGCGTGGCGGTCGTCGACTGGGACGTGCATCACGGCAACGGCACGCAGGACATTTTCTGGGATGATCCCTCGGTGCTCTACTGCTCGACGCATCAGATGCCGCTCTACCCCGGCACCGGCGCGAAGGACGAGACCGGCGCCGGCAATATCGTCAACGCGCCGCTGGCGCCGCAGACCGGCAGTGAGGTGTTTCGCGATGCCTTCCTGTCGCGCGTGCTGCCGGCGCTCGACAATTTCGCGCCGGAATTGATCGTCATTTCCGCAGGCTTCGATGCGCACCACCGCGACCCGCTGGCCGAGATCAACCTGACCGAGGACGATTTCGACTGGGCGACCGGCCAGCTGATGCAGCGTGCCGCGCGCCACAGCGGCAACCGGCTCGTCAGCCTGCTCGAGGGCGGCTACGATCTGCAGGGATTGGCATTTTCGGTCGCCGCCCATGTCGGGCGACTGATGAAAGGATGAACGATGGCTGGTGAGACCAACGAAGACGTCAAGGCGATGAGCTTCGAACAGGCACTCGACGCGCTGGAGAAGATCGTCGATGATCTGGAGCGTGGCGACGTGCCGCTCGACCAGTCGATCAAGATCTATGAGCGCGGCGAGGCATTGAAGGTGCATTGCGACCGGCTGCTGAAGGCTGCCGAGGACAAGGTCGAGAAGATCAGGCTGTCGCGCGACGGCAAGCCGGTCGGGACGGAGCCGCTCGACCCGGACTGAGGCGCGCAGCCGTCTCACCGGTTTTTGGACACGATCGTGATTGAGTATAGAGTTCGTCTCGATTGAAATGGCTCCAGGACAAGAGGAGATACGGAAGCGATGTGCAGAAACATCAAGACCCTGTTCAATTTTGATCCGCCGGCAACCAACGACGAAGTCCGCGACGCTGCACTTCAGTTCGTCCGCAAGCTGAGCGGGACGACGCGGCCCTCGAAGCAGAACCAGCATGCGTTCGACCATGCGGTCGAAGCCATAGCGGCATCGGCGCGCGAGCTTCTCGATTCGCTCGAAACCAACCAGCATCCGCGCAATCGCGAAGAGGTTGCGGCCAAACTGCGGGCAAAGGCGGCGATCCGCTTCGCCTGATGTGGCCAAGGCGGTCCTTGGCCGCTGACAAGGAGAGTTCATGAGCTTCTTCCCAGGGAAAGACCCTGAAGCCGGCGACGCCTTTGCCAGCGACCAGATCGAGCTGATGGTCATCCCGAACGCCAAGGACATTGGCGGCTTTGAAGTACGCCGCGCCTTGCCGACCGCCAAGCGGCGGCTGGTCGGTCCGTTCATCTTCTTCGACCGCATGGGTCCCGCCATCCTGCGCGCCGGCCAGGCGCTCGACGTCCGTCCGCATCCGCATATCGGCCTGTCGACGGTGACCTATCTGTTCGACGGCAAGATCCGGCATCGCGATTCCCTCGGCACCGAAATGGTGATCCAGCCCGGCGACGTGAACCTGATGACCGCCGGCCGCGGCATCGTGCACTCCGAGCGCACGCCGGAAGAACTGCGCGGCGCGCCGATGTCCATCTCCGGCCTGCAGACGTGGCTGGCGCTGCCGGACGACAAGGAAGAGGTGGCCCCGGTGTTCGAGAACACCGCTGTCTTGCGGCTTCCCGACATCGACGCCGAAGGTGTCAGCGGCCGCGTTGTCATCGGCGACTTCCAGGGACTGCGCTCCCCGGTGCGGACCGACTCCGAGACGCTCTACGCTGATCTCAGGCTAGCGCCGGGCGCCAGCGTGAAAATCCCGGCCGATGCGGAAGAACGCGCCATCTATACGCTTGAAGGCGAGGTCTCGATTTCGGGCGACGTCTTCCCGGCCGAACGTCTGCTGGTGTTCCGGCCCGGCGACGAGATCATCGTATCGTCGCAAACCGGTGCGCATTTCATGCTGTTCGGCGGCGCCTCGCTCGGTTCGAAGCGGTATATCTGGTGGAATTTCGTCTCGTCGTCCAAGGAGCGCATCGAACAGGCCAAGCAGGAATGGAAGACGGGCCGCTTCGATATCGTTCCAGGAGATGAGGAAGAGTTTATTCCGTTGCCGGAAGGCTGAAGAAGATCGGCGAGGGGACCTCATTGATCCGCGTCGCTGACACGCATTTACTTTCGCCGGCCGGCGGCCTATCCCGCCGTTGAACAGAAAGCCCGAGCATCCGTGAACGCAACGCCGCATACGCCGCTTCTCGACAAGGTCCGCATTCCGGCGGATCTGCGCGCGCTTGCCGAGAGCGAGCTGCCTCAGCTTGCGTCCGAGCTTCGCCTCGAACTGATCGACGCCGTGTCTCGCACCGGCGGCCACCTGGGTGCCGGCCTCGGCGTGGTCGAACTGACGGTGGCGCTGCATTATGTCTTCGACACGCCGGATGACCGGCTGATCTGGGATGTCGGCCACCAGGCCTATCCGCACAAGATCCTGACCGGCCGCCGCGACCGTATCCGCACACTGCGCCAGGAAGGCGGCCTGTCCGGTTTCACCCGCCGCGCCGAGAGCGAATACGATCCCTTTGGCGCCGCCCATTCCTCGACATCGATATCGGCCGGCCTCGGCATGGCCGCCGCACGCGACCTCTCCGGCGGCCGCAACAATGTCATCGCCGTCATCGGCGACGGCGCCATGTCGGCCGGCATGGCCTATGAGGCGATGAACAATGCCGGCGCGCTCGATGCCCGTCTCATCGTCATCCTCAACGACAACGACATGTCGATCGCGCCGCCGACCGGCGCCATGAGCGCCTATCTGGCGCGTCTGGCCTCGGGCAAGGCCTATGCCGGGCTGCGCGACTTCGGCAAGAAGCTGACCTCCTACCTTGGCAAGCGCGCCGACCGCGCGATCACAAGGGCGGTCGAGCATGCACGCGGCTACGTCACCGGCGGCACGCTGTTCGAGGAACTCGGATTCTATCACATCGGCCCGATCGACGGTCACAATCTCGAGCATCTGATCCCGGTGCTGAAGAACGTCCGCGACAATGGCGAAGGCCCGGTGCTGATCCATGTCGTCACCCAGAAGGGCAAGGGCTATGCGCCGGCCGAAGCCGCAGCCGACAAATATCACGGCGTCAACAAGTTCGACGTCATCACCGGCACGCAGGCCAAGGCGCCGGCCAACGCGCCGGCCTACACCAAGGTGTTCGCCGAAAGCCTGATCCAGGAGGCCCGCGAGGACGACCGCATCGTCGCCGTCACCGCCGCCATGCCGAGCGGCACCGGCCTCGACCAGTTCGGTGAGGTGTTCCCGGCCAGGACCTTCGATGTCGGCATTGCCGAGCAGCACGCGGTCACCTTTGCTGCCGGCCTCGCGACCGAAGGCTACAAGCCGTTCGTGGCGATCTATTCGACCTTCCTGCAGCGCGCCTACGACCAGGTCGTCCACGACGTCGCGATCCAGAAATTGCCGGTGCGTTTCCCCATCGACCGCGCCGGCTTCGTCGGCGCCGACGGCGCTACCCATTGCGGCGCTTTCGACACCACCTTCCTGGCAAGCCTGCCGGGTTTCGTCGTGATGGCGGCGGCCGACGAAGCGGAGCTGCGCCACATGGTCCGCACCGCGGCGAGCTATGATGATGGCCCGATCGCCTTCCGGTATCCGCGCGGCAACGGCGTCGGCGTCGATATGCCGGAGCGCGGCTCGGTTCTCGAACTTGGCAAGGGCCGCATCGTCCGCGAAGGCACCAAGGTCGCCCTGCTGTCCTTCGGCACGCGTTTGCAGGATTGCCTGATCGCCGCGGAGGAACTCGGGGCGGCGGGGCTTTCCACCACCGTTGCCGACGCCCGTTTCGCCAAGCCGCTCGACCAGAATCTGATCCGGCGGCTCGCCCGCTCGCACGAGGTTCTGGTGACGGTGGAGGAGGGAGCAGTGGGCGGCTTCGCCAGCCACGTGCTGCAGTTCCTCGCCCATGAAGGATTGCTGGAAAGCGGCCTCAAGGTGCGCCCGCTGGTGCTGCCCGACGCCTTCACCGACCACGCCAAGCCGGAAAAGATGTATGCCGACGCCGGCCTTGACGCCGACGGCATCGTGCGCACGGTGTTCACCGCGCTGGGGCATACGGCCCACGCCCAGCGCGCCTGACTCGACATATCAAGCGCTTGAATCGGTTTGCCGGCCTGATTTCATAACCCATTGTTAACACTGTCATTTGGCGTTTTGCTTACCGTATCTCTTGGCCGTTTTTCAACGACGCCCTGCTAGATCGATGCCAGGCAGGGAGACAATGGGAATGAAGACGCTTCTGTGTGGCGCGGCGTTTCTGGCCGTCATCGCGGCACCCGCGGCGGCCGAGACCAGCTATGACCGCAATCTCGAAAAGGCAGCGGTGGGCATTGTCGCCGGCAAGATGGGCGATATCAGGGGCGGCTTTTCCTACAAGCAGGTGCCGCAATTGGTGGTTGTGCCGGACCCCGCGCCTGCGCCCCCGGCTGAGCATCCGCGTAAGCAGGCCTCAGGTGGGCGGGGTGACGGGCTGTCTCCAGCCGTCGACCGGCAAGTGCCCCGCACCATATTCTAGAACCACATATCGCGTACGCAGCGGCCGTCTCGCGGCAGATCCTCAAAAGTGTCGAGGCCGTCGAAATGGTCGATCGGCAAGTCGGCGACTGCCTCTGGCGGCGCCAGCCGCACATTGACTGCGATGCGCATTCGCCCGGAGGCATCCGCGCGCAATCCGCGCCAGGCCAGCACACAGGCGCAAGTCGGGCAGAACAGGATCTCAAGCGACGGTACGTCCTTTCCGGCGCGGGTATAGCTGCCCATCGGTCCCGAAACGCGGATACGTTCGTCGACATAGTCATAGGCCCAAAGCACGCCGTAGCGACGACAAAGCGTGCAGTTGCAGGCCGTGATCGGCCCGGGATCGCCTTCCAGGGTCCAATGGGTTGCGCCACAGTGGCAAGTTCCTGTCAGCATTCGTTCTCCCCCGGGATGTTTCGACGACAGCTCTCCTCGACCACCATTTTGCCGGACCGGATGCGATGCATGCAAGCCGCGACGCGGCGCGATGCGTTCGCCGCACTTCCCTGTCTCGCCCAATGTCCTTGCCTTCGCTGCCGGCTTTCGCCATGAAGGCCAATGAATTCGCCTCTGCCAGCCAGCACCCGCCAGCGGCTCGACGACCTGCTCGTCCAGCGCGGGCTGTTTGCGAGCCGTTCGCGGGCCCGCGATGCGGTCGAGCGCGGCACGGTAACGGTCGACGGTGTTATCGCGCGCAAGCCCGGTCAGAACGTTTCGCTGCAATGTCTTGTGACCATCGATGATCCGGCGCAAGGCTATGTGTCGCGCGCGGCGCTGAAGTTGCTCGGCGGGCTTGACCATTTCGGCCTCGACCCCGCTGGAAGCGAGGCGCTGGACGTCGGCGCCTCGACCGGCGGCTTCACCCAGGTGCTGCTCGAACGCGGCGCATCCCATGTTACGGCGATCGATGTCGGTCACGGCCAGACGCATCCCGATATTGCCGGGGATTCGCGCGTCACCCTCGTCGAGGGACTGAATGCCCGCGATCTCACCATTGTCGATCTTGCTGGCCGCGTTCCGGATTTCATCGTCTCCGATGTCAGCTTCATCTCGCTGAAACTGGCACTGCCGCCGGCACTTGCCATGGCGAAACCCGGTGCCAAGGCGATCTTTCTGGTCAAGCCGCAATTCGAGGCGGGTCGCGAGGCGATCGGCAAGGGCGGTCTGTTGAAAGATCCCTTCGACGCCGCCCGTGTCGCCGGCCTGCTGCAGGACTGGCTCGACGCCGTCCCCGGCTGGCGTTCGCTCGGCCTGCATCTGTCGCCGATCGAAGGTGGCGACGGCAATCGCGAATTCCTGCTCGGCGGGGTCAAGGATCGATGAGCGCGCGCTTCACCATCAAAAAGCTTGGCGCCCAGGGCGACGGCATCGCCGAAACCGAAAGCGGCGATCTGTTCATTCCCTTCACGCTGCCCGGTGAAACCGTCACCGCCGCGCGCGAAAGGGATCGCGCCATGCTGATGGCGGTGCTGGAGGTCTCGCCGCTGCGCATCGATCCCGCCTGCCGCCATTTCACCGAATGCGGCGGCTGCGCCCTCCAGCATTTCCAGGCCGAAGCCTATCGCCAATGGAAACGTGACAAGGTGGTCCACGCCCTGAAGGGCATCGATTGCGACATCGGCGACCTGGTTGCCTGCGCGCCGCACACGCGCCGCCGTGTGGTGCTTGCCGCCCGGCGCACCGAGACAGGCATGCTGCTCGGCTTCAGTCGCCATCTGTCGCCGGAAATCATTTCCATATCCGAATGTCCGATCTCGCTGCCCGAGATCGTCGCCGCGCTCGACCGGCTTAGGGCGCTCGCGGACTTGATCTGCGCCACCACGAAATCGTTCCGGATGGCGGTGACCGTGACCGGTTCCGGCCTTGACATCGCCGCGCATGAATCCGGCAAGCTCGGCGAGAACCAGCGCCGCATCGCCTCCAATTTCGTCATGGCGCAGGGCTTTGCCAGGCTGTCCATCGATGACGAGATCATCATCGAACCGCGGAAGCCCGTGGTCATGTTCGGCAGCGTCGCGGTTGCCGTGCCGCCCGGCGCCTTCCTGCAGGCTACCGAGGCAGCCGAGCAGACCATGGCCGATATTGTCGGCGCCCATCTGAAGCGTGCCAAGAAGGTCGCCGATCTTTTCGCCGGCTGCGGCAGCTTTGCGCTCAGGCTGGCCGCGAAGTCGGAAGTCCATGCCGTGGAAGGCGATGCGGCGGCCCTTTCTGCGCTCGACCGCGGATCGCGTTTCGCGACCGGTCTGAAGCGGGTGACGGGCGAGCGTCGCGACCTGTTCCGGCGGCCGCTGACATTCAAGGAGTTAAACGCTTTCGACGGCCTCGTCTTCGACCCGCCGCGCGCGGGCGCCGAGGACCAGTCGAAGCAGATCGCCCGCTCGGATGTCCCGTACGTTGCCGCGGTGTCCTGCAACCCGGTGACGCTGGCGCGCGACCTGCGCATCCTGATCGACGGGGGCTACGCCTTGAAAAGCGTGACGCCGATCGACCAGTTCCTGTGGTCGCCTCATGTCGAGGCCGTCGCCTTGCTGGAGAAACCGAGGCGACGCCGGTAGTCCGATGCCGCTGGCTCGCGGAAATTTGTGAAGCCTATGCTCTTTCGACGAAATTGCGCCTCAAAGCCGCCGCGTTGCGTCTCTTTATTTTTGCCCGGTTCGGGAAACATTGCGGCCCCTCCGGCGTTGTCAGGCTGAAGGGACGACGGATGGCGGATTGCGGATTGCAATGCGGACGCTTCATAAATTCGTTGGTCTCGTCGTCGTTCTCATCTTTTTCGCGGTCACTGCTGCGACCGGGGCGCTGGCGCAAGGTGAAAAGCGTCTGGCCTTCGTCATCGGCAATGGCGCCTACAAGACCGGAGAGCTCGCGACGGCCGCCAATGACGCCGGCCTGATCGCGCAGACATTGCAGGCCGCTGGGTTCGACGTGGTCGGCGCGCGTGACGTGGATCAGGACTCGTTGCGCGGCGCGATCCGCGATTTCATGGGCAAGGTGTCCGACGCCGGTCCCGACGCCGTCGTTTTCGTCTATCTCTCAGGCCATGGCGTGCAGTTCGAGGGCGAGAACTACTTCCTGCCGGTCGATGCTCAGATCGCCAATCCAAACGATATCCCGCTCCAGGCGATGCGGATTTCCGATATCACCAGGCCGCTCTCCGGGTTGCCGACCAAGTCAATATCGTCGTGCTCGATGCGGCGCGGCCAAATCCCTTCCCGAAGTGGAAGGAGCCGCTGGCCGGTGGCCTTGCCTTGGCCGATCCCGATCCGAACATGCTGATCGCCTTCAACGCCGCTCCGGGAACCGTCGCGCCGGAGGGCAAAGCGCCCTACGGAGCCTACGCCAAGGCGCTTGCCGAGATGATGCGCGAAGGCGGCCTGTCGCTACCGGACGTGTTCGACCGCACGCGCCTGCGCGTCAGCGAGGTTACGCAAGGCGGGGAACTGCCATGGAGCGCTTCGAAGATCACGGCGCCTTTCGTTTTCTTCGAACGCAGCGCGGATGCTCCTCCGCCCAAGGTTTCGGCCGCGGAGACCCGGGCGGCGCGAACCAGGCCGATCCGCGATTTCGACCCGCGTGACGCCTATGTTGCCGCCCTCGAGCGCGACACGATGCGCGGTTACGACGATTTCCTCGATGCCTATCCGCACGATCCGATGGCCAAGCGCGTACGCGCCATCATTGCGGCCCGGCGTGAGGCGATCACCTGGCGCGAGACCTGGATGACGGACACGCCTGAAGCCTACTGGTCCTATCTGGAGCGCTACTCGCGCGGCCCGCATGCCTGGGACGCGCGCCGCCGGCTGGAGCATTTCGACGCCGAGCTGGAGCCACCGGAGAGCTTCACCGTCATCGTCTACGACGTGGCGCCACCGCCGCCCGAGGAAATTGTCTATGTCGACCGTCCAGTAGTCTTTTTCGACGATTTCGATTTCGCGCCGCCACCGCCGATCACGGTGATCTTCCTGCCGCCGCCGCCGCCGGATTTCGTCGTGCTCGAGCCGCCGCCGCCGCCGGTCGATGTCTTCGTCCTGCCGACTCCCGTATTCGTGCGGATACCCGTGTTCTTCAACCCGCCGCGCCACATCGTGCCGCCGCCGAACGACATTATATTCAACAACATCCACAACACGACCGTCATCAACAACATCAACACAACGATCAAAAACGAGACCGATCAGGCCGCGCAGCCAAGTGCCGGTGTTCAGGGTGGCCGCACCACGGGCCGGCAGACGACCGGAGGCGCCGTTGGTGCCCGCGCGGATGCGCTGGCGGCCAGGGTCGCGCTGCCGCCGCCGCTGCAGAAGAAGGCGGCCATGCCCCGTCAGATCACCAATCAGCAACAGGGCGACCGGAAACAGGGCGGCCAGAAACAGGGCGGCCAGAAACAGGGCGGCGAGAAACAGCGCGTCATCGAGGGCCAGCAGTCCGGCACTGCAACGCAGTCGGAGACCCGGTCCGCGACGGGCAAGCTTTCGCGCGACCATGCCCTGCCTGGAGCGAACGGCAAGAGGCTGCCGCTCGTCAACGGCAAGCCGGCGCTCAAAGGTCGGAACTTACCTAGCGACCAGAACCTGCCTGGCGACCAGAACCTGCCTGGTGACAAGTCAAGGAAGCGTTTGAGCGAGCGGGGCGCGGCGGGTGGCAACAACCAACAGGCCACCGGAAACGCCGGCCCCGCCGCTAACGGCCAAGGCAATGAGCAGACCAGAGCCGGCAATGCACAGGGCAAGAATCGCAAGCTCCGCAAGCTGCCGACCGTCAATGGCATGCCGGACGAGAACCAGCCGAGCGCGCGGGAGAAGTTCCGGAAGAACAATCCGAACGCCTTCACCGATGAGAGCAGCGGCAGGCCGAAGAAGCTGAGGCGCAAGGACCTGTCCGCCGGCCGCTCTGTTTTCGAATCGGGTGATCAGGGCTCGACCGCAGCCAAAAAGGGCAGGAAATTCCGCAAGCTGCCGACCGTCAACGGTATGCCGGCCGAGAACCGGCCGCGCGTTGAGGAGCGGTTCAGGAACAACAATCCGGACGTGTTCTCCGAGCGGAACAACGGCAGGCCGAGGAAGCTGATGCGCAGGGATCTGTCTCCCGGCCAGTCCATCGTCGAACCCGGCGATCAAGGTTTGGCCAACAGGAGCGACAGGGGCAGGAAGTTCCGCAGGCTGCAGAACGAAGAAGGGTCCGCCGGTGGCGAGGTCGACGTCCAGCACAACTTCAAGGTCAACAGGCCGGACGAGAACGCGCAGCGCCGGTTCAGCCAGGAAAGGCCGAACGAGCAGGTGCTGCGGCCGCAAAGACAGGAACCGAAGCCGGAATTCCGAGAGCAGCCGAGACCTCAGATGCAGGAACGGCGCTTGCCGCAGCCGCAGGAGTCCAAGAAGAAGCCATCTTGCGGGCAAGAGGGCCAGCCGTCCTGCAACCAGTAGGCTGGTCGCAGCGGAAGCATGTCCAGAAAGCGCGCATAGTTCGGCTGCTCGGTCTGAGAGCCTGGACACGTCAGGTTTTCGGAGTGCCGCCGCGCTGGTTGATCGACATCCAGATGTTCGGGTTCTGCTGCGACTGGCGTTTCAGGAAATAATAGCCGGTCGCGTTCCAGGGCCGGATTTCATCGGCCAGGTTGTCCAGGACGAGATCGCCCCTGTCGGTCTTCACCGTCAGGATAGTGTGGCCTTCATTGTGCAGGTCGCGAACCACCGTCATCAGCAGCGCCTGCCGGGGAAATCCCGCTTCCATGAGAAGCTTGCGCTTGTAGAGCGCGTAGATCTTGCAGTCGCCCTTGCCGTCCACCGGATAATCCCAGTGGTCCATCATCGTGCCCCAGTGTTCGTAGTTGCTGACCGGCTTGATGGCGCGGTTCGCCTTTTGGTTTATCCGCTTAAGGGTCCGCAGGTTCTGCGCGGTCAGCTTGACGCTCGTGGCCGGCAGGGCGGGCACCTTGCACTCATTCGGCCTGCGACGGCAGAAATCGACCCAGCCATAGGGAACGCTGGTGCGTCCTCCAACGGCGGCGGAGCGCAGGTCGATCGCGATCGGCTGCGCGTTCGTGGCCGGAACCGACGGCCGCTTGAACAATGTCGACTGCGCCGCGGAGGGGTCGACAGATAGCGATGTCGCACCGATCAACGAAACAAGGCCCAGAAGGAAGGAAGAGGTCAGGACGCCAGGGGAACGCAGCACTGCAAACACCACCGCAACGAGAAGACTGGCGACGAGTTAATGCGGAAACGCCGGCCAAGGCAATTGAACAATTAATAATTTGCTAACACGATCGTGTTCGGAGCCCGCTAGACCTCTTGCACGCCGCCATGCCTTGCAGCCCGAGCAGACTTGACGAGTTTGCGGTCGAAGGTGGCAAATCCCGAGCAATGCGCGGACTTGCCGAGATGCAGTGCATCCGCGAAATCCATCCCCGTCTCGGCCAGATCGAGGGCGGATGAGACGGTGGTGGCATCCTCCATCTCGACAGTTGGGAGCCCGCCGAACGCCCGCAGAGCCCGCGCTACTTCGGCCTGTCCGTAACCATAGGCACCGCGCAGCACCCATTCGACTTCCAGGATCACCGTGATGGTGGCAAAGACAGACTGACTGTCGATCAGCTCCCGGGCGCGCGGCGATTGCTGCGGATGGTCGCTCGTCAGGTAGCGAACGATGACATTGGTATCAATCGCGAGCATGGCGTCGCCGCGCCTCGGCAAGCACGCCCTCGTCCATTTCTTCCAGCGTCTTCGGTTTGCCGCTGGGGGGCAGGCAACCAAACACGTCTTCCGGGCGCGTCTCGGCAAAAGCCGGCGCAGGCTTCAAAAGGACGCCCTCCGGTGTGTCCTCGACCTGCAGGCGCGTTCCGGCACCCCAATCCCTCCGCTTCCGGATTGCACTGGGCAGGATGACTTGTCCCTTGGTCGAGACAGTCGTTGTGAGTTTTTCGGAAGCGGCCATTGTGGCTTACCTCGTAAGACGAAGGTAAGATACGTCGCGGCCGAACCGAATTCAAGCCCTGAAAGCCGATCGGGATCGTGAAACGGCGCCCGCCCTCAAACCCGGGTGCCGCCGACCGTCATCTGGTTCATCCTGAGATGTGGTTGGCCGACGCCGACCGGCACGCCTTGTCCGGCCTTGCCGCACATGCCGATGCCATTGTCGAGCTTCATGTCGTTGCCCACCATCGAGACGCGGTGCATGGCGTCGGGCCCGTTGCCGATCAGCATCGCCCCCTTGATCGGCTGCGTTACCTTGCCGTTCTCGATCAGGTAGGCCTCGGTGCAGCCGAACACGAATTTTCCAGACGTGATGTCCACCTGGCCGCCGCCGAAGGAGACGGCGTAGATGCCATTCTTGACGGAGGCGATGATCTCGTCGGGCTCCATGTCGCCCGCGGTCATGTAGGTGTTGGTCATGCGCGGCATCGGCTGGTGCGCGTAGCCTTCGCGCCGGCCGTTGCCGGTTGCCTTCATGCCCATCAGCCGGGCGTTCTGGCGATCCTGCATGTAGCCGACCAGTCTGCCGTCCTCGATCAGCACGTTGCGGGCCGAAGGCGTGCCTTCGTCGTCGACGGTGAGCGAGCCGCGCCGCTCGGGGATCGTGCCGTCATCGACGACGGTGACGCCCTTGGCGGCGACCTGCTGGCCCAACAGGCCGGCGAAGGCCGATGTCTTCTTGCGGTTGAAGTCGCCTTCCAGGCCGTGGCCGACGGCTTCGTGCAGCATGACGCCCGGCCAGCCGCTGGAGAGCACGATGTCGAAGGTGCCGGCCGGGGCGGGGATCGCCTCGAGGTTGACCAGCGCCTGCCTGAGCGCCTCTTTTGCGGCGTGTTTCCAGCTGTCCTCGATCAGGAATTCGCCGAACGCCTTGCGCCCGCCCATGCCATAGGAGCCGCTCTCCTGGCGGTCGCCATCGCCGACCACGACCGAGACGTTGATGCGGACCAGCGGCCGGATGTCGCGCACCATCTGGCCGTCGGCGCGCACGATCTCGACATGCTGCCAGGAGGCGGCGAGCGAGGCGGTTACCTGGCGCACGCGCGGATCCTCGGCCCGCAGCCAGGCGTCGATTTCCTGCAGCAGCTTTGCCTTGGCCTCGAAGGAAGGCGAGGGGATCGGGTTCTCCTCGCCATAAAGATGGCGGTTGGTGCGGGCGGGTGCGGCGGCAAGCGTGCCGGAATAGCCGCCCTTGACGGTCGAGACGGCATCCGCCGCACGCAGCAGCGAGGCCTCGGACAAGTCGCTCGAATGGGCATAGCCGCTGGCTTCACCCGCGACCGCGCGCAGGCCAAAGCCCTGGTCGGTGTTGAAATTGGCGGTTTTGAGCCGGCCATTGTCGAACATCAGCGCTTCGCTCTCGCTGTATTCGAGGAACAGTTCGCCGTCATCGGCGCCGTTGATGGTCTCGGCGACGATCTGCTTGATGCGATCGTCTGAAATGTCGAATTGGCCGATCAGGCTGTTCATGGCGCGTCCATTCGTGGGAAGATTGCTGCTTTCCCCGATGTAGGCGTGAAGCCGCGCCGAGACAATCGGCAATGGAGATCCACATCGCCGAATGACAGCGTCCGCTCGATGCGGGCGCCGCTTTCCGGTCATGAAAACCGCGTCATACTCGCGGTTCTGTGCAACGGCCGGGATCAGGGCAGCGCGGCAAAACCGTCGGCGAAACCCTTGAGGTCTACCGGGATGCCGATGCCTTCCTCAGGTGTCTGGAAGACGATGAACGTCGCCGATGTGCCGGTCTTCAGCGTATCGAGCAGCGGCTTTTCGAGGATGACCTCGGCATAGCATCCGTCCTGGAAACAGCGCACGAAATAGGCGCGACCGATGTCCTTGCCGTCGACGTTAAGGCCGAGCCCGTTCGGCAAAAGCACGCCAAGCGGCGCCAGCACGCGCAGGATCTCGGCCTTGTTGTCAGCGGTGCGCAGCACGACGACCGACAGGCCCATTTCCGGACGGTCCTCGGCGACGACGTTTTGCATCATCACGCATTGTTCCGAGGTGGCGCCGGCCGGCGTGTCGCAGATGATCGACCAGGCGCCATGCGTCGAGCGCACCGTGCCGCTCGGTTGGGCGGCGTTGGCCTGACCGGTGACGAACAGACCGGCCGCCGACAGGGCGGCGACAAGCATGGCCTTGACCAATGTGCTCGAAAGCCCCTGTCTCGTATGCCCCAGTCTTGAAAGCCAATAGTTCATGACGGCTCCATTGCGAATCACGGCACTTTAAGCCGCGCCAATGCCAAGTAAAGGACGAGACCGCACGCGAACTGTCCCGAAACAGGCGATGCAGCGCTTTTCCCTGCCAATTTCGCCTGAATTACGACGCTCCCCTCGTCCTGCCGACATGAAGCGGGTGGCCTGCCGAACATACGCGTTTCGTCGTCGCGGCCGCTGCCCCGGAAGAGCCATGCCAGCCTGCGCGCAAAAATGCCGCACGGTTTCGGCCGCTCCTTTCTTGCGGAGGGAAAAAGAGTATGGTTTGAACCAGCTTGAGACTGTCGGGATTCCCGTCCCGGCATTGTTCGTTATTCTCGTTGGCACCGCCGCGAGGAACTGGGAGACGAAGAGGGCGATGAGAAATTTCCTAGCTAGCGCCAGGTTTCCAGCAAGTGCCAGGTTTCTGAGTGCCAGGTTTTTGAGTGCTTTTGCCGCTGCCACGATTTTTGCCGGCACATCCGCCCACGCCGATCAGCCGGTGGAATGGGAGACGACCTTCCAGGCGCCGGCGACCGACATGATGCGGCAGATCGAATGGTTCGGAAACTACACGATGTGGTTCATCGCCCCGATCACCATTCTGGTGCTGCTCCTCCTCGCCTATTGCATCGTGAAATTCCGCGCGAGTGTGAACCCGGTTCCCTCCAAGACCAGCCACAACACGCTGATCGAGGTGGTCTGGACCGTCGGCCCCGTCGTGGTTCTGCTTTGCCTCGCCATTCCCTCGTTCCAGCTCCTGACCGCGCAGTACACCCCGCCGGAAGACGCCAAGCTGACCGTCAAGGCCACCGGCAACCAGTGGAACTGGGATTACGAGTACCAGACCGACAACACGCTCTCCTTCAATTCGGCCATCCTCCAGGATGGCGATCGCGCCAAGGCGGGCAAGGAGGATCGCAAGGTCTATCCGCGTCTGCTCGCCGTCGACAACGAACTGGTGGTGCCGGTCAACACGATGACCCGCGTGCTTGTCACCGCGACCGACGTGATCCACTCCTTCGCCATGCCGTCGTTCGGCATCAAGATCGACGCCATTCCGGGACGCACCAACGAGACCTGGTTCAAGGCGGAGAAGGAAGGCCTTTATTATGGCCAGTGCTCGCAGCTTTGCGGCAAGGACCATGCCTTCATGCCGATCGCCATTCGTGTCGTCTCGGATGCGCAGTTCAAGACCTGGCTGGCGGCAGCCAAGACCGATCTGCCCGGCGCCAACAAGACGCTGATGGCAGAGGTCGACGGCCAGAACAAGGTAGCGGCCGCCGGCAATTGATGCCGCGGGTTAGCAAGATTTAGGGAACGGAGCCGAACATGGCAGACGCTGCAGCTCACGACGGGCACGACCACAAGCCTTATCACGGCTGGGTGCGCTGGGTTTATTCGACCAACCACAAGGATATCGGTACGCTTTACCTGATCTTCGCGATCATGGCCGGCATCATCGGCGGCGCGCTGTCGGTTGCGATCCGCATGGAGCTGCAGGAGCCTGGCATCCAGATATTCAGCGGTCTGGCGCAGATGGTCTACGGCATGAACGGTGACGCCGCGGTCGACGGCGGCAAGAGCATGTACAATGCCTTTGCCACCGCGCACGCGCTGATCATGATCTTCTTCATGGTCATGCCCGCCCTCATCGGCGGTTTCGCCAACTGGATGGTGCCGATCATGATCGGCGCTCCCGACATGGCGTTCCCGCGCATGAACAACATCTCCTTCTGGCTGCTGCCGCCGGCCTTCATCCTGCTGCTCACCTCGATGTTCGTGCCGAGCGCACCGGGTGCCTATGGCGTCGGCGGCGGCTGGACACTTTATCCGCCGCTGTCGACCTCGGGCCAGCCGGGGCCGGCCATGGATCTGGCGATCCTGTCGATCCACATCGCCGGTGCCTCGTCGATCCTCGGTGCGATCAACTTCATCACCACCATCTTCAACATGCGCGCTCCTGGCATGACGTTGCACAAGATGCCGCTGTTCGCGTGGTCGGTGCTTGTCACCGCATTCCTGCTGCTGTTGTCCCTGCCGGTCCTGGCCGGCGGCATCACCATGCTGCTCACCGACCGCAATTTCGGCACGGCCTTCTTCGCGCCGGACAGCGGCGGCGATCCGCTGCTGTTCCAGCACCTGTTCTGGTTCTTCGGTCACCCGGAAGTCTACATTCTGATCCTGCCGGGCTTCGGCATCATCAGCCATATCGTCTCGACCTTCTCGAAGAAGCCGGTGTTCGGCTATCTCGGCATGGCTTACGCCATGGTGGCGATCGGCGCCGTCGGCTTCATCGTCTGGGCGCACCATATGTACACGACCGGTCTGTCGCTCGACACGCAGCGCTATTTCGTCTTCGCCACCATGGTCATCGCGGTGCCGACCGGCGTGAAGATCTTCTCCTGGATCGCCACGATGTGGGGCGGTTCGATCTCGTTCAAGACTCCGATGCTGTGGGCGCTGGGCTTCATCTTCCTGTTCACCATCGGTGGCGTCACCGGCGTCCAACTGGCCAATGCCGGCCTCGACCGCTCGCTGCATGACACCTATTTCGTGATCGCCCACTTCCACTACGTCCTGTCGTTGGGCGCGGTGTTCGCCATCTTCGCCGGCTGGTACTACTGGTTCCCGAAGATGACCGGCTACATGTACTCGCCGGTGATCGCCAACACCCACTTCTGGGTCACGTTCGTCGGCGTCAACCTGATCTTCTTCCCGCAGCACTTCCTCGGCCTCGCCGGCATGCCGCGCCGCACCATCGACTATCCCGATGCGTTTGCCGGCTGGAACTATGTGTCTTCGATCGGGTCCTATATCTCGGCCGTGGGCGTGGTGATCTTCCTCTACGGCGTGTTCGAAGCCTTCCAGAAGAAGCGGATCGCCGGCGCCAATCCGTGGGGCGAGGGTGCAACGACGCTGGAATGGCAGCTGCCTTCGCCGCCGCCTTTCCACCAGTGGGAACAGCTGCCGAAGATCAAGTAAGGCGGCTGCCCGCTCGAATACGAAACCGCCGGCCCGCCGGCGGTTTTGGCCAACGGAATAATGGACTTGAGTACGCATGGCCCTAGTCGACGAAACCAGCATTGACGAAGCCGGCTTCCGCATGTCGGAAGCGACGGCGGGCGATTTCTTCGCCCTGCTGAAGCCGCGCGTCATGTCCCTGGTGGTGTTCACGGCCTTTGTCGGCCTGGTCGCGGCACCTGTGACCATCAACCCGTTGCTGGCGGTGATCGCCATCCTGGCTATTGCCATCGGCGCCGGTGCCTCGGGCGCGCTCAACATGTGGTACGACGCCGACATCGATGCGGTGATGACCAGGACGGCCAGCCGTCCGGTGCCGTCCGGCCGCATCCAGCCTAACGAGGCGCTGACCTTCGGGCTGGTGCTATCGGCGCTGTCGGTGATGACGCTCGGCGTGCTCGCCAACTGGCTGGCGGCGACGCTGCTGGCTTTCACCATCTTCTTCTATGCCGTCGTCTACACGATGTGGCTGAAGCGCCGGACACCGCAGAACATCGTCATCGGCGGCGCGGCCGGTGCGATCCCGCCGGTCATCGGCTGGGCCGCGGTGACCGGGTCGGTCAGCGTCGAAAGCATCGTCCTGTTCCTGATCATCTTCCTGTGGACGCCGCCGCATTTCTGGGCTTTGGCGCTGTTCAAGTCCGAGGACTACGAACGCGCCGGCATCCCGATGATGCCGAATGTCGCCGGCCACGCGTCGACCCGCCGTCAGATCTTCGCCTACGCGCTGGTGCTGGCGCCGGTCGGTGTGTTGCCGTGGCTGCTCGGCTACACCACGCCGATCTATGGCGTTGCCGCTGTGCTGCTCGGGGTTGGATTTGTCTGGTATGCGTGGAAGGTGCTCGGCATGGCCGACGACGACCGCGCCATGAAGCCGGCCAAGGCTTTGTTCGCCTATTCGCTTCTCTATCTCTTCGCCATCTTCGCCGCCTATCTGGCCGATAGCGTGGTCGAACGCGCGCTTGCCATGGGTGGGGCATGACCATGATCGAGGAAAAGCTCGAGACGGTCACCTTGACCGAGCGCCAGAAGAAGGCGCGGCGCAGCCGTTCCGTCGCCATTGGCCTGGCGCTGGCGGTGCTGGTCGTCATTTTCTATATCGCGACGATCATCAAGTTCGGCCACAATTTGGGCACCATGTAATGAGTGCCGGGACATCCATGAAGCCGGCCGGCAGGAACAGCAACCGCATCGTCGCGGCTGTCTGCCTCGCCTTCTTCACCGGCATGATCGGCATGGCCTACGCCGCCGTTCCGCTCTACAAGATGTTCTGCCAGGCGACTGGCTATGGCGGCACGACGCAACGGGTCGAAAAACAGTATGCCGGCCGCGTGCTCGACCGTGAAATTACCGTCCGCTTCGACGCTAACATCGCGGGCGTGCCATGGGAGTTCCAGCCGGTCCAGCGCTCGATGACGATGAAGATCGGCGAGACGGTGCAGGCGCATTACCAGGCGACCAACAAGTTCGACCGCCCCGTTACCGGCCGCGCCACCTTCAACGTGCAGCCGGAACTGGCTGGCCCGTACTTCAACAAGGTCGAGTGTTTCTGCTTCACCGATACGACGCTGAAGCCCGGCGAGACGCTGGACATGCCGGTCGTCTTCTATGTGGACCCCGACATTGTGAACGTACCGGAACTGAAGGACATGAAGACGATCACGCTGTCCTATACGATGTTCCCGGTCGAGAAGAACAAGCCGGTCGCCTCCTCGGAGCCGGCAAAGGGCAGTAGCAAGACAATTTCAAATACCGAAAATCTCGGGGGTTGATATGGCAGACGCGCACGCACAACATCACGACTATCATCTCGTCGATCCAAGCCCGTGGCCCTTCCTGGGATCGGTGGGGGCGCTCGTCACCGCTTTCGGCGGTGTTTGCCTCATGGAATATTTGAAGGGCGGTTCCTTCCCGATCTTCGGCTTCAACATCGCCAATCCGTGGCTGTTCTTCATCGGCATCGCGATCGTCCTCTACACCATGTTTGCCTGGTGGTCGGACACCATCAAGGAAGCGCATGAGGGCCACCACACGCGGGTCGTGTCGCTGCACCTGCGCTACGGCATGATCATGTTCATCGCCTCGGAGGTGATGTTCTTCGTTGCCTGGTTCTGGGCTTATTTCGACGCCAGCCTTTTTGCCGGCGAGGCACAGAACTACGCGCGCCACGCATTTACCGGTGGCGTTTGGCCGCCGAAGGGCATGGAGGTTCTCGATCCCTTCCACCTGCCGCTCTACAACACCGTCATCCTGCTTCTGTCGGGCACCACGGTCACCTGGGCGCACCATTCGCTCATCCATGGCGATCGCAAGGGGCTGATCAACGGCCTGGTGCTGACCGTCGGCCTCGGCATGCTCTTCACCATGGTCCAGGCCTACGAGTACATGCACGCTCCGTTCGGCTTCAAGGATTCCATCTACGGCGCCACCTTCTTCATGGCGACCGGCTTCCATGGCTTCCATGTCATCATCGGCACCATCTTCCTGCTGGTCTGCCTGATCCGTGCGATGAAGGGCGACTTCACCCCCAAGCAGCATTTCGGCTTCGAGGCAGCCGCCTGGTATTGGCACTTCGTCGACGTGGTCTGGCTGTTCCTGTTCGCCTCGATCTATGTCTGGGGATCGGTCGGCGCGGTCATCGAAGGCCACTGACCCAGTCTTTAGCATTTCGATTTCGGGAAGGCGGCCGCGGCGACGCGGTCGCCTTCTTCTTTTCGGCGCCTTCTTCTTTTCGGCGCAATGATCGCCGATCGATTGCCGATGCGGCGGACGGTTTCCCGGGCGATTTGCGCATTCATCCTCCTGGCATTCCCGGCCTTTGCCGCCGAGAAGGTCGATCTGGTGCGTGTCCACAAGGCGGAACGGCGCCTTGAACTGATCGGCGACGGCAAGGTGGTGCGCAACTACGGCATCGCGCTCGGCGGCGATCCGGTCGGCCACAAGCACCAGGAGGGCGATCAGCGCACGCCCGAGGGGCGCTATATCCTCGACTGGCGCAACCCGAACAGCATCGCCTACAAGTCGATCCACGTCTCCTATCCCGATGCCGACGATCTGGCGGCGGCGAAGGCGCGCAATGTCGACGCCGGTGGCATGATCATGATCCACGGCCAGCCAAACGGTTTCGGCTGGTGGGGCTGGCTGCTTCAATTGGTCGACTGGACCGACGGTTGCATTGCCGTTCGGACATGGACGAAATCTGGGCAATGGTGGCCGATGGGACACCCATCGAGATCGGGCAATAAGCATGAGTGACGGGCCATCCATGACTGAAGACAAGGCGATCTGGCCTCCCATCGAGCCGATTTCGGCCGGCCTGCATGGCCGCTGCCCGCGCTGCGGCGAGGGGCGGCTGTTTTCCGGCTTCCTCACCGTCGGGAAACGCTGCGTCAATTGCGGCCTCGATTATTCCTTCGCCGATGCCGGCGACGGGCCGGCGGTCTTCGTCATCCTGATCATCGGCTTCATCATTGTCGGCCTGGCGCTCTGGGTCGAAGTGACGCTGAGCCCGCCGCTCTGGCTGCACCTGCTGGTCTGGATTCCGATGGCCCTGGTGTTGTGCCTGACCGCGCTGCGCCTGATCAAGGGCGTGCTGCTGACGCTGCAATACGCCAACAAGGCGGCCGAGGGCCGGCTGGATCGGGGCGAATGAGCGAGGCCTCCGTCAAGGGCAGCGGCCGCTCGCGGCCACGATCGGTATTGCTGCTCGGCCTTGGCCTTGTGCTGCTGTTGATCCTGCTGGCGCTCGGCACCTGGCAGGTCCAGCGCCTGCACTGGAAGGAAGGCCTTCTGCAGACCATCGACCAGCGCACCCACGCGGCGCCACTGCCGCTGGCCGAGGTGGAAAAGGAATTCGCCTCGACCGGGGATGTCGACTACACGCCGGTCACCGTCAGTGGGACCTTCCTGCACTCGGGCGAGCGGCATTTCTATGCAACCTGGGAAGGCGAGGCCGGCTTCAACGTCTACACGCCGCTGGCGCTGGATGATGGCCGCTTTGTCCTGGTCAATCGCGGCTTCGTCCCCTATGACCTCAAGGATGCCGCCAAGCGCGCCAAGGGACAGGTGACTGGCAAGGTCACGGTCACCGGGCTTGCCCGCAATCCGCTGCCGGCAAAGCCGTCGATGATGCTTCCCGACAACGATGTGGCGAAGAACATCTTCTACTGGAAGGATCGCGACGTGATGGCGGCGAGCGCCGGCCTGCCCGCGGGGTACACCCTGGTGCCGATCTTCATCGATGCCGACAAGACGCCGAATCCGGGCGGTCTGCCGGTCGGAGGCGTCACCATCATCGACCTCCCGAACAGCCATCTGCAATATGCTGTCACCTGGTATGGGCTTGCCGCGGCACTGGCCGCCGTGCTCGTCCTGCGGCTTCGCCGTCGCGCGAAAGAGGATTGAAGGTGACCGAACCCCTTTCTACCATTACCCCCCTTTCTACCATTACCCCCCTTGCTACCATTACCCTTGACAGGGCGGGGGTAGGCACCTCATTTCGGCGCTGACGAACCGGCCAGGATTCAATGCTTCAGACAACCACCAAGCCTCCGCTGACGATCCGGCTATGCCAGCCGCGCGGCTTTTGCGCCGGCGTCGACCGTGCCATCCAGATCGTCGTGCTGGCGCTGAAGAAATATGGCGCGCCGGTCTATGTCCGCCACGAGATCGTGCACAACCGTTATGTCGTCGAGGGACTGCAAAGCCTTGGCGCCGTCTTTATCGAAGAGCTTTCCGAGATTCCGGCCGAACACCGGCAGTCGCCGGTCGTCTTCTCCGCGCATGGCGTGCCGAAGTCGGTGCCGGCGGATGCCCAGGCGCGCAACCTGTTCTATCTCGACGCCACATGCCCGCTGGTCTCCAAGGTCCACAAGCAGGCGATGCGCCATCAGCGACTCGGCCGCCATGTCCTCTTGATCGGCCATGCCGGGCATCCCGAGGTGATCGGCACGATGGGGCAATTGCCGGAAGGTGCCGTGACGCTGGTCGAGACCGAGGCCGATGCGGCCAGCCTTGCGCCCGCCGATCCGCATGCGCTCGGCTTCGTCACCCAGACCACGCTGTCGGTCGAGGACACCGCCGGTATCATCCGGGCGCTGCAGGAGCGCTTTCCCGACCTGCAGGCGCCGGCGGCGGAATCGATCTGCTATGCCACCACCAACCGCCAGGAAGCCGTCAAGGATACCGCGCCGGGTGCTGACCTCTATTTGATCGTCGGCGCCCCCAATTCCTCCAATTCGCGCCGCCTTGTCGAAGTGGCGGAGCGAGCCGGCGCCACGATGTCGCTTCTCGTGCAGCGCGCCGCCGAGATTCCGTGGAATGACATCGGCAACATCTCGACGCTTGGCCTGTCCGCGGGGGCGTCGGCACCGGAGATCATCGTCGACGAAATCATCGACGCGTTCCGCCAGCGCTTCGATGTGACCATCGACCTGGCCATCACGGCCACCGAAACGGAGGATTTCCCGGTCATGCGGGTATTGCGCGATGTCGAACTGACGCCGGCCGACATGGCCTTCGTCAACGGGGCTGCGTAAGATCCATGGCTGTCTATACCGATGTTGCGGAAGGCGAACTCGGCGCTTTCCTGAAGCGCTACCCGGTCGGCGATCTCCTGTCCTACAAGGGCATCGCGGAAGGCACCGAGAATTCGAACTTCCTGCTGCACACCTCCAGCGGCTCCTACATCCTGACGCTTTACGAAAAGCGCGTCGAGAAGGCGGATCTGCCGTTTTTCCTCGGCCTGATGAGGCATCTCGCCAACAAGGGCGTGTCCTGCCCGCTGCCGGTGACCGCGCATGACGGCAGCGTCATCGGTACGCTGGCCGGTCGGCCGGCGGTCATCATCACCTTCCTCGAAGGGCTTTCGCTGCGGCGTCCGGCGGCAGCGCATTGCGCCGAGGTCGGCAGGGCGCTGGCGGCCCTCCATTTGGCCGGTGCCGATTTTTCGATGACCCGCCCCAACGCGCTCGCCATCGACGGTTGGCGCAAGCTGTGGGACGCGTCCCGCGCCCGCGCCGACGAGGTCGAGCCGGGCCTAGCGGCCGAGGTCGACGCCGACTTCGCCGATTTCGAGCGCAACTGGCCGAAGGACCTCCCCCAAGGCATCATCCACGCCGATCTGTTCCCGGACAATGTCTTCTTCCTCGGCGAGAAACTCTCGGGCCTGATCGACTTCTATTTCGCTTGCGACGACCTCTACGCCTACGACGTTGCCACCTGCCTCAACGCCTGGTGCTTCGAGAAGGACTTTTCCTTCAACCTCACCAAGGGCAAGGCACTGCTCGAGGGCTATCAGAGCGTGCGCCCCCTGAGCGACGGGGAAAAGACGGCACTGCCGATGCTGGCGCGCGGTTCTGCGCTGCGTTTCATGTTGACCCGGCTCTACGACTGGCTCACCGTTCCCGATGGCGGTCTGGTCATGAAACGCGACCCGACCGAATACATCAGACGGATGCGGTTCCATCGGGCGATCAAATCGGCTTCGGAATATGGGCTGGCATGAGCAAGAACGTTGAAATCTTCACCGACGGCGCCTGTTCGGGCAATCCTGGTCCCGGCGGCTGGGGCGCGATCCTGCGCTTCAACGGCGCCACCAAGGAGCTTTCCGGCGGCGAGGCGGAGACGACCAACAACCGCATGGAGTTGCTGGCGGCCATCTCGGCGCTGAATGCGCTGAAGGAACCCTGCACGGTCGAGCTTCACACCGACAGCAAATATGTCATGGACGGCATTTCCAAGTGGATCCACGGCTGGAAGAAGAACGGCTGGAAGACCGCCGACAAGAAGCCGGTCAAGAATGGTGAACTCTGGCAGGCGCTGGACGAGGCCAACCGGCGTCACAAGGTCACCTGGAACTGGGTCAAGGGCCATGACGGCCATGTCGAGAACGAACGCGCCGACGAATTGGCGCGGCAAGGCATGGCGCCGTTCAAGAAAGGCCCGTTCAAACCTGCAGCGCAGCCGAAGCCCGCAGCACAGGCAAAGCAGCCGGCGGCAACCAAGGCGCGGCGCTCCACCCAGAGTTACTGAGCTTCGAGGCGATCCGCTCGCGCGCAGGAGCCTTTGCCATGTCGACCCTGGTCTACGTCACGCATCCCCAGGTTCAGGTCGATGCCAGTGTTCCGGTGCCGGAATGGGGCCTGTCCGACATCGGGCGGGTGCGAGCCATTGCCATGCTCGATCAGCCATGGGTCGGGCCGATCCGGCGTATCGTCTCGTCGGCTGAGCGCAAGGCGGTGGAAACCGCCGAGATCATGGCAAGGCATCTGCGCCTTTCAGTCGAGGTGAGGCAGCGGATGCATGAGAACGACCGGTCGGCGACAGGCTTTCTGCCGCCGCCGGAGTTCGAAGCCGTCGCGGACCAGTTCTTCGCCAACCCATACAGCAGCATTCGCGGATGGGAGCGGGCCATCGATGCCCAGAACCGTATCGTGAGCGAGGTCGACACCGTGCTGGCCACCAGGCAGGCCGGCGATATTGCCGTCGTCGGCCATGGCGGCGTCGGCACGCTCCTGCTGCTGTCTCTCACCGGGCGGGCGATCAGCCGCGAAGCGGATCAGCCACCGGGCGGTGGCAACTATTTCGCTTACGATATCGGCGCGCGCCAAATCATCCACGGATGGCGGCCGATCGACAGATAGTCTTGACCAGCACCCGTTCAGCCGGCGTAAGCATATGGTCGACAAGCCCTCTTGGTGGCGTTGGAGTTGCTCAAGGGCGTGGATGGGAGTAATATTTCCTACCATCGAGCAATAGGAAGCTAAATGGCAAACGTCGAAAAAATGAGCGTGGCCGTGACCCCGCAACAGGCCGCGATGATGCGAGAGGCGGTGGAAGCGGGCGAGTATGCCACCGCAAGCGAGATTGTGCGCGAAGCGATGCGGGATTGGCTGGCCAAGCGCGAACTGCGGCATGACGATATCCGCCGGCTGAGGCAGCTCTGGGATGAAGGCAAGGCAAGCGGGAGACCGGAGCCTGTGGATTTCGACGCGTTGCGAAAGGAAGCTCGGCAAAAGCTGACGGAAGCCTCGCCGAATGGCCGTTAGGCTTGTCTGGTCACCCACAGCCAAGGCGGATCTCATCGACATCTACGTGATGATAGGCAGCGAAAACATACGGGCGGCCGATCGCTACTTCGATCAGTTGGAAGCGCGGGCCTTACAGCTGGCAGACCAGCCACGCATGGGTGTCAGGCGACCGGATATCAGGCCTTCCGCACGAATGCTGGTGGAGGCGCCGTTTGTACTGCTCTACGAAACGGTACCGGACACCGACGATGGCCCTGTTGAGTGGGTTGAAATCGTTTGTGTGGTGGATGGGCGGCGGGATCTGAACCGTCTGTTCTAGTTCTCTAACGGATCAGCAGCGCAGTGCCCCAAAGCCCAATCGCGAACACGGTGTGCGAGACCAGGTTGAGTGCCCGGATCTGCATCGGATTGGGCCGCTTCGACGCCGCCCATCCGGCACCCATCCCAGGCGCCAGCAGGAACCAGCCGGCGCCGACAGTGACGATGCCCAGGATGAAAGCCGGCAGGAAAGTCGGCGCCGCAAGCCAGGCGGCTCCTGCCACCACGACCAGGATGATGCCGTAGACGATGCCGACGAAATAATGAAACGCCCAGCCCAGCGCCACCTCATTCGCGTAGGGCGCGGCCACGCCGATATCGTCGTGGAAGACCTTGTCGCGCAAGTGCCAGACCCAGCGGCCGACGGGCCCCCAATTCGGCCGCGGCTGGCCGAATGCGTAGTGGAGGAAGAAGGCCCAGATATCCATCAGCACCGTGGCGCCGATGCCGATCGCGACCGCGCGCCAGAAGACGTCAAACATCTTTGGAATCCCCCCAAATTGTCACTTCTGGACTACAACCTCGATCGTCGGGCGAGAGCGGCCGCTGTGGCCTCGCCCGCCCGACGCCGTCGTTGAGCTCAGAGCTGTCCGAGAATATGAGCCGCACCGGACTCGTCGACGCCGGGCTTGGTCTCGACGTTGACCGCGGTGACCTTGCCGTCGTCGACGATCATCGAAAACCGCTTCGAGCGCAGGCCCATGCCGCCCGCGGAAAGGTCGTTATCGAGGCCGACCGCCTTGGCGAAATCGCCATTGCCGTCGGCAAGGAACAGGATCTTGCCCTCGCCGCCGGTGAAGCGCGCCCAGGCGCCCATGACGTGGACATCGTTGACCGAGACGACGGCGATGGTGTCGACGCCGCGCGCCAGGATGGCGTCGTGGTTCTCGATGTAGCCGGGCAGGTGGTTGTTGCTGCAGGTCGGCGTGAAGGCGCCGGGAACGCCGAACAGCACGACCTTCTTGCCGGAGAAAATCTCGGCTGACGTGATCGTCTTGGAGCCATCGGCGGTCATGGTCTTGAAGGTCGCTTCAGGCAGCTTGTCGCCAACGGAAATGGTCATGAGTTCCTCGCTTGGGGAATGGGAAGGATGCGTGCCTGCGTAGCGAACTCGGCGGCGTCCTGCAACTCTCGAGGTAGGATCACGGGAAAGGCAGAAGCCCTTCGACCGCGCCCGCCGAACTCGTCAGCGTATAGTGAAGCCCGCCATCGGTTGGTGTCGTCGAAGGGCGGTCGAGGATCGGCACGGTGAAGATCAGCTTGCCGTCCTTTTCACTGCGCGAAGGGGGGCCGAACATGTAGTCCCGCTCGCCGGCGACGAAGAAATCCGCCGCCGCCGGATCGCCTGGAAAACTCGCCTCTACAACCAGCGTCTCGTGATCGCCGGGCAGGACATTGATGCCGAAATCGGACCTTGCCGGTGCGGGCAACGCCGCGAAGCTCGCCTTCACCAGTGCCGCATCCTCGGCATTGTCCGGGTCGGAAGCGGGGTCGACGGTCAGCCGCGTCTGCACGGGGATGCAGATCGTTTCGCAGATGCCGAGAAAGACGTTGGCGTCGATGACGGCCTGATCCTTCACCGCCGACAGCGTGAACACCACCGGCAGCGACACCGGATAATCGTAACCTGCCCATTTGCCATAACCGTCGTCATGACGCTGCGGCGCCGGAAAGGACAGCTTGGCATCCGTGATGTTGGTGCTGGCGGAAACATCGAGTTGCGGCGGCACGCCGGCATCGCCCGGATCACGCCAGTAGGTCTTCCAGCCCGGCTTGAGCGCAATGTCGAGAACGCCCTGGATGCGGCCGGCATTGTCCGGCTTGCCTGACGTCACCAGCCGCACCTTGCCGCCTTCGCTGCTGTACCATGCCGACGAGGAGGCTGCGGCGGGAACGATGGTTGCCGATGCGATGGCGGCGCCGAGCAACAGAATTTTCAAGCTTTGCATGGCGGTGATTTGATCGTCCGTTCATGGCGGTGCAATGATTTCGATATCATATTTGCGTGACCCTTGCGGACAAACTATGCGGGCCTGGCGGCAGGGCTTTGGTCGAATCCACCGCTGCGCATCTTTTCGGCGCCGGGGAAACGCGTTACCCTCGCCGTCATGGATTTGTTGCGCCACAAGAAGACAGCCGCTGGACGCGGCTTTCTCGACGATCAGTTCCTGATTGCCATGCCCGGCATGAAGGACGACCGTTTCACGCGCTCGGTCATCTATGTCTGCGCGCACAGCGATGAAGGCGCGATGGGCCTGATCATCAACCAGACCCAGCAGATGCTGTTTCCGGACCTGTTGGTGCAGCTCGGCATCATGAACGAGCAGGAGGCGATCCGCTTGCCCGCGCAGGCGCGCGATTTCGTCGTGCGCAATGGCGGGCCTGTCGATCGCAGCCGGGGTTTCGTCCTGCATTCGGGCGACTACCGCGTGGAATCGTCGCTGTCCGTTTCCGATGACATCTGCCTGACCGCGACCGTCGACATATTGCGCGCCATTTCGTCGGGTCGCGGGCCTCGCCGCGCGCTGATGGCGCTGGGTTATTCCGGCTGGGGCGCCGGTCAACTGGAAACCGAGATCGCCGAGAATGGCTGGCTGACCTGCCCGGCCAGTCCCGAACTTCTGTTCGACGCCGACATCGAGCGCAAATACGATCGCATCCTCGCCTCGATCGGCATCGATCTCGCCCATCTCAGCCTCGCCGCCGGACACGCCTGACCCATCGAGCCGACACAGAGGCCGTTTCGAAACTCGCTCATGCGAGTCATATGATGGTGATTTCGAGAACCGGAGCGGAGCGTACTTAGGTACGTGAGCACCGGAAGCGCAGAAAGCGCCATCAGATGGCCGCAGGAGCAGAGTTTCCAAACGGCCTCTAAGCCTGCGTCAGCGGATATTGCTCCTTCAGCGTCTTCAGCACCTGGTCGCCCGGCATGGGCGCGCCGAACATGAAGCTCTGCACATATTCGCAACCCATCTGGCGCAGTTCCAGCGCGTCGCGTTCGTCCGAAATGCCCTCGGCCACCACCGAAAGGCCGAGCTCATGGGCCATGTTGACCATGGATTTGAGCAGCACGGCGCGCTTGGGTGTGCTGTCGTCGACAAAACTCTTGTCGATCTTGATGGTGTCGAAGGGGAAACGCGTCAGATAGGCGAGCGAGGAATAGCCGGTGCCGAAATCGTCCAGCGACAGGCCGATGCCGAGCTGCTTCAGCTTCGTCAGCACGTGGGCGGTCTGTTCCGGATTGTCCATCACCAGGGATTCGGTGAGTTCGAGCCGGAAGCAGCGCGGCTTCAGGTTGGCCCGTGCGATGACGGAGCGGACGTCGCTGACCAGGTCGCGGCGGATGAGCTGGCGGCTGGACAGGTTCACCGAGACCGACAGCGGCGCGTCGCCGATCTGCTTTTGCCATCCGGCGAGATCCTCGGCGGCCTGCTGCATGGCGAACAGCCCAAGCTGGACGATCAGCCCACAGCTTTCGGCGACGGGGATGAAATCGGCAGGCGGGATCATGCCGCGGCGCGGATGATCCCAGCGCAGCAGCGCCTCGAAGCCGGCGACGCTGCCGTCCTCCAACCGCACGATCGGCTGGTAGGCAAGCGTGAATTCGCGCCGCTCGATGGCGCGCCGCAGGTCGGATTCGAACTGCAGCCGGTCGGTGCCGACGGTGCGGAAAGCCGGACGGAACGGCTCGATCCTGTCGCCGCCGAAACGCTTGGCCTGATGCATGGCAAGCTCGGCGTCCTTGACCATGTCCTCGGCCGAGGTCTGGGCCGAGGTCCAGGTGATCAGGCCGATCGAGGCGGTCAGCACGATCTCGCGCTTGGCGAAGGTGATCGGATTGTTAATCGCATGCTTGATGGCATCGGCCACGCCGGCGATGCGGGCAGGGTCTTGTTCGGAAAGCAGCATCAGGGCGAATTGATCGCCGGCGAAGCGCGACAGCGAATCCTTCGGCTTCAAGAGCCGATGCAGCCGGCGCGCGATGGTGAGCAGGATGGTGTCGCCGGCCGAGATGCCGAGCCCGTCATTGACCTGCTTGAAGCGGTCGATGTCGATGACGAATACGGTCGGCCGCACCTTTTCCTCGGTGCGGGCGATCGAGATGATCGCCTCCAGCCGGTTCATGAACAGTTCGCGGTTCGGCAGGCCGGTCAAATTGTCGTGCACTGCGTCGTGCAGGAGCCGTTCCTCGGATTTCTTCTGCTCGGTGACGTCGACCATGGTGCCGACGCAGCGGATGACCTCGCCGTCCGATCCGATGACCGGGCGGGCGCGCAAGGCAAACCAATGATAATGCCCGTCGGCGCCGCGCAGGCGGAAGTTCTGCGACACCCGTCCGCGGCGGTGCTCAAGCACCACGTCGAGCGTCGTGCGAAACGTGTCGCGGTCGTCGGCATGCAGCACCGGCAGCCAGTTGCGCGCCGCACCCCCCAGGCTGTTGGGGGCCAGGCCGAGCTGGATGCTGACATCGGGTTTGGTGACTACGCGGTCGCGCAGCACGTCCCAGTCCCACACCGTATCGCCCGAACCGGCCACCGCCAGCGCCTGCCGCTCGAGGTCGGAGAACAGCCCCTGGTGCAACGCACCGCCGGCAAAGGCGTGCTGCATGACGGTGAAGCCGATCAACAGGATGATCAGGATCAAGCCGCCGCCGAGCGCCGGCTGGGCGATGTCGTTGTCGAGCATGCCGGTGATCGCCATCCACGATCCACAGAGCCACAACAGCACCATGACCCAACTGGGCACCAGCATGATGGCGCGGTCATAGCCGCGTATACCGAGGAAGATTATCAGGCCGAGCCCGGTCAGCGCCGTGGCGGCGAAGGATATCCTGGCGATGCCGGCGGCAACCGCCGGATCGACGATGGCGACACCGGCGATCAGCACCAGCCCGAGGATCCAGACCAGCGCGCCATAGCTGAAATGGCCGTGCCATCGGTTGAGGTTGAGATAGGCGAACAGGAAGACCACGAAGGTCGCCGCGAGCGCCACCTCGGTTCCCGCTCGCCACATCTGCTCGTTGCCGGGCGATATCTCGATGATCTTGTTGAGGAAACCGAAATCGACGCAGATATAGGCGAGCACCGCCCAGGCGAGTGCCGCGGTCGCCGGGAACATCGAGGTTCCCTTGACCACGAAAAGGATGGTCAGGAACAGCGCCAGAAGGCCGGCAATGCCGATGACGATGCCGCGAAACAGCGTGTAGGAATTGACCGAGTCCTTGTAGGATTCGGGATCCCACAGATAGACCTGCGGCAGCTTCGGCGAGGCGAGCTCGGCGATGAAGGTGATCACCGTGCCGGGGTTAAGCGTCACCCGGAACACGTCGGCGTCCGGGCTGGTCTGGCGGTCGAGTGCGAAGCCTTCGCTGGGCGTGATGGCGGCGATGCGGGTCGAGCCGAGGTCGGGCCAGAAGATGCCGGAATTCACCAGCCTGAAATGCGGCGCGACAATCAGCCGGTCGAGCTGTTGGTCGGTGGTATTGGCGAGCGCGAACACCGCCCAGTCGCCGGTCGAGCGTGCATCGTTGGCCTCGACCTCGATGCGCCGCACGATGCCGTCCGGCCCGGGCGCGGTCGACACCTGGAAATTCTCGCCCTGGTTGCGGTAGATCTCGACGGCGCCCGAAAGGTCGAGCGCGACGTCGTCGCGGGCAATCTTGATCGGCTCGACGGCGAAGGCCGACGGAGCCGCGCACAGCGTCAGGATCGTCGCAATGATAAAGGCGAACAGCGGCCCGTTTCGCAGGAAATTCGTCAAAATCAGTCCTTCGTTCCAGCGCCCGGCGGATCGTCAGCGATCCGGGCGTAGAGGTAGTGGTCCTGCCAGATGCCATTGATCCTGAGATAGGATCGAAGAAGTCCTTCGCGCTGGAATCCGGCTTTTTCAAGCACGCGGATCGACCGGATATTGTCGGGGATACAAGCCGCTTCGATCCGGTGCAACCTCAGCGTATCGAAGGCGAAGCGGGCCACCAGCTTGACCGCGTCGGTCATCAGGCCACGGCCGCCGAAGCGCTCGCCGATCCAGTAGCCGATATGGCCGCTTTGCGAGACACCGTGGCGAATGTTGCCGAGCGTAATTCCGCCCGCCAGCTTGCCGCTCGACTTCTCGAAGATGAAGAAGGCGATCGCTGTTCCTTGTGCATAGTCCTCGCGGTAACGGCTGATGCGCAGCCGCCATGCCGTGCGGTCGAGCTCATCGGGCGTCCAGCGCGGCTCCCACGGTTCCAGGAAGGCGCGGCTTTCGCCGCGCACCGCCGACCACTCGCGATAGTCGTTGGTCAGCGGCACGCGCAACGTCACGCGTTCGCCCTTCAGTGCCGGCAGGTCACGGCGAAAGAAAGGGAGCGCGAACACGACGCTTTGGGGGGCTTAGACGGCGAGCCTGCGGGCCGTGGTCTGCGTACCCGGAAGCGAATCGAGAATCGCCTCATATGGTGCCAGCGTACCCACAGGCCCGACAGCGGTAAGCGTCGGCTTGGTCGAGAACATCCGCGACGACAGGTCGGTCAGCCGTTCGATGGTCAGCGCCGACAGGCGCTCCATCAGCTCTTCCTTGGCGATTGGGCGGCCAAACAGAAGCAGTTGCCGCGCGATCTGCGAGGCACGGCTGGCCGGGCTTTCGGCGGACATGATCAGCCCGGCCCGATATTGGGCGCGCGCCCGGTCGAGTTCTTCCTGCAGGATGCTCTCCCCGGCCTTCTGCAGTTCGTCGATGATGACCGGCACGAGTTCCGCAATGTCGCTCTGCCCGGTCGCGGCATGGACGCCGAAGATGCCTGTGTCGGAAAAGCCCCAGTGGAAAGCATAGACCGAATAGCACAGGCCGCGCTTCTCGCGGACTTCTTGGAACAGGCGCGATGACATGCCGCCGCCAAGGATCATCGACAGCACCTGCGAGGCGTAGAAGTCGCGCACATGGTAGGCGCGGCCTTCGAAACCCAGCACGATCTGCGCGTCCATCAGGTCGCGATCCTCGCGGAAATCGCCGCCGACATATTGCGCGTACTGTGGAATGGTGCTGTCGGCCTTGCTGCGGAAGCCGCCGAGCTGCTTTTCGACCTCGCGCACGAAATTGTCATGCTTGATGTCGCCGGCAGCCACGATCACCATCCGCTCGGCGCCGTACTGGCGCTCGATGAAATCGTGCAACTGCTTGGACGTGAAGGATTTGACGGTCTCCGGCGTGCCCAGGATCGAGCGGCCGATGGTCTGGTGGCGAAAGGCCGTCTCGGTGAAACGGTCGAAGACGATATCGTCGGGCGTGTCGTGCGCGGCGCCGATCTCCTGCAGGATGACGTGCTGCTCGCGCTCGAGTTCCTGCGGGTCGAATTCGGACTCCTGCAGGATGTCGGACAGGATATCGACGGCCAGCGGCACGTCGTCGGACAACACCCTCGCATAGTAGGACGTCGTCTCGACACTGGTGGCGGCGTTGATCTCGCCGCCGACGTCCTCGATTTCCGAGGCTATTTCGAAAGCGCTTCGCCGCTTTGTACCCTTGAACGCCATGTGCTCGAGCAGATGGGCCATGCCATGCTCGTCGTCACGCTCGTTGCGCGCACCGGACTTGACCCAGGCACCAAGGGCAACCGATTCGATACTTGGAAGGGTTTCGGTGGCGACTGTCAGGCCGTTCGACAGACGGCTTACCTCAACACCCATATGGCTCTTACTCCCTAACGCGCCGCTCGCGCGCGGCGGCTGACGTAATCTTCCACCATTTTCAGGTCGGATGGAAGTACCGTGTATTTTTCCTCTGCCGTCATCAACCCGCCTAGCCATGCGGGCAGGGCGGGGTGGATACCGCTGGCGGCTTCGACCGCGGCTGGAAACTTTGCCGGATGAGCCGTGCCCAGCACCACCATCGGCACGGCACCGGCGGGCCTGCCTGCGGCGACGTGGACCGCTGCCGCCGTATGCGGATCGAGCAGGTAATTGCTGGCCGCAAGCGTCGAGCGGATGGTGGCAGCGACCTGGTCGGTATCGGCACGGCCGGCGTCGAATTCGGTCCGCATCCCAGTGATTTCCTGAGTTTCTATGGTGAAAGCACCCGACTGCTTGAGCCCCGCCATGTAACGCCGCACAGTCGAGGCATTGCGGCCGGAGGCCTCGAACAGCAGGCGCTCGAAATTCGACGACACCTGGATGTCCATCGACGGCGAGGTGGTCGCGAAGACGCCCTTTGTGCGGTATTCGCCGGTCTCGAAGGTGCGCGCCAATATGTCGTTGTCGTTGGTGGCGATGACCAGCCTTTCGATCGGCAGGCCCATCTTCTTGGCCGCGTAGCCGGCGAAGATATCGCCGAAATTGCCGGTCGGCACGGTGAAGGATACGGGCCTGTCCGGCGCGCCGAGCGACAAGGCCGAGGAGAAATAATAGACGATCTGGGCCATGATGCGGGCCCAGTTGATCGAGTTGACCCCCGAAAGCGCCACCCGGTCGCGAAAGCCGTGATCGTTGAACATGTCCTTGAGCAGGCCCTGGCAATCGTCGAAATTGCCTTCGATCGCCAGCGCGTGAACGTTCTGCGCGGTCGATGTCGTCATCTGCCGCTGCTGCACGGGCGAGACGCGGCCATGCGGGAAGAGGATGAAGATGTCGGTGCGGCTGCGCCCGGCAAAGGCATCAATGGCCGCCCCGCCGGTATCGCCCGACGTGGCGCCGACGATGGTGGCATGCTGGTCGCGCTCGGCGAGCACATGGTCCATCAGCCGGGCGAGCAACTGCATCGCCACGTCCTTGAAAGCCAGCGTCGGGCCATGGAAGAGTTCGAGGACGAAGGTGTTGGGAGCGATCTGCACCAGCGGGCAGACGGCTTCGTGGCGGAAGGTGGCATAGGCTTCACGCACCAGGCGCTCGAAGACGGGTGCGGCGATTTCGCCGCCAAGGAAGGGCGACAGCACGCGGATCGCAAGGTCGGGATAGGCAAGGCCGCGCATGGCGCGGATCTCGGACGGCGAAAACTGCGGCCACTCGCGCGGCACATAGAGCCCACCATCACGCGCCAAGCCCGCCAGCACGGCGTCGGAAAATCCAAGCGCGGGCGCTTCCCCACGGGTACTCACATATTGCATGTCACAGATCCGTTTGCCGTGTGGCTTTCCGTTCACCACAAGGTGGTTAATTTCTGCGCTGGCTCAGTCGCATTTTTGCCGCGCCGTTGATATACGTCACCAGCTTTGCGAGAGGGAAGTGGGAGTTTCATGGCGTTTCATACATCTAGCGGTCGCTTTGTGGCGGGTCTGGCGCTTACCGGCTTTATGCTCGCCGCCGCCGGTTGCCAATCGGGCGACAATGGCATCCTCAACCTCGGTTTCGGCAAGAAGGATCCGACCGCCCCGCCACCGCCACAGGATCCCAAGATTCTGGCCAGCCAGTTGAACGCCTATTGTCCGAGAGTGACGGTGCGCGATGGCACCGCCTTCTTCAACACCTATGCCAACGAAGCCCGGAAGCCCAAGCCCAAGCTCAAGAAGACCGGCGACGCCGAAGCCGACGCTGCCGCCCAGGCTGCGGCCGACGCCGCCGCGGCCACGCCGCCGGACGATTCGGCGAGGATCATCTATCAGGCGTCGATCGCCGACGTGACGCGCGATTGCAGCCGTGCCGACGGGCAGCTGACGATGAAGATCGCGGTCGCCGGCAAGATCGTGCCGGGGCCGAAGTTCTCGCCCGGAACCATCACCATGCCGATCCGCACCGCGGTGATGCACGGCACCGACGTGCTCTATTCGCAGATTCACCAGTATCAGGTCCAGGTCACCGATCCTTCGGTCGCCACACAGTTCGTGTTCACCGATTCCAATGTCGTCGTGCCGGCTCCGACGGCGCCGGACTATCAGGCCTACGCCGGTTATGACGAAACCGCGCCCAAGACGACGACGGACAAGCCGAAGAAGACCCACAGGAAGCGGGCGGCCGCGACAAACTGAGCGGTCTCAGAGCATTTCACCGTTTCACGGAAACGGCGAACCGCTCCATCTCTTTGTTTTTACGCAATTCCCTAGGGAAAGCGCTACGCGCTTTTCCCGGGAAAACCGTGTCACACTTTTCCTGGAATTGCTCAAGACCCGCGTGCATCGGGCTGGACGCTTGTCAGGCGTCCGCCGACCACTCCGACAGTGCGGCGATCACGCTTTTCAGTTCAGCCCAGCGGCGGATCACCGTCTCGGCGCCGGCTTCCGTCAGCGCATCGGCATGGCCGGGGTAGCTGTGGCTGGCGCCGGTGAAGCCGATCACGCGCATGCCGGCGGCCCTGGCGCCATGGACGCCGTGCACGGAATCCTCGATGACGAAAGTGTTCGCCGGCTTGGCGTTGAGTTTCTCCGCCGCCAACAGGAAGACGTCCGGAGCCGGCTTGGTTTTGCCGGTGGGCGTTTCCAGCGCCGAGAAGATGCGGCCGGCGAAAAACGGCAGCAGGTGCACCTTCTCCAGCATGAATTCTATCCGCTCGGAGCGTGAATTGGAGCAGATGCAGCGTTGCGTCGTGACCGATGCAACCGCCTCGCGCACGCCTTCGATGGCACGCACGTCGCTGCGCAGCTTCCTGTCGACCAGTTCTTCGGCGCGATCGATCAGCGACACCTGGAACGGGATTTTGGACTTCTCCTCGATCCGCATCAAAATGTCCTTGAAGGTCAGGCCGGCATAGGTCTCGGCGATTTCCTCGGCCGAGACCTCGTATCCGGCCAGGGTTATCAGCTCGGCCTCGACCCGCGCGGCGATGATTTCGGAATCGACGAGCACGCCGTCGCAATCGAAGATGACAAGATCTGGCTGGGGCATGACGATCCGGGACAAGGAGGATGGAGGGATGGCCGCTACGGGCTCAGGCGGCGCGGCATACACCAATGGCACCGCCTTCGCAAACCCGGCAGGTCGTTGCGTCGGCCTTCACCGAATATTTACGCTGATCGGTAACCATAACAGACAGTAAAAACAGTAACGCGTGCCTGGGGTGTAAAAATGTCTGCAGTGCGTCTTCTCGACGAGCTTTCCCTTGCTCCCCAGCAATCCGAATGGCTGGACACGATCCTCAAGGGCGACTGCGTCGCGGCCCTCGACCGCCTGCCCGAGAAGTCGATCGACGTCATCTTCGCCGATCCGCCTTACAATCTGCAGCTCGACGGCGACCTGCACCGCCCCGACCAGTCCAAGGTCGACGCGGTCGACGACGACTGGGACCAGTTCGAGAGCTTCGAGGCCTACGACGCCTTCACCCGCGCCTGGCTGCTGGCGGCGCGCCGCGTGCTGAAGCCGAACGGCACGATCTGGGTCATCGGCTCCTATCACAACATCTTCCGGGTCGGCGCCAAGATGCAGGATTTGGGCTTCTGGATCCTCAACGACGTCGTCTGGCGCAAGACCAATCCGATGCCGAATTTTCGTGGGCGCCGCTTCCAGAACGCGCATGAGACCATGATCTGGGCCTCGCGCGACCAGAAGGGCAAGGGCTATACCTTCAATTACGAGGCGCTCAAGGCGTCGAATGACGACATCCAGATGCGTTCCGACTGGCTGTTCCCGATCTGCACCGGCGGCGAGCGGCTGAAGAACGACAATGGCGACAAATTGCATCCGACGCAGAAGCCGGAGGCGCTGCTGGCCCGCATCATGATGGCCTCGACCAAGCCGGGCGACATCGTGCTCGACCCCTTCTTCGGCTCCGGCACGACCGGTGCCGTGGCCAAGCGTCTTGGCCGCCACTTCGTCGGCATCGAGCGCGAGCAGGCCTATATCGATGCCGCCAACGAGCGCATCGACGCCGTGCGGCCGCTGGAAGATGCCGACCTGACGGTGCTGACCGGCAAGCGCGCCGAGCCCCGCGTCGCCTTCGTGAGCCTGATCGACACCGGGCTGATGGTTCCGGGCGCGACGCTTTACGACGCCAAGAAGCGTTGGGCGGCCAAGGTGCGTGCCGACGGCACGGTGGCCATCGGCGACAGCGCCGGCTCGATCCACAAGATAGGCGCCGAAGTGCAGGGACTGGACGCCTGCAACGGCTGGACCTTCTGGCATTATGAACGCAGCGGCGGCTTGACCCCGATCGACGAACTTCGCCGCATCGCCCGCCTCGGCATGGAACGGGCAGGGGGCTGAACCCCTGCCACCGGCGCAATTCCTCGTAGATTCAAAATCTCAGCGGATTGCCGGAAGCGATTCAGATCACGCCTTGATTCCGAAGCGCTCAAGGTCTGCTTGAAGCGTCCTGGCGTCGGTGAACAGCACCGATTGCCAGCCCGCCGCCCGCGCGCCGTCGACATTCTTCGGGCTGTCGTCGATGAACAGGGTCGCCGATGGCTCGAGGCCGAACGCGGCCACGTGATGGTCGTAGATGTCGCGGTCCGGCTTGATCTTGCCGATCTCGCCGGAGATGGTGACGCCGCGCGGCCGCTCGAGGAAATCGAAGCGTTTGCGGGCCTCGGCAAGCGTGTCGGCGGCGAAGTTGGTCAGCATGGTCACATCGTGGCCGCTCTCGATCAGCCCGAGCATGATGGCGACGCTGTCGTCATAGGCATGCGGCACCATCTCGTGCCAGTGGCGGCGGAAGCCGCGGATGTTTTCCGCGTGCTCGGGATGTTCCGCGATCAGCAGCGCCTCGGCCTCTTCCCAGTTCCGGCCGCGGTCCTGCTCGAGGTTCCAGTCATGCGTGCAGATATTGTCGAAGAACCACTTTCTTTCTTCGGTATCGGGAATGAGGCGGCTGAACGGAATGTTGGGATCGTAATGGATCAGCACCTTGCCGATGTCGAAAACGATGTGGCGGATTTCAGTCATGGAGCCTCTTTCAATGCGGGCGTGGCTTTTTCGTCGCGCCGGGTATCGCCGCTTCGATTGCCTTTTTCATGACAGTGGGCAGCGCTTCCCCGGAAATTTCATGGGCCAGCGACCAGAAATGCCCCGCTGGCGCGGGACTGTCCACCTCGGCACGAAAGACGTCGAGTTCAAGCGCGAAATGGGTGAAGACATGCGCGATCTGGCCGGCACGCCGCCAGTTAGCGGGGAAAGGCGCCGCCGCCTCGGTGATTGCGCCGTCGATCCGCGCGGTCCATGCGGTCGTCGGCACCTCGGTCATGCCGCCAAGCAGGCCTTTGTCCGGCCGCTTGCGCAAAAGAATGGCGCCGTCACCGCGCACGGCCACGAAAGCCGCGCCGCGCCGCCGAGGCTTGTCTGCCTTCGGCAGGCGCACCGGGAAATGCTCGGGGTCGCCTGAAACGAGGGCGCTGCAGTCTTCGCGCAGCGGACACAGCGTGCAGCGTGGCCGGCGCGGGGTGCAGATCGTGGCGCCGAGATCCATCATCGCCTGGGCGAAGTCGCCCGGCCTTGTCGCCGGCACCATGCGTTCGACATGGACCCGGATTTCGCCCTTGGCTTCGCTCAGCGGCGTCGTGATCGAAAACAGCCGGGAGATGACGCGCTCGACATTGCCGTCGACAACGGCGGCGGGGCGATCGAAGGCGATCGCCGTGATGGCCGCCGATGTGTAGGCGCCGATGCCGGGCAGGTCTCGCAAGGCAACCTCCGTATCGGGAAATCGGCCGCCACGCGCCGCCACCAGATCGGCGCAGGCCTTGAGATTGCGGGCGCGGGAATAGTAACCGAGCCCCGCCCAGGCCTTCATCACGTCCTCGGTCGGCGCCGCGGCCAGCGCCTCGACATCGGGCCATTTCTCGACAAAGGCGCGGAAATAGGATTTCACCGACTCGACCGTGGTCTGCTGCAGCATGACTTCGGACAGCCAGATGCGGTAAGGGTCGGGCCGCGCGCCGCGTGCATGTTCGCGCGGGGTCACGCGCCATGGCAATTCGCGGTAGTGCACGTCGTACCAGGCGAGCAGGCGCGACGCGGTATCGCCTGAGATGGCCTTGCGGGTCTGGTCTGCTGGTGCCATTGATCTGTATGGGCCTGGCCGGTATCTGCTGGGGTGATGGCTGGAGAACGTACATGGCAGGGAGAACGCCCTACGGCAATCCCGTCCCGGTGAGCGATCTTGCGACCAAAATCCTCGATCCGGTGCTGCGCAAGCGGGCCGGCATCTCGATTGGCCTCGTCCAGTCCTGGGAAGAGATCGCGGGCCCGCGCCTCGCCAGCCGCTCGCGGCCTGAAAAGATCCAGTGGCCGCGCCGCCTGCATGAGGACGATCCTTTCGAGCCGGCGGTGCTGGTCATCGCCTGCGAAGGCATGGCCGCGCTTCATCTGCAGCACGAGACCGGCGAGATCATCAACAGGGTGAATGCCTTTCTTGGCTTCAACGCCATTGGCCGCATCAGGATCGTGCAAAAGCCGGTGACAACGGATAAAGGACGGCCCAAGCCGACCTTCAGGCCCTTGACGGCGGCGGAGAAGACGAAATTGTCCGGCACAGTCGAATTGATCGAGGATGAAGGGCTGCGCGCCTCTCTGGAAAGGCTGGGTGCGACGATTCTTGGTGAAAAAAAGTCGAAAACCCCTTGAAGACAGTCATGGATTTGTCGTCAACATCTCGCATTCGTGATCGCCCTTGTCAGGTTTCGCGATTGGATTGGGGACGGAGATGCCTTAATTCGCGCCAACTCTCGCCTTTTCGTGCCTTTGCATTGCAAAATTCAACCCTTGTCAGGTGATTCGTATGAACCGTCCCTCGTTCGGCAAAAGTCTGTCTCGCAGAAACGTCCTGTCTTCGCTGGCCGCCATTCCGGCGGTCGCCCTGCTCGCCGCCTGCAGTGACTCCGGCGAACAGGCCAAGGCGGCGGATGTGAAGCCTGCCGACCCGGCCACTCCGGCAAAGCCGGCCACGCCGGCGGCGGCCAAGGTGCCGGAAGCGCAGGGAACCGTCGACATGGCGGAACTGCTGAAGCCGGGCGCGCTGCCCGACAAGCAGCTCGGCAAGGACGACGCCAAGGTCACCATCGTCGAATACGCCTCGATGACCTGCCCGCATTGCGCGCATTTCGCCGAGACCACCTTCCCGGAACTGAAGACGAAGTACATCGACACCGGCAAGGCTCGCTACATCCTGCGCGAATTTCCGTTCGATCCGAGCGCGGAAGCCGGTTTCATGCTGGCGCGCTGCTCCAAGGATAACTATTTCCCGATGGTCGATGTGCTGTTCAGGCAGCAGGCGAACTGGGTTGGGGTATCGAACACCAAGGATGCGCTGCTGCAAATCTCGAAGCTCGCCGGTTTTACACAGGAGTCCTTCGAGGCCTGCTTGACGGACCAGAAACTTCTGGACGATGTGAGATCGGTCCAGAAGCGCGGCGCCAATGAATTCAAGGTCGACTCGACACCGACCTTCTTCATCAACGGTAAGACCTACAAAGGGGCGATGTCGATTGAGGAAATATCGGCCATCATCGACCCTCTGCTCTGACATCGGCTCAGCGCTGAAGCGGCAGCGTTCCGGCGCTGCCCGCTCTAGCGTTTTGACGCGGTTTCTTGCCGCAAAACCGCGGGACAATTTCGCGGAACCCGCCTGTGAGGCGCATGAATGAGGTTTTCGCGCCTCCGCCTTCTCGGCTTCAAGTCCTTCGTCGAACCCGGCGAGTTCGTCATCGAACGCGGCCTGACGGGCATTGTCGGGCCGAACGGCTGCGGCAAGTCGAACCTGGTCGAGGCGCTGCGCTGGGTGATGGGCGAAAGCTCCTACAAAAACATGCGCGCGTCCGGCATGGACGACGTGATCTTTTCCGGTTCGGGCACCCGGCCCGCGCGCAACACCGCCGAGGTCACGCTTTTCCTCGACAACAGCGACCGATCCGCGCCCGCCGCCTTCAACGATGCCGACGAATTGCAGGTGTCTCGCCGCATCGAGCGCGAGGCCGGTTCGCTCTACCGCATCAATGGCAAGGAGGCGCGCGCCAAGGACGTGCAGCTTCTGTTCGCCGACCAGTCGACCGGCGCGCGCTCGCCGTCGATGGTCGGCCAAGGCCGCATCGGCGAACTGATCCAGGCCAAGCCGCAGGCGCGTCGCGCGCTGCTCGAAGAGGCGGCCGGCATTTCCGGCCTGCACACCCGCCGCCACGAAGCCGAACTGCGGCTGAAGGCCGCCGAACAGAACCTCGAGCGCCTGGACGATGTCGTCGGCGAGCTCGAAAGCCAGATCGAAAGCCTGAAGCGCCAGGCGCGCCAGGCATCCCGCTTCAAGAACCTGTCGGCTGACATCCGCAAGGCCGAGGCGACATTGCTGCACTTGCGCTGGACGCTGGCCAAGACGCAGGAAGGCGAGGCGCGCTCGGCGCTGGCTGTCGCCACGGCATTGGTCGGCGACCGCGCCGCCGCGCAGATGAACGCGGCCAAGGAGCAGGGCATCGCCGCCCATCGCTTGCCCGACCTGCGCGACGCTGAAGCCGCCGCCGCCGCCGCATTCCAGCGCCTGTCGATCGCCAGGTCGCAGATCGAGGAGGAGGCCGGCCGCATCCGCGCCCGCCAGGCTGAACTCGAGCGGCGTTTGCAGCAGCTCGACGGCGACATCGCCCGCGAGGAGCGGATGGTGCGCGACAATGCCGATGTTCTCGAGCGCCTGCGCACCGAGGAAGCGACGCTGAATTCCGAGAATGCCGGCGCCGCCGAGCGCGAGGCCACCACCCGCGCGGCATTCGAGCAGGCTGCATCGATGCTTGCCGCCAGCGAAGCCAAACTGGCCACGCTGACCGCCGAACGGGCGGAGGCCGCCGCCTCGCGCCACCAGATCGAACGCACTTTGCGCGAGACCGCCGAGCGCCGCGACCGCTTTGCCCGCCAGCTCGCCGAGGTCGACCGCGAATTGTCGGACATCCTCTCCAAGGTGGCCGGCCTGCCGGATCCGGCCGAAAAGCGCGTGCTGGTCGAACAGGCCATGGCGCTGCTGGAGGAGGCCGAAGCCGCAGTGGCCCAAGCCGAGCAGTCGGTCATCGATGCTCGCGCCGCGGAAAGCATTGCCCGGCCGCCGCTTCAGGACGCCAGGGCCGAACTGGCGCGCATCGAGACCGAAGCGCGCACGCTGGCCAAGATCCTGAACGCCGCCAGCGGCGATCTTTTCCCTTCGGTGCTGGAACAGATCAGCGTCGAACGCGGCTTCGAGACGGCGCTGGGCGCCGCCCTTGGCGAAGACCTAGACGTCCCGCTCGACCGCAGCGCGCCGGTGCACTGGGGTGAAAGCGCAATCCAGCCCGGCGACGCTGCCCTGCCCGAAGGCATCAAGAGCCTTGCCAGCGTGGTTCGCGCTCCGGCGCAGCTTGCCCGCCGCCTGGCGCAGATCGGCATTGTCGAAGCGGCGGACGGCCGCCGGCTGCAGGCGCTGCTCGCGCCCGGCCAGAGGCTGGTCAGCCGCGAGGGCGCGCTCTGGCGCTGGGACGGACTTGCCGCCAGCGCCGACGCGCCGACCGCCGCGGCGCAACGCCTGGCGCAGAAGAACCGGCTTGCCGAACTCGATGCCGAGGCGGTGCAGGCGACACTTGTCCTGCGTCACGCCGAGGAGAATTTGGCTGAGGCCGAACAGGCGCTTCGCCTGGCCAGCGAGGCCGAGCGCAACACGCGCCAGGCCGGACGCGACGCCCAGCATCGCCTGGACGCCGCCCGCAACGCGCTGGCCGAGGCCGAGAAGGCCGGTGGCGAATTGTCGAGCCGGCGCGCCGCACTCGACGAGGCACGCGCACGCATCGTCGACAGCCATGAGGAAACCTCGGCTGCCTTCGTCGAGGCCGAGATGCTGCTGCAGGACGCGCCTGATCTCGGCGACCTGCAATTGCAGCTAGAACAGTCCTCGGCCAATGTCGCCCGCGACCGCGCCACCCTTGCCGACGCCCGCGCCGTCCATGAGGGGTTGCGGCGCGAAGCAGAGGCGCGTGCACGCCGGCTGGATGCCATCGGCGCCGAACGCAGCAATTGGCTGGTGCGTGCCGAAAATGCCTCGACGCAGATCGCATCGCTCAGCGAGCGCAAGGCCGAGGCCGAGGCGGAGCGCGAGCGGCTGGCCGACGCCCCCGACGAAATCGATGCCAAACGGCGCGCGCTGCTGTCGCAGCTCACCGAGGCCGAGACCTTGCGCAAGGCCGCCGCCGACCGCCTGCAGGAAGCGGAAAACAGGCAGGCCGAGCTGGACAAGGCGGCCACCGGGGCCATCCAGTCGCTGGCCGAGGCCCGCGAGACCCGCGTCCGCGCCGAGGAACGGCTGACCGCGGCCGACGAGCGCCGGCTGGAGGTCGAGGCGCGCATCCAGGAAACGCTGAACACGCCGCCGCATCTGGTGATCCGCCATACCGGCCTGGAAGCCGACGATCCGATGCCTGAAATGGGCGAGATCGAACGTCAGCTCGACCGGCTGAAGATCGAACGCGAACGGCTCGGCGCCGTCAATTTGCGCGCCGAGGAAGAGCAGAAGGAACTGTCCGACCGGCTGGAGGCAATCGTCTCCGAGCGCGAGGACATCATCGAGGCGATCCGCAAGCTCAGGCAAGCGATCCAGAGCCTCAACCGCGAAGGCCGCGAGCGGCTGCTGGCCGCTTTCGATGTCGTCAACAGCCATTTCCAGCGGCTGTTCTCGCATCTGTTCGGTGGCGGCACGGCAGAATTGCAGCTGATCGAATCCGAGGATCCGCTCGAGGCGGGGCTCGAAATCCTGGCCCGCCCGCCCGGCAAGAAGCCGCAGACCATGACGCTTTTGTCGGGTGGCGAGCAGGCGCTGACGGCGATGTCGCTGATCTTCGCCGTGTTCCTGACCAACCCCGCACCGATCTGCGTGCTCGACGAAGTCGACGCTCCGCTCGACGATCACAATGTCGAACGCTTCTGCAATCTCATGGACGAGATGGCTAAGACCACCGAGACGCGGTTCGTCATCATCACCCACAACCCGATCACCATGGCGCGCATGGACCGGCTGTTCGGCGTCACCATGGCCGAGCAAGGCGTCAGCCAACTGGTGTCGGTCGATCTGCAGGCCGCCGAGGCGATGCGCGAGGCGAGCTGACGCGACCGGGCCAATAGCGCGCTCCGGACAGCTCGCACAACAGGCTGGATTGGCGGTCAGCCCTTGCGGTGCAGCACCCAGTTTGCACACATCGCGACCACGAGACCGCCGGCCATGCCGATGCAATCGGCAATCCAGTCGAACATGTCTAGATCGCGGTCTATCAGCGTCGTCCCTTGAAGAACTTCGCGGCTCCGACCAGCGCCAGGAAGATGATCAGCCCGACTTTGCGCTGCGGCCAGCCGAGACTTCCAAGCACAGCCAGAGGGCACATCACGAGCATCCTGTTGCGCCCGTAACGGACCGAACGGACCGAAATGTGATGGCTGGGGCGCCAGGATTCGAACCTGGGAATGTCGGTACCAAAAACCGATGCCTTACCACTTGGCGACGCCCCAATAGCCGTCAGAGTCGCTTGTGCGGCGCGTTATTAGCAGAGCAGCCGAAAAGCACAATGCTTATGAGCGATGCCGATAACGCCATGCACGGCACGGTGCTGCCGGTGATGTGAAGCGCTATTCGCTCCACACGGCCAGCTCGTTGCCGGCCGGATCGACAAATTGGAAGCGCCGGCCGCCGGGGAATGAGAAGATCGGCTTGACGATCGCGCCGCCGGCACTTTCCACGGCGCGCAGGGTTTTCTCCAGATCCCTGCTGTAGAGCACGGGCAGGGGCTTGGCCGGTGCCTCCTCGGCCTCGGCCTGAAAACCTCCGTCCAAACCTTCCGCAAAGGCCGAATAGGTCGGTCCGTAGTCGGTGAACGACCATGCGAAGGCGGAACTGTAGAAAGCCTTCAACCGGTCCAGCGTGCCGCCGGTTGCCGGCATTTCCAGATAATCGAGTTTTCCATCCTGTTTCATGGGATACCTCTTTGTTCTCTTTATGTTCTAGTGTGGGTATAGTGGGGTGGCAAGTCTTTTTTGCCGCACCCTTGGACATCGCTTTTTCTTAATCGATTGTAGGGGCCGGACGACTTTGCCGGCACCTTGCCTTTCGCACTGCACCATCATATCGCTCCAGGGTCGGACGCGGCGGAACCATTGGTTTCGTCAATCTTTCCAATCTCCCGCAACCGGAGAGCAAGCATGACCAAATGGGTTTTCACCTTTGGCGATGGGGCGGCGGAAGGCCGTGCCAGCGACAGGAATCTGCTGGGCGGCAAGGGCGCCAACCTGGCCGAGATGTGCAGCCTTGGCTTGCCGGTGCCGCCGGGCTTCACCATCACCACCGAGGTCTGCAACGCCTACTATGCGAACGCCCGCGCCTATCCGGCGGGATTGGAAGCCGATGTCGCGGTCGCGCTCGACCACATTGGCCAGCTGACCGGCCGCCGGTTCGGCGATCCGTCGAAGCTGCTCTTGGTTTCCGTGCGCTCCGGGGCTCGCGCCTCGATGCCTGGCATGATGGATACCGTGCTCAATCTCGGCCTGAACGACGAGACCGTCGAGGCGCTGGCCGGTGATTCCGGCGATGCACGCTTTGCCTATGACAGTTATCGCCGCTTCATCCAGATGTATTCTGATGTCGTCATGGGTCTCGATCACGAGGTGTTCGAGGAAATCCTTGAAGACCAGAAGGCCAGCCTCGGCCACGAACTCGACACCGAGCTGACGGCCATCGAATGGCAAGGCGTGATCGCACTCTACAAGGCCAAGGTCGAGGAGGAGCTCGGCAAACCCTTCCCGCAGGATCCGCATGAGCAGCTCTGGGGCGCCATCGGCGCCGTGTTTTCGAGCTGGATGAACAACCGCGCCATCACCTACCGCCGCCTGCACGACATCCCCGAGAGCTGGGGCACGGCGGTCAATGTCCAGGCCATGGTGTTCGGCAACATGGGCGAGACCTCGGCCACCGGCGTCGCCTTCACCCGCAATCCGTCGACCGGCGAAAAGCAGCTCTATGGCGAGTTCCTGGTCAATGCGCAGGGCGAGGATGTCGTCGCCGGCATCCGCACGCCGCAGAACATCACCGAGGCGGCGCGCATCGCCGCCGGCTCGGACAAGCCGTCCTTGCAGAAGCTGATGCCCGACGCCTTCCAGTCCTTCGTGACGATCTCCGACAGCCTGGAAAAGCACTACCGCGACATGCAGGACCTCGAATTCACCATAGAGCGCGGCAAGTTGTGGATGCTGCAGACCCGGTCCGGCAAGCGCACCGCCAAGGCGGCGCTGAAGATCGCGGTCGAAATGGCCAGGGACGGCCTGATCACGAAGGAGGAAGCCGTTGCACGCATCGATCCGGCCTCGCTCGACCAGTTGCTGCACCCGACCATCGACCCGAAGGCCGCGCGAGACGTCATCGGCGTCGGCCTGCCGGCGTCTCCGGGCGCGGCCACCGGCGAGATCGTCTTTTCCTCCGGCGATGCCGAGGATCTGAAGGCGCAAGGCCGCAAGGCGATCCTGGTGCGCATCGAGACCAGCCCGGAGGACATCCATGGCATGCATGCGGCGGAAGGCATCCTGACCACGCGCGGCGGCATGACCAGCCATGCCGCCGTCGTCGCGCGCGGCATGGGCAAGCCCTGCGTCTCCGGCGCTGGCTCGCTGCGCGTCGACTACAAGGCCGGCACGCTGCTCTCGATGGGGCAGACCTTCCGCAAGGGCGACATCATCACCATCGATGGCGGCAACGGCCAGGTGCTGAAGGGCGCCGTGGCGATGCTGCAGCCCGAACTTTCAGGTGATTTCGCCGCCATCATGGAATGGGCGGACGCGGTGCGCCGCATGAAGGTGCGCACCAATGCCGAAACGCCGCTCGACGCCCGCATGGCGCGCTCCTTCGGCGCCGAGGGCATCGGGCTTTGCCGCACCGAACACATGTTCTTCGACGGCGCCCGCATCGTCGCCATGCGCGAGATGATCCTGGCCGACACCGAGAAGGACCGCCGCACCGCCCTTGCCAAGCTTCTGCCCATGCAGCGCTCGGATTTCCTGGAACTCTTCGAGATCATGGCCGGCCTGCCGGTGACGATCCGACTGCTCGATCCGCCGCTGCACGAATTTCTGCCCAAGACCGAGGAGGAGGTGGCCGAAGTCGCCGCCGCCATGAACGTGTCGCCGGACAAGCTCCGGCAACGCACCGACGCCCTGCACGAATTCAACCCGATGCTCGGCCATCGCGGCTGCCGGCTGGCCGTCTCCTATCCCGAGATCGCCGAGATGCAGGCGCGCGCCATTTTCGAGGCCGCCGTCGAGGCCGGCAAGAAGGCCGGCGCGCTGGTGGTTCCCGAGATCATGGTGCCGCTGGTCGGCCTGGTGAAGGAACTCGACTACGTGAAGGCGCGCATCGATGCGGTCGCCAAGAGCGTGATGGACGAGAGCGGCGTCAAGATCGACTACCTGACTGGAACCATGATCGAATTGCCACGTGCGGCGATCCGGGCTCATGTCATCGCCGCTACAGCCGAGTTCTTCTCCTTCGGCACCAACGACCTTACCCAGACCACCTTCGGCATTTCGCGCGACGATGCTGCCTCTTTCCTGGAGACTTACCGCCAGAAGGGCATCATCGAGCAGGATCCCTTCGTCTCGCTCGACATCGACGGCGTCGGCGAACTGGTGCGCATGGCTGCGCAAAAGGGCAGGGCGACGCGGCCCGACATCAAGCTCGGCATCTGCGGCGAACATGGCGGCGACCCGGCATCGATCCGTTTTTGCGAGGAGGTCGGACTCGACTATGTATCGTGCTCGCCCTATCGTGTGCCGATTGCCAGGCTGGCGGCCGCGCAGGCAGCGGTGCAGGTGGCAAAGACCGGGCGCGGATAGGAAGCGAGCCCGGATCGAAACTTACGGTTTTGTATGAAAACTCACGCGAACGTGCCGAAGGCGTTGCGTAATCTCGACATCGTCACTGCCTAATCTGCGCACGGACCGTCAATTGTTTCCGGAATCACACGTTGCAGATATCTCCCGCGCCATTCCGCTCGATCCTGATCATTCAGACGAAGTTCATCGGCGATATCGTTCTCGCCTCGACGCTCGCCAGGAACCTGCAACTCGAATTCCCCGATGCCAGGATCGTGTTTCTCTGCGAAGCGCACTTCAAAAGCTTCGTGATCGCGCATGGCATGGCTTCCGAGGTGGTTACGTTCCGGCGCTCCCGGATCCGCGGCACCCCGCTGGAGCGCGCAAAAGAACTCTATGCCGTGGTGCGGGCGCTGCGCCGCTTCCGTTTCGACCTGACGATCGACGTGACCGATTCAAAGACCTCGCGCATTGTCAGTGGGCTGGTCAACGCAAAGACCCGCGTCGGCTATAATCCTCCCGAGAGGCCTCTGAAGCTGCTGGAGCGTCAGCCCGCCAATCTGTTTGCCAAGCCGTATGGGTTTGGCGGCCATCATTTCGTCTTTCGCTATCTCTCGCCGCTTGAAGCGCTTGGCGTCGATCTGCGCGTCACCGTGCCAAGCCTTCAGCCATCGCCGTTAGAGACGGCGAAAGCACAGGCGCTTCTGGGCATGCATCATCTGCGGCCGAATGCCTTTGTCGCCGTGCATGCCGGCGCGAGCTTCAAGGGCCGGCAATGGCAGCCGGAGCGATTTGCCGAGGCGATTAACGAAATTGCAGCCGGTACCGGACTGGGTGTCGTCCTGGTGGGAGGGCCGGACGAAAGCGAGATCGCCGGACGGATCCTCGCCAGGACGGCGACGCCGATGGTCGACCTTGTCGGGACGCTGTCGCTCGAGAGCCTGTTGGCCGTTCTGAAACAAGCGCGGCTGTTTCTTGGCAACGAGAGCGGCCCTATGCATATGGCTGCCGCCGTGGGCACGCCGGTCGTCGGGCTTTTTGGTCTGACGAATCCGTCGCGCTGGGGACCGGTCGGCGTGCCCAGCATCGCGCTTCGGCCGTCGACGCCATGTGACTGCGTGGCCAAGGATCTGTGCCGCTGGCCCGATCCCAGCAGGGTTTGCTGCGTTTGGCGCCTGGAGGTGAACCCGGTCGTCGATGCGGTGCGCGAGGTGCTCGCGCGCACCGAGATGAAGCGCGAGCGCGCCGTCTGATGCATGTCGTCCAAAATGGCTCCGGTTTTTTGGGGAGAACGGCATGCATGAAAAGAAAGCTTACAGCGCGTTGCCCGATCCGTTTCGGGCCGCCGCGCTTTAACGGCGGCAAGGCCGCCGTCGAAGGGTTCGTTCACCGACCAGTCGGTCAAATTGCCGCGTCAGGCATCTTTCATCGTCCCGATTTCCGCCTTGATGCGGGCCTTGGGATAGCGGCTTGAAATCGCCTATCAGGAATTGGTTTGATGCATCTGCCGCAAAAACATCTCTGCATGATCGCAATGTCGCTGGCGGTGGTGTCCAGCGCTCACGCCGTGCCGCTGGTCGAGCCCACGCTGCATATAAAGCCTGCCGAAAGCGGGGCCGGCCGGGTCGCGCTGACGCTCGATGCCTGCGGCGGACAGACCGATACACGGATCCTTTCGGCGCTGGTGGAAAACAAGATTCCCGCCACCATTTTCGTCACCGGCATCTGGCTGAAGCGCAATGCCGCGGCCGTCGCGATCATGCGCGCGCATCCCGACCTGTTCGAACTCGAGAATCACGGCGGCCACCATATTCCGGCGGTCGACACGCCGCAGAAGATTTATGGCATCCGCAGCGCCGGCAGTCCCGAAGCGGTGCTGGCCGAAGTCGAATCGGGTGCCGCCGCATTGGCCAAGACGGGTGAGCCGGCTCCGAAATGGTTTCGGGGCGCAACGGCCGAGTACAGTCCCTCGGCCATCGCGATGATCCGCAAGCTTGGCTTCAAGATCGCCGGCTTCTCGATCAATGGCGATGGCGGCTCATTGCTGGGTGCCAAGGAAACCGCCCGGCGCATCGCCGCGGCCAAGGACGGCGACGTCATCATCTCGCACATCAATCAGCCGACCCATGCCGCCGGCGAAGGCGTGGTGCAGGGCCTGTTGGCGCTCAAGGACAAGGGCATGACCTTCGTGCGTCTCGACGATGCCGATGGCATGGGCAACAACGGCACCACCGACTGAGGGTGCGTCGATATTGGGGTGGTGATCGGCCCGCCCTCAAATCTCAACGCACTCTGAGTGCCTTCAAGTCGAAGAGCTCAGCCAGGCCTGGCTTCGATGGTGACCTTGCTGGCGTAGAACGCCCCGTGATCGCGGATATCGCTCATTTCGTCGAACGGATGCCGATAGGCCCACATCGCGTCCTTGCCCGCCTCGCCGGCCGGCAGCACGCTCCAATAACTGGCATCACCCTTATAGGGACAATGGGTGGAGTGCTCCGTGCCGGTGAGTTTGTCGAAATCGATGTCGGCAAACGGAATGTAGAAGGCTGCGGGGTAGGGGGCCTCGGTCAGCACCTTGGCCCTCGTGGACGATGCGATGACCGTATCGCCGGCGCGGACGGTAACGGTGCCGGCATAGGGCTCGATGGTGATGACCTTGTCGGGATTGCGCTGGAAGCCGGGTGCCGGGTTGGCGATCTTATCCATGCTGGTTCTCCTTACCTGGCTCCCTAAAATGTGGCGGGCACAGCCATTGCGCAAGGTCCGTTCGCATCACGAAAACCGGCGCCAATCGCCGAGGCGTGGCGCTATAGCGCTTTCGAGTGTCAGCCGAGGATTCAGGCGGCGGTTCTGAATGCGTCCATCAGTCCGGCATAGGCGGCTGCGATGCCCGCCACCGGGTTGCTGCTTCTCGAAACGGTCTCGACCTTCAGTGAGCCGCCGCCGGTCGGCAGGGTGAGCAGCAGGAACTGGCGATTGCCGCCGTCGCCGACGGATGCCGCCGCGACATGCTGGCCTTCGCCTCCGCTCTCGACGCACATCTTGAACAGCAGCGTGCCGCCGACCGCTTCGAGCGCGCCGCCGACAACTTCAACAAATTCGTCCTCGGAAACAGTCTTTTCGTCCGGCACCAAATCGGCCAAGCTTTCGGCAAGTGTGCTCTCCAGAGCCTTGTCCTCGAGTTGCGCGTCCATGCGAACCTCTTTCAGTCGCCAATCGCACCCCGTTGCCCGTTAACGAAACTTAACGCCGACGATGGCCGGATTGTGGCGGATTTCCCGGTGATTTGGGGGGAGGAGACTGCCGTCACGGCGGTGATTTGGACCCTCCTGCCATTCCCGTGGCACGAGGGATCAGCAGGCCCAAATCCAAAACATGTCGGAATTCAACCGTTTGCCGTTACGGCACGGACTCCGAAATTCGTTGGCCGCGCAAGCGGGCGACTGGACAATCCGCCGGTTCGCTTCACAATGCGCCAAAGCTACGACGCAAAATGCGCGAGGGAGGAGGAACGGGATGCTGGGGCTGATGCAGGAATGGCCGCTGATGTGCCACAAGCTGATCGACAACGCCGAACGGCAACATGGGGTGCGCGAGATCGTGTCGCGCTCGATCGAGGGACCGATCGTGCGCACCACCTATGCCGACATCCACCGTCGTTCCCTCAAGGTTGCCCAGCGGCTGGAACGCGACGGGTACGGGATGGGCGACCGCATCGCCACGCTGGCCTGGAACACCGCGCGCCACATCGAGGCCTGGTATGGCATCATGGGCGTTGGCGCGATCTATCATACGCTCAATCCGCGCCTGTTTCCCGAGCAGATCGTCTGGATCATGAACCATGCCGAGGACAAGGCCGTCTTCGTCGATCTCACCTTCGTGCCGTTGCTCGAAAAGATCGCCAGTGCCGTCAAATCGCTGAAACAGGTGATCGTGCTGACCGACGAGGCGCACATGCCGCAAACCACCTTGCCCAATGCCGTCGCCTACGAGGACTGGCTTGACGGGGTCGATGGCGATTTCGCCTGGAAGACCTTCGACGAAGGCACTGCAGCCGGCATGTGCTATACATCGGGCACGACAGGCGATCCCAAAGGAGTCGTCTACAGCCACCGCTCGAACGTGCTGCACGCCATGATTGCCGCCATGCCCGACGCGATGGGTCTGTCGGCGCGCGACACGATCCTGCCGGTGGTGCCGATGTTCCACGCCAATGCCTGGGGCCTTGGCCAGAGCGCACCGATGATCGGCGCCAAGCTGGTCATGCCCGGCTGCAAGATGGACGGCGCCTCGATCTACGAGTTGCTCGACACCGAGAAGGTGACCTTCAGCGCCGCCGTGCCGACCGTCTGGATGATGCTGCTGCAATATCTGGAGCAGACCGGCAAGACGCTTCCTCATCTGAACAAGGTCGTCATCGGCGGCTCGTCCTGCCCGCGTGCGATCATGACGAAATTCCAGGACAATTATGGGGTCCAGGTCATCCATGCCTGGGGCATGACCGAAATGTCGCCGCTAGGAACGCTATGCACCCTGAAGCCCGAATATGCCGGCCTCGAGGGGGAGGCCCGGCTCGACGTCCAGGGCAAACAGGGCTACCCGCCCTTCGGCGTCGAGATGAAGGTGACCGATGACGACAACAAGGCGCAACCGTGGGACGGCAGGACATTTGGCCGGCTGAAGGTGCGCGGCCCGGCGGTTGCCCGCGCTTACTATGGCGGTGTGGGCGCCGAGCAGTTCGACGAGGACGGCTGGTTCGATACCGGAGACGTCGCCCACATCGATGCCGGTGGCTACATGCAGATCACCGATCGCGCCAAGGACGTCATCAAGTCCGGCGGCGAGTGGATTTCGACCATCGACCTCGAGAATCTGGCTGTCGGTCACCCGGATGTGGCGGAAGCGGCGGCCATCGGCGTCCACCATTCGAAATGGGGCGAGCGGCCGTTGCTGGTCGTCGTCGCCAAGCCCGGCAAGGAGCCGACCAAGGCTGGTATTCTCGACTTCATGGACGGCAAGGTGGCCAAGTGGTGGATGCCCGACGATGTCGCTTTCGTCGGCGAGATACCGCATACCGCCACCGGCAAGATCCAGAAGATCACCTTGCGCCAGCAGTTCAAGGACTACCGCTTGCCGACGGATTGACGGGGATGTTGCATGTTTCGGCTTCAAGCCGTCGCGAAAAGGCACTAGACCTCGGTCCGGGTTGGGGCAGCGCAGAAAACAATGGTTAGCATTCCCGAACGGCAAACGTCGAAGGCGGCCGGCTGGTCGCGGCGCACGGCCGCATTTTCGGCGGTGCTGTTGCTGACCGACTATGTCGGCCATCGCTTCGGTCTTGTCGAAACGCCGGTGTTCCTGTGGGTGCTGGGCATTGTCGCGCTGCTGGCGGCGCTGGCGCTGTTGTTCGCCGCCTTTGCCTTTTCGAGGCTGTGGAATTTCGGTGATCGCGGCGGCCGCGACCTGACCGTCGGCGTCGTGCTGGCCCTGTTGGTGCTGATCCCCTTCGGCGTTGCCGCCTACTGGGCGACGATCTATCCGCCGCTCAGGGACATCTCGACCGACCTCGAGGAACCGCCGGCGCTCGACATCAGCGACCGGACGAAGGACATGAACGTGCTCTCCCCGCCGACGCCGGGCGAACAGCGGCTGCAGACCGACAGCTATCCGCTTGTCACCGCGCGCAGCTACGACCTGCCCTTCGAGACCATCGTCAACGCCGTTGAAACCGTGCTCGACCGGCGCGGCTGGGACCTTTCCCAGCCATACCCCGACCTCGCCGGGCAGAGCGACGTGACCATCACCGCAGTTGCCTCGAGCTTCGTGCTCGGCCTTCCCGCCGACGTGGCGATCCGCGTGACGGATGACGGGGACACGATCATCGTCGACATGCGGTCGGCGTCGCGTTATGGCCGCTACGACCTTGGCGACAATGCCGCGCGCGTCACCGATTTCCTGGCGGAACTCGATCAGGAAGTCGCCGGCCAGGTCGGTGCGGCTCCAGCCGAATAGTCGGTTTCCTCCGGATATGCGTTTGCGTCCGGGGAAGCCGATCAGGCAGGCGCGAAAATGCCGTCGATGGCGGGGGCGGCGTCTGTCGACACCATGCCGCGCGCCACCAGGTCCTCGAGATGGGCAAGCACCGATAGCCCGGCAGCGCCGTGCAGCCGCGGATCGGTATCACTGTAGATCGCCTTGACCATGTCGGGGATCGTCCGGTCACCGGTCCTGACCCGCTCCAGTATGGCTCGTTCGCGCATCTTGCGATGCGTCTTCAGCCCGCGCATGAAGTTGCGCGGCTCCGTCACTGGTCCGCCATGGCCAGGCAGCAGCAGGCGATCGCCGCGCTCGATCAGCCGGTCCAGCGACGCCATGTAATCGGCCATTGCCCCGTCCGGCGGCGCGACGATGGACGTCGCCCATGCCATGACATGATCGGCCGAGAACAGGATGCCGGTTCCTTCGAGCGCGAATGCCGCGTGATTGGCGGTGTGGCCGGGGGTCAGAACCGTCCGGATCGCCCAGCCGTCGCCGGCGACCAACGCCCCGTCCGGCAGCGCGATATCCGGAACGAAAGCGGTGTCGGCGCTGGCATCTAGCGCATTGGTTTCGCCGGTGTGCAGCGGCCTTGCCGGCCGATGCGGGCCCTCCGCCAGCACGGCGGCGCCGGTGCGCTCTTTCAGCCGCGTCGCCAGCGGCGAATGGTCACGATGCGTATGGCTGACGAAGATATGGCTGACCGGCCTGCCGGCGATCACGTCGAGCAAGGTCCGCAGATGCGCCTCGTCATCCGGCCCGGGGTCGATGACCGCAAGCGTGTCGCGCCCGATGATGTAGGAGTTTGTGCCGTGAAAGGTAAACGGGCTCGGATTTCGGGCCGTGACGCGCCGCACGTCGGCTGCCACGTCTATCCCGTAACCATAGCCGGGATCGAAACTGGTATCGAATTTGAGAGCCATGTCTTTTCGAACGACGTCTTTCGAACCATGTCGGGCACATTATTCCCTGGAACAATGTAGGCACTTTGTTCCAGGAACGGCAAAACCGATTGCCGCATAGCACGCAAGCCAATATAGGAAAACGCTGAGACCGCGATTGTTGGATCGCGACAAATCGGATTGGGGAAGACCATGGCAACTGCAACGACGATGCGCCCGCTTGTTTCTCTGGCTCTGCCGCAAGAAGGCGCGGCGCGACTGGCAACGCAGTTTCTCCTGGCGATTGCCGGAACGCTGCTGCTGACGCTGTCCGCCAAGACCAGGGTGGTGCTGGGTCCGGTCGATATCTCGATGCAGACGCTCGCCGTATTCCTGATCGCCGCCGCCTTCGGCATGCGTCTCGGCGTTGCCACCCTGCTGCTTTATATGGCGGAGGGCGCGATGGGCTTCCCGGTCTTCCAGGGCACGCCGGAGAAGGGTATCGGCATTGCCTATATGGTCGGGCCGACCGGCGGCTATCTCGCTGGCTTCGTCGTCATGGCCGCTATTGTCGGCTGGGCCGCCGATCGCGGCTGGGATCGCCATCCGATCAAGCTTGTCAATGCGATGCTGGTTGCCGAAGTCGTGATGATGGCAATGGGCTTCGCCTGGCTGGCCGTGCTCATCGGTCCGGAGAAGTCCTGGCAGTTCGGCGTCGTGCCGTTCATCGTCGGCGACCTGATCAAGGTTGCGCTCGCGGCGAGTCTGGTGCCGGCCGTCTGGTCGCTGCTGAAGCGCTCCTGAGTTCCCTCAGCAAGCCGGTATACCGTAGACGTCAGGGGTCCACTCCCGGAGACGGTCGTTTCTGATGAAGGTTCTGGTCACCGGCGTCGCCGGCTTCATAGGCTATCATGTCGCCAGGCGGCTCCTGGAGCGCGGCGACGAGGTCGTCGGCGTCGACAGCATCAACGACTATTATGATCCGCGCCTCAAGCGGGCGCGGCTGCGGCTTCTGGCCGAGGCGAGCCGAAGCACCAATGCCGGCTATCATTTCATCCAAGGCAATCTCGCCGACAGGACCGTGGTTGACGGCTGCTTTGCCGACCACACCTTCGACCGGGTAATCCATCTCGCCGCCCAGGCCGGGGTGCGCTACAGCCTGGAAAATCCGCGCGCCTATGTCGAAAGCAACATCGTCGCTTTCACCAACATGCTCGAGGCCTGCCGCCACAGCCGTGTCGGGCACCTGACCTATGCCAGCACCTCGAGCGTTTACGGCGCCAACACCGACATGCCGTTTTCCGAACATCGCCCGGCCGACCACCCGCTGCAGTTCTACGCCGCGACCAAGCGCGCCAACGAGCTGATGGCGCACAGCTACAGCCACCTGTTCGGGCTGCCGACCACTGGTCTGCGCTTTTTCACCGTATACGGTCCCTGGGGCCGTCCCGACATGGCGCTGTTCCTGTTCACCAGGAGCATCTTGGCCGGCGAGCCGGTCAAGCTGTTCAACAACGGCAATCACACGCGCGACTTCACCTATGTCGAGGACATTGCCGAAGGCGTGGTCCGCGCCAGCGACAGCCCCGCCGCGCCCAACCTTGCCTGGGATTCCGGCCATCCGGACCCGGCGACGAGCAGCGCGCCCTGGCGCATCTTCAACATCGGCAACAACAACCCGGTGAAGCTGGCCGCCTATGTCGAGGCGCTGGAAAACGCGCTTGGCCGCAAGGCCGTCGTCGAACTCTTGCCGCTGCAGGCAGGCGACGTGCCCGACACCTTCGCCGACACCTCCGCACTTCAACAGGCCGTCGGCTACCGCCCCGGCACGTCCGTTTCCGAGGGGGTAGGGCGGTTCGTGGAATGGTATCTGGCGTATTTTGGACGGGAATAGCGGGGTCGCTCTTTGCACGAAATAGTCCGCCCGTTTGCGGGACGCCGCATTGACAAGCCATTGCATGAAACCTAAGCACAGGCACTCAAGGCCGGGGGGCTTTGGCATGTCGAGGAGAGCTTCTTGAAAGGAATTATCCTTGCTGGAGGCAGTGGAACGCGTCTTTATCCACTAACGTTAGCAGTCTCTAAGCAGATCCTCCCGATCTACGACAAGCCGATGATCTATTATCCGCTGAGCGTGCTGATGCTCGCGGGGATCCGCGAAATTTTGATTATTTCGACGCCGCGTGATCTGCCGGCTTTCCGGGAGTTGCTGGGCGACGGATCGGAGTTCGGTCTGGCGCTGTCCTACGCCGAGCAGCCTCAGCCCAATGGCCTCGCGGAAGCCTTCATCATTGGCCGGGATTTCATCGGCAAGGACAGCGTCTCGATGATCCTGGGCGACAACATCTATTTTGGCGACGGGCTGTCGCAGCTTTGCCGCACCGCGGCATCGCGTGAGATGGGTGCTTCGGTGTTCGCCTACCATGTCGAGGATCCCGAACGCTATGGCGTGGTGTCCTTCGACAAGGCCACCGGAACCGCGCTGACGATCGAGGAGAAGCCACAGAAGCCGAAGTCCAACTGGGCTGTCACGGGTCTTTATTTCTACGACAATCAGGTCGTCGACATCGCCCCGATGATCCGGCCCTCGGCACGTGGCGAACTCGAGATCACGGCGGTCAACAACGTCTATCTCGAGCGTGGCCTGCTCCATGTTCACCGGTTGGGGCGTGGCTACGCGTGGCTCGACACCGGCACGCATGACAGCCTGCATGAAGCCTCTTCCTTCGTGCGCACCATCGAGCACCGCCAGGGCATCAAGGTCGCCTGTCCGGAGGAAATCGCCTTCGAACAGGGCTGGCTGACGGCGGACAAGGTGCTGGAGCGCGCGAGCCGCCTGGGAAAGAACGAATACGCGGCCTATCTGCGCCGGCGTGTCGCCGATCTTTCGGAGGGGTAGATGCTGGAGGTGAGATCGCTTGGCATCGACGGGGTGCTGGAAATCGTTCCGAAGCGGCATGGCGATGCGCGCGGCTTCTTCATGGAAACCTACAATGCCGAGCGCTTTGCGCAGGCCGGCATCGACCTCGTGTTCGTGCAGGACAACCATTCCTATTCCGCCGCGGCGGGCGTGCTGCGCGGGTTGCACTATCAGCTTGCACCGCGCGCCCAGGACAAGCTGTTGCGCGTCATCCGTGGCAGCGTCTTGGACATAGCGGTCGATATTCGCCGGGGTTCGAAAACCTTTGGAAAATGGGTCGCTCTCGAAGTATCGGCTGAAAAGGGCAACCAGATTCTGGTGCCGAAGGGCTTTGCGCATGGCTTCGTGACGCTCGTGCCTGACACCGAGGTCCTGTATAAGGTGACCGACACTTATTCGCCCGAGCATGACCGCTCGATCCGTTTCGATGATCCGGCCATCGGCATAGAATGGCCGTCGCTGGCGAGCGGGTTCCAGCTTTCGGACAAGGATCTCAAGGCGCCGCTGCTCGCCGCCGCCGAGGTGTTTGCCTGATGTTGCCAAAGGTGCGTGAGGACAGCAGCATGAATTTTCTGGTGACGGGCGGTGCCGGCTTCATCGGTTCGGCGGTGTGCCGGCATCTGTGCGCCAATCCGGCCTACCGGGTGACCAATCTCGACAAGCTGACCTATGCGGGCAACCTGGCCTCGCTGCGGCCGATCGAGAATGCCCACAATTACAGCTTCGCCCATGCCGACATCTGTGACGAGCGGGCGGTGCTGGACATTTTGCGCCGCAACGATATCGACATCGTCATGAACCTCGCCGCCGAGAGCCATGTCGACCGCTCGATCGACGGACCTGGCGCCTTCATCGAGACCAACATCGTCGGCACCTACAAGATGCTCAATGCCGCGCTGGAATACTGGCGTGGCCTTTCCGACGAGAGGAAAAGCCGCTTCCGCTTCCATCACGTCTCGACCGACGAGGTGTTCGGCGACTTGCCTTTCGACGGCGGCATGTTCGTCGAGGAGACCCCTTACGCGCCGTCGTCGCCCTATTCGGCCTCGAAGGCGGCCTCGGACCATCTCGTGCGTGCCTGGCACGAGACCTATGGCCTGCCGGTGGTGCTTTCCAACTGTTCGAACAATTACGGCCCCTATCATTTCCCCGAGAAGCTGATCCCGCTCGTCATCCTCAACGCGCTCGATGAAAAGCCGCTGCCTGTCTACGGCGCCGGCGCCAATGTGCGCGACTGGCTGTTCGTCGAGGATCACGCCCGGGCCCTGGAGCTCATTGCCACCAAGGGCACGCCGGGCGAGAGCTACAATGTCGGCGGCAATTCGGAACGCACGAACCTCGCCGTCGTCGAGACGATCTGCGACCTGCTCGACATCAGGCGTCCCCGCGCCGATGGCAAGCGATATCGCGACCTGATCGCCTTCGTCACCGACCGGCCCGGGCACGACCGCCGCTATGCCATCGACGCCTCCAAGATCGGCCGCGAGCTCGGCTGGACGCCAAGCGAGAATTTCGACAGCGGCCTGGCGCGGACGGTGGACTGGTTCCTGGACAACAAATGGTGGTGGGGGCCGATCCGCGAACAGCGCTATGCCGGCGAAAGGCTGGGCGAGGCGCGCAAGGAGGTCGTGTGAGGCTCGTTGTCACCGGACGCGACGGCCAGGTCGCGGCAAGCCTGCTGGAGGCTGGCCAGAGCCGCGCCGGCGTGGAAGTCATCGCCATCGGCCGGCCGGAGTTCGACCTGGCAAGACCCGATACCGTCTTTGACGCCATCTCGGCGGCCAAGCCGGATGTCGTCGTATCGGCCGCCGCCTACACCGCCGTGGATCAGGCCGAGGACGAGCCCGATCTGGCCTTTGCGGTCAACGCGGCCGGCGCCGGCAAGGTGGCCGAAGCGGCAGCACGGCTCGGCGTTCCCGTCATCCATCTTTCGACCGACTATGTCTTCGACGGCAGCGCTCCCGGCGCCTATGTCGAGACCGATGCGACCGCGCCCCTCGGCGTCTACGGCGCCTCCAAGCTCGCCGGCGAACAGGCGGTGGCCGCCGCCAATCCGCGCCACCTGATCTTGCGCACCGCCTGGGTCTACAGCCCGTTCGGCCGGAATTTCGTGAAAACCATGCTGCGGCTGGCCGCCGACCGCGACGAGGTCTCGGTGGTGGCCGATCAATGGGGAAACCCGACCTCGGCGCTTGATATCGCTGACGCGATCCTGCATGCGGCGGCCATGCTGCACCGCAACAAGGATATCGCTGTGTTCGGCACCTATCATCTGGCCGGCACGGGCGAGACCAACTGGAGCGGCTTTGCCCGTCATATACTGGACACAAGCCTGGCGTTTGGTGGTCCTTGGGCGCGGGTCCGGGACATTGCCACGATGGACTATCCCACCAAGGCACGCCGCCCCGCCAATTCCAGGCTATCGAGCGCGAAGTTTGCCTCCACCTTCGGATGGACGGCGCCGCACTGGCGGCAATCGACGGAAGCGGTGGTGAAGTATCTTGCCGGCGGTGGCGCGGAGGGCGCGGTATGACCGCAGCTACGAAGGGGCGGAAGAGCCAGGCTCGTAAAACACAGTCCGGGTTGTACGCCGAACCAATGGACTCTAGCGCGCCAGGTGAGCGTACAGTCTTGGACCTTCCCGAGGCTCTGCTGAACGGCGATCTGGCGCCGCTGTTCTGGCGACCGGAGCGGATGGATCAGCCAACAATTGCATGGCTCGGTCACACCCCGTTCGCCCACTGGTTGATCGGCGCCCAACATCCACGCGTTCTTGTCGAGTTAGGCACTCATGCAGGCGTCTCCTACTCTGCTTTCTGCTCCGCTGTCCTGAAGGGAAAGACCGGGACGCGCTGCTTTGCGGTGGACACGTGGAGGGGCGATGAGCAGGCAGGGATCTACTCCGAGGCGATATTTGAGGACTTCAAGCGCTTTCATGACGAGCGCTATGCTGAATTTTCGGAGCTGCTACGATGCACGTTCGACGAGGCGTCGACCCAGTTTGCGGACTCCAGCATAGATCTGCTGCATATCGACGGCCTCCACACCTACGAGGCCGTTCGGCACGATTTCGAACAGTGGTTCTCAAAGCTCTCGGACCGGGCGATCGTCCTGTTCCACGACACAAATGAACGACAGGCAGACTTTGGGGTCTGGAAGTTATGGGAAGAATTGCGGGGCAAATACCCCTCGTTCGAGTTTCCCCACAGTCACGGCCTAGGCGTCCTGCTGGTGGGAAAGAACCCAGCGGAAGCCATTGCCCAATTGTGCCAGCTCGACAGTGCCGACGCGGCGATTGTCCAGCGCCGAATGGAGCTCTTCGGCGATCGCTGGCGCGTCGAAGCGGCGAAGACGTTGGAAATTCAACGTCTCTCTCGCACACTGCCGACCGATGTCAGCGCACTTAACGCGGAATTAGCGGCGGCTCGCAAGCAAATCCGAGCCGGTATGCAAGCGCTGGAGAAGGCCAACACAAATCTCGTTGCAAGAGACGAGGACATAGCGGCGCTTGAACATAAGGTGCAGGAGCGCGATCAGCAGACGGCACTGTTAAATCGCGAAATCGAATTGATTCACAGCAGCCGGATCTGGCGCTATGGATCGTTCCTGCGAAGACTTGCGTCATTTCCGAATGCGGCGACTTTATATGCCGGCCGGACCATCGCGTTGCGCGCGCTCCATCATTTGGAAGGCTTGCCATTGGGCAAGCGAGTTACGGAGTGGACAATAACGGGTGATGATCCCCAGTTCGAACTTCTCTGGCGGGGCTCCCAGCCGTTGCCCCCCGGGCACTACCGGCTCAGCGCGTATGTGCCGGCCGAAGCGGAGGCGTTGACTGACGCGCGCCTTTATGTCGACAGCGGCAGGGGGTACAACGAAATCGAACGGATCGATCTGCGGTTTCGTTCGAACGGCAAAGGTCTGGCCGCGTCGACCTTCCCGCTTAGCGTAGCAGCCTCGAAACTGCGTTTCGATCCAAGCGACCGTTCCACCCAGATCACGATCGGCCGCGTCCGTTTGCGTCGGCTGGCACGGGTTGAATATTATGCTTGCCTCATCGCGAGAATCCTCGCCCGCCACGTGAAAAGCCCTGGTTCCCTCGTGCGGTCTGCCGCGCGTGGAGTAAAACTCTTGAGGCAAAGTGGCCTCCGGGGGTTTGCGGCCACCCTCCGATCAGCGGAGGCACGAGGCGCTCTGGGCAGCGTTACTTATGAAGGGTGGATTGCACTCAATGACACGCCGACTGAACAAGACGTTGCGGATTTGAGCCAGCGGTTGGCTCAGCTTGAGAAGAAGCCGCTCATTTCGGTACTCATGCCAGTCTACAATACGCCAGAGAGACTCCTGCGGGAAGCGATCGAGAGCGTCCGCGCCCAAATCTACCAGAACTGGGAACTGTGCATTGCGGACGATTGCTCGACGGAGCCGCATGTGCGGCGCGTTTTGAACGAATATGCGAAACGCGATCCTCGTATCAAGGTCGTCTTGCGTGACAAGAACGGCCATATCTCGCGGGCATCCAATTCCGCCCTGGAGATCGTCACCGGCGAGTGGGTTGCGATGCTCGACCACGACGATATTCTCCGCCCGCACGCGCTGGCCGAGATCGTTCTGGAAGTCGATCGCCATCCTGACGCCGAACTGGTCTATAGCGATGAAGACAAGATCGATTTGGAGGGCAGGCGTTATGATCCATGCTTCAAGCCGGATTTCTCGCGGGAGCTTTTCCGATCCCAGAACTATCTGAACCATCTCACCGCACACCGGGCGGAAAATATCCGCGCCGTCGGCGGCTGGCGACCCGGCTTCGAGGGCAGCCAGGATTATGACCTCAATCTGCGCGTCATCGAGCGCATTGCCCCTGAGAGAATTCGGCACATTCCGAAAGTGCTCTACCATTGGCGGGCGGTGGAAGGCTCGACGGCGCTTGACGGTTCTCAAAAGAACTACGCCTACATGGCGGGGTTGCGGGCGCTGGACGAATACGTCGAGCGCATGGGCATTCCGGCGAGAGCCGAGGAAGCTCCAGGCATACCCTGTTACCGTCTTCGATTTTTCGTGCCCGAGCCACAGCCGCTTGTGAGCCTTATCGTCCCAACGCGTGACAAGGTCGAACTCCTGCGCCGCTGCGTGGAGTCCATCCGCGAAAAGACAACTTACAGGAACTACGAGATTTTGGTGGTCGACAACGGCTCGGTGGAAGAGGAAACCCTTGCCTATTTCAGCGAGTTGAAGGAAGCGAAGAATGTTCGTGTGCTCCGTTACGACAAACCGTTCAACTATTCTGCGATCAACAACTTCGCCGTGGGGAAAGCGAAGGGATCGATCATCGGTCTTGTCAACAACGACATCGAAGTGATCTCGCCGGACTGGCTTACAGAAATGGTCTCCTGGGCCGTTCAGCCGGATGTGGGCTGCGTCGGCGCAAAGCTCTATTATGGTAATGATACGATTCAGCATGGCGGCGTGATTGTTGGCTTGGGCGGTGTCGCAAATCATTCGCACAAGCATTTCCCACGCCATCATCCAGGGTATTTTTGCAGGCTGAAGGTCCTGCAGAATCTCTCCGCTGTTACGGCAGCCTGTCTCCTGATCCGCAAAAGCTTGTTCAAAGAAGTCGGTGGTCTCAACGAGGTCGACCTGACGGTCGCCTTCAACGATGTGGACCTTTGTCTGAAAGTACAGGAAGCCGGCTACTCAAACGTCTGGACGCCCTATGCCGAGCTTTACCACCTTGAAAGCGTCTCTCGCGGCGTTGAGGATGCTCCGGAAAAAATGGCGCGTTTCAACAGTGAAATTGCGTATATGCAAAGGCGGTGGAAAAAGATCATCGAGCGTGATCCCTTCTATTCGCCGAACTTGACAAAAGCGCGCGAAGATTTCTCGCTAGGCTGATACCGGAAAGAATAGCAATGGCCGAATTCCATTTCGTCGAAGACTACGAAAAGCACGTCGCGAGACTCATGCGCGATCATCCGATCGACGAGGCGATGTCGCTCGCCGTCGGTGGCGCCTATGACATTATCGGCCGCATTGAAGCCGAAGCCCTCGTCAAGAACGGCTTGCGCGACGGGATGCGCCTTGCCGATGTCGGCTGCGGTTCCGGGCGCACGGCGGTTGCGCTCGCAAGACGCTTGCGCATCGACTATGACGGTTACGATATCGTTCAGGCTTTGCTCGACTATGCCAGGAGCAAGGCACCCGAAAAGTATAGGTTCCACATGAACCGAGCGGTGAAACTCCCGGCCCCGGACGCAACATTCGACTATGTGTGTGCCTTCAGTCTGTTTACCCACCTTCTGCACGAAGAGACCTTCATCTATATGCGCGACTGTCACCGTGTGCTGAAGAAGGGCGGCAAGCTGCTTTTTTCTTTCCTGGAGTTTCGCATGGCCGCCCTCTGGTCCATTTTTGAGGCGACTGTGAAACAATACGAGGCGAGTACTCGCCCGACTCTCAACATGTTCCTTGAACGCCAGGCCATTGAGGTCTTCGCGGCCAAGATCGGCTTTAGTGTGGAGGCATTCATCGACGCCGACGCTCCGGTTCTCGATGGGCATAAGCTCGGCCAGTCTATGTGCGTGATGGTGAGATAAAGTCAGATGCGATTATTTCAAAAGCCTCGCCCAGCGCTACCACCGCGCACGAAGAAAATCACTTCGGCGTTGAACCTTGCCGGAAAGGGTATCGAATACGGGCCTTTGCACGCGGTACTTTTGCGAAAGGCGCACTATGACGTTTCCTATGTGGACTATGCCGACCGCGCTTACTTGGCCGAGCACTATGCCAACAATCCTGACGTCGATGTCAGCCTAATCCCGGAGATCGACATAGTCACCGGCGGCAAGCTGATTTCTGAATTTCTCCCGGAAGAGTCCATCGACTATGTCGTGGCATCGCATGTAATGGAACATGTGCCTGACTTGCTTGGTTGGCTCGAATCGAATCTGCGTGTACTCAAGCTAGGCGGTCGGATTGCCGTCGCCTTTCCGGACAAGCGCTACTGCTTCGACCTGAAACGAAAAAATAGCACGATTTCTGACGTTATGGCGGCTTACTTGGAGAAGCGCACAAAACCTAGCTTCCAGCAGATTTGTGATCACTTCTGGAATGTTAGCAAGGCCAGGGCGGCGGATTGTTGGAAGAAGTCAACCACTCCCGACAACGCAGAATACGTTCATGACAGAAGGACCATCGTCGATACACTTCGAAAAATGGGGGCAAGGGAAGACTATATCGACTGCCACTGCTGGGTTTTTCCTGACTTCAAATTTCTTGAAACAATGAACGTGATAAGGTCCGTTCACAACGTTGGATTCGAAGTCGTATCGTTTTATCCGACTCAACCAAATACTTTGGAATTTTACGTGACTTTTGAGAAAATTTAAGAGTATTCGCATAATATTTGGAGTTGGTAGGTAACAGTGAGGCGATCGATGGCGCGCTTCGTGTAGTGAAGACAAGGAGCGATTATACCGATTGCGAACCTAGCCAAACACGGGGGTGTGTAGGCAAAATGCTGCAATATGATAAGATATTCTTTCTACATATTCCAAAGACTGCGGGCAGCGCTTTTAACCATATATTCAAACCGCTTTTTGGCCCGGATCGCTATTTTGAGCATATGGAGAGTCAGCCAGAGCTATTTCTATCGGTGCAACAGGACTGTCGCCCCTTCTTTCTGTCTGGGCATGTGTACTTTGAGGCTGCGTGTCCGCTGATCGAGAGGTCCGATGTCTTCACCGTCACCATCCTGCGCGAGCCAGTAGCGCAACTCATTTCACATTTGAAATGGGTAAAGTATGTAGGCAGCCCAAAGTACCCGGATCCGAACGCCATAGATGCCGAGATTTTGGAGTTTGCGCGGGAGCTTTTTCAAGTACCTCTCAATGACACTGAGAGAATCGCCGGTTTTTTGGATCGTCCGCTAGGATTAATGCTCTTTGACAACCTGCAGGTGCGGTACTTGTCTGATCCATTCGTTCCGCGGATCGGTCCAGTGCAAAGAACAAAGGCAGAAAACAATATTAAAAAATTCGATTTATTATTTACATTGGATGATATGGAGAAGGCTCTAGAGAATTTGGCCAATAAATTTCCTGGAATTGGAGATATAAATCTATATAATTCGGCCAAGATTGAGGACGAAGTAGATTTGGGAAACGTAGAAATTTTCGAATTCTACCACCGGCGCACCGCATTTGACCGGGATCTCTATTCTGCTGCTCGAGAATTTTCGCTGAAGTTTCATCTTTCGGCAGCAAAGCCCAAAATGCGCTGGTTTTCAAAGTTTGCCTTGGGCAACTGGCCCTGAAACGGCATCGCTCAGGGCCGGGAAAGCTCTTATTTTCGCGCCACTAGAGCTAGCGCCGGTCCATTTGGGTGTGCCGGATGGTCGAATTCGATTGCTTCCACTGTGAAGCCGGAATCGGTGATGGCCCTCATCAGGGAATCTCGGGTAAGCCAAAATGCCCATGGCTTTCCGCCGCCGCAGAAGCCGGCCCAGTTGAGTGCTTCTTCGTAGTTGCGTCTGCACACGGTGTATGAGTTACCGTTGACTTCGATCTCGTACGGCTTCTCGAACTGCTTGGCCAGATTTTCTCGGGTGCGGCGTAGCGAGTCGTCGTAGTAGTGCGTCCAAAGGAAGATCGTATCGGACACCCGAGCAATGTTGCCAAGAAATTCAACGGGGTCGGTCATATGATACAGTATGCCCGACGCCACGCATACATCGAAGCGTTCGCTGGTTTCCGACAGATACTTCATCGCGTCGCCGTAGAGAAATCGGGCACGACTGAGGTTGAAGATTTCCTTGACGCAGAGGCATTTTAGGTAGGATCGCGAATTGGCTTCGACAGCGAGTATCGATTCCGCACCTGCTTGATGCATCATGTAAGTGTGTCCCGCCTCCAGCGGTCCGAGCTCCAGAATGCGCTTGCTGGCAAATCCGCCAATGGTTTTCGAAAGCCAGTCGATGCGGGCGTCTTCAAATAGGGCCGCGCTCCCGGGCGTCGTCGTCGCGCCGGCCGTCGCCGGAAATTTGGACGACCACTCGCCTTTGAAAATATCAATTACATTCTGACTGCTTGGCGCCGTCGTCACGTACGCGTCTAAGATATCCATTTGGGTTCCTTTTTTCGAATGCTAGACGGATTGTAGCGACTTGCACAGGCTGCCCGTAGGCTTCTGAAACGGCGCAGCGTTCGCCGAACCCTTGTCTCATGCCGCAGCTCATTGTTGCGCCGTGTTGGTGGCTCTTGCGACCGATCGCCGTTTCAGGTTTCTCGCCAATGCGAGTGGTGTGATCTATCCCGCGACTCCAGGCTCTCTGAGAACGCATGAAACATTGAGCTCTTTTACAACCGAGGGCTGGCTGTCGGAAACCGGGTCAAGCCGAAACTCATTCTTGAAGCCGTGTGGTTCGATCACGAGGAACCGCACCGCATTCCCATTGCCTGCAGCAATTTGCCGGGTGCGGCTGTTGGCTTCGGAGAAGGTCGAAGCGCCCCACGGAACATAGAAGAGCTGGACAGTCGTGGGGTTTTCAACACCCACGGTGCTATCTACGCGGACTGCCAAGCAGTGATGAAGGTCACCTGCTTGCCCGACCGAAAAAGCCATCTGAACATCCTTGCCGGCGGACAGATTCAGTTGATTGCCAGGGCGGGTCTCGGCTTTCGCGTTGCTCACCGTGACGCCGTCAATTGGCTTGCCCAGCACGTTCCAGGTCGGGTTGCCGGGAGCACGCTCAAGCAGGTCGGGCGGAAAGTAGCGTATGAATGACGCCCCCATTTTCACCGCGTTTGCGTACGCCAGCGTCATGTCGCGAGGATAAAGCGTCGGACAATCGATAGGCCCTCCGATGAGCAGCTTCGCATGTAAACACGCGCCGTTTCGAAGCGTTAGATCAGATGTCTGCCGAAAGTAGGAAGCGTGGGCAAAGACTCCTGCCGCCATGGTGAACACGACGACGCAACTCGTTGCCACCACCGCAACGATGCGAATTGCCCCCATCTTCCTCGGCCACAGCATTGTCGCCATAACGATGGCGCCCGCAAACACCCAGGGCCAAATCAATGTCGCCCAAAAGAAGTGAAAGCGCGCGAAGCCAAAGGCGAAGAGTTGCAAAGGGGTGGATATGTTGGCGGGGCGCAAATCGCTTCGACCGGCGGCGACCATTAGAAGGTAGAAAAATACCGAGGCGAACAAGAGGAGGGTGATCAATCCGGAACGGGCAGGAACCGAATGCCGCGTCTCCGCCGTCTTGACATTGCGCAGGCCGGCTATTGCGACCGTCACGGCAAGGGCCATGCAAAGCAAGACGACCAAAAGAGATCGCAACGGATCCGAACCCGCCAGCATGAGACTGCGGCCTACCTTGCCGAACAAGTAAAACCAGAACTCGGGGCTGTTCGGCAGGGACCAGGGCGTTCCTGTATGCACTTGGCCATGTTGGACGAATACGAGGACGTAACCCTGAACGATGACGGTAATGACGGACGCGCAAAACAGCGCAACTCCGTCAGGAATCAAATCACCAAATGCGCGCCGATTAATCGCGATGCAGACAATGAGTGTGGCGGCCAATGCGAGTAAGGAGAAAGCGCCGGAAGTGTAAGTCAATCCCGAAAGAATGCCCATCACGAACAAAACGAAAGAGCGAACGGGCCACGGCCAGGGGCTTACGACTAAAATGTAAACTGCACCAAGAATGAATATCAGCGGTACAGCTTGGTGATAAGCTATGTTTTGTCGGCCCCAATAGCTATCCGACTGCAGCATAAGCAAAGTGAACGCAAAGGCGCAAGCTGTAAGCAGTCTATCGTCGAGAGCGGACTTGAGGAGGGTCCATTGCAATAAAAGGAGGAAACCGAGGGTAGTTGTCATGGAAAGTAGTTGATCTACAACAGAATTTCCTTTGAAAATCATAAAATTAAGAGACTCAAGAAATTTGCCAACGGCGTATAGAGTGTCGTTTGCCGGTGTAAAAAGATATTTAAGACTAAAAGATCCTGATGTTCCGTCAAAGTAGGCGCGCCAGTCATCAAAATATGGAAGGTCTATTCCATAGTTAACCCACTGAACTGCCATCCAAACGAGGCAGGCAATCGGGATGGCGATAAAAAGGGCGATAATGATACGCTCTGCCGGTCTCGGCGTGTGGTGAGGTGGGCGCATGGCATGGGGGGCTACTCCCAGCATGAGGTCCGCCGTTTGAGGCCCGACAGAACGTTTCATCGTTGTCTGCGCAGTATCCATCGAGAAACCAGGAAGTTGAGAATTGTCGTGAAGGCGAGCGTTGAAAAGAACGCCACCGTTCGGCTTTGCAGCAGTTGTTCGAGAAAATGAAGAGTTGCCAACCCGACAACAAACACGGCGGCGACCGAACCGCCGATCGCCAGTCGGTCCGCCAAGCCCGTACGGCCTCCGGGAAAGACACGATCGGGATAAAACGTCATCACAAATACGAGGCCTACCAACCAGGCGAGGCCGTAAGACAAGCTCGAAGTGAGCACGGTGAGGCCAGCGAAATATACGATACTGGTCAGGGCGGTGTTCAGGCCGCCGGCAACGAGGAACCGGGCAGCGTCTCCACCAATTCGATCAGCGGCCATCCTACCTGACCGTATCCAGGAAATCCGTGTAGTCCCTGATGTAGTCGTCGGCATCGTAGGGATGCGAGGCCATGACCAGGAGCACCGTATCCGGCTGAAACTTGTACTGAATTCCCCAGACGCCGGGCGGTATGTAGAGCCCGATAGACGGTTCGGTCAACGAAACCTCTTTCCTGTCATGGCCATCGTCCACGACAACCGAGAGACGGCCGTGAGCAGCGATAAGGAACTGGTGGCACTCGCGATGCGCGTGCTCACCCCTGACCTTGTCGGACGGCACGCCGTAGACCAGGAAAGACCGCGCCGGCTTGAACGGCAGGTTCAAACCGAACTCCAGCGGTGCGAGTTCGCCGCGCAGGTCGCCAAAATGCGGCAGCCGCCAGAGTTCGCTGCCGCCGACCGCAAGCGACATTTTCTCACCGACCGTGCCGGGGAAGGTTTGCGTGACGGCTGGCACGATCCGCGGGCCGGTCTGGTAGCCGATGATGATGGCGGGATTTCCGACCACAACAGCATTGGCAGGCACGTTCTTGGTCACCACGGCGCCGGCGCCTATCATCGCATGACGGCCAATGATGACGCCCGGCAGGATTGTCGCGTTGGCGCCGATCGACGCCCCGTCCTCGACCGTCGTCAGCAGGAACGCTTCGGGATATTCCTTGGAGCGCGGGAAGCGATCGTTGGTGAAGGTCGCGTTCGGACCGACAAACACGCTATTGCCCAGGCGTACGCCATCCCACAGCTGGACGCCGCTCTTGATGGTCACATCATTGCCGACGACCACATCGTTCTCGATGAAGACGTGATCGCAGATATTGCAGTTCGAGCCGATCACGGCGCCGGGGAGGACGTGGGCGAACGCCCAGATGCGTGTCCCGCTGCCGATTTGAGGGCTTTCGCAGATGCCGCGTTCATGCACGAAAAATGGCTTGTCGGTCATTTGGCTGTTCCGTCAACGACACGGCTGATGATCCTGAGAGGGCGTGACTTGGTGTTTTCAACGGCGCGCCAGAGATAGCAGCCAAGAATGCCCTGAACCAGGAGACTGGCCGACCCGAAACCGGTGATGAGCAGCACCAACGTCGTGTATCCAGCAGGGTCGATGTTGCCGAGCAGGCGCGCAATCACGGTAACAATTGCAAACAGAAGGCTTAGCACGCAGCCTGCAAAACCTAACCAGAGTGTGAGCATGATCGGAAAATCAGAGAACGATAAAATACTGTCCATCATGTATCGGAACCGCCGTGCCATGCCCCAGGCGCTTGTTCCGTGCTCTCGTTCGCGGCGACGGTAGGGTACGAATTCACGCCTGAAGCCAACCCAGAACAGTTGCACCACAAGCGAGCTGTTCGGCTCCTCGATCGACAGGATGGCCTCCAGCACTTGGCGGTTGCAGGCGAAAATATCCACGCCGCCGCTCGGCATGCTTGGCAGGACGAGCCTGCGGTAGGCGGCCCAGAAAGCCTTGGACAGAAATTTGGTCAGGGGTGGATCGCTACGCCCGGTGCGCTGCCCAAACACCACGTCGGCTTCATCCTTTTCCAGTTTCGAAAAGAATTCGACGATCAGTTCCGGTGGTTCCTGCAGGTCGGCGGCCATGGCGGCGACCTGGTCCCCTGAGGCATGTTCGAGCCCGGTTCGAATGGCGGTGAACGAGCCAAAGTTCCGGCTATGGAAGATGATCTTGTAGTCATAGCCCGAGCCTTTCAATTCCTTGACCAGGAGAGGGCCGGATTCGTCCGGCGATCCGTCGACAACGAAGACGAACTCGATGTCACCTCGATATCTGGAATGGAAATTGGCGACCGCCTCCAGAAGGGAAGGGATGTTCGCCTGATTTCGATAGATCGGGAAAACGATCGAACGTGTTGTCACATTGCCTCCCATTCGCGGAGGGCCAAGCACACTTGCTCTATTTCGTCACTCGTCATGTCGGGATAGCAAGGGACGGAGCAGAGACGGCTGACGCTGGCTCTTGAAACGGCGAGATTTTCCGTACCCTTCATCGGCAGATCGGCCCAGCCGATCTGGTCGCAGTCCAGCACGGGATAGTGAATGTCGGTGTCGACCCCGCGCTCTTTCATGAACGCTCGGAATGCATCCCGGTCGTCGCAGAGCGCGACGGCGAGGTGCGCGACAGCGCCGTCGCCACTTTCCAGGAATTGTGCTCGGCGCCCGGCGCTCGATTTATACCGGCTGAGGATGGCGCGCCGGTGCCCGTTGCGGATATCCACATCGCCCAGCAAAACGTCCAGTATCGCGGCTTGAACCTCATCCATGCGAGAGTTGCGGCCGTTGGGCACGCCGACATGATATTTTGAACTCCAGCCATATTGCTGCAACTGCCGTATGTGCGCGGCGGCTGACGCGTCAGGGGTGAGAACAGCGCCGCCGTCACCCATGGCCCCGAGATTCTTGGTTGGATAGAAGCTGAAAGTGGAGATATCTCCCAGTGAACCCGCAACTTCGTTTCTGATCCTTGCCCCGTGCGCCTGCGCGCAATCCTCCACAATTGGAATGTGCGAGAGGCCAGCCTCGGCAAGTCCGGCCCTCATGGCTCGGACATCGACGACGCCACCATAAAGGTGGGTGACGACGATCGCAGCGGTGTCTGCGTTGGCTGCTTTCAACACGGACTGAACGTCCATGAGCTGGCTAGCCGGTTCGATGTCGACATAATGCGGAATGAGGTCGTTGTGCCAGCAGGCGCAGCTAGCATAACCCCCTGCATTGGCCGCGATGATGACTTCGCGCCCGCGCGAGCTGTTGCGCCTGATGACAGCGGCCAAGGCAAATTCAAGTGCATCGGTGCCATTGGCGACAAGGACACATTCCGAAACACCTATATACTTGGAAAAATTTGCCGCAAATCTCTTGCCCGCCACGCCGTTGAGCCACCATCCGGACCGCAGCGTGCTCGCTACTTCACGCTCGATTTCAACCTGATAGCGCTGATACAGGCGCTTCAGATCATTCATCGGAACGGAGTCTTGTTTCGTCATGCGTCAGTCTCGCTATCCGATACCCGCGAAAAGGATTAGAGCTTGGCTGGCTTTCCAGCACGCTTAACCGGCTCTGTCGTGAACGATTCGATCCGACCGCTCCTGAGCGTCATTTTTTTCGTGCAGACGCTTTGGATAAGGGCCTCACTGTGGCTGGCCAGAACGACGATGCCGGCCTTTTCCGCCAGTTCATCCATGCGCCTTTTGGCCTTGGCCTGAAAAGAGGCGTCGCCGGCGCCGATCCACTCGTCCATCAACAGAATCTCGGGATCAAGCGCGGTTGCCGCCGAAAAGGCCAATCGCGCGGCCATGCCCTGGCTGTAGGCCTTGAATGGCAGGTCGATGAAGTCCCCGAGCTCGCTGAAGGCGATGATATCCTCCATCTTCTCTTCGATCTCGGCTTCCGTCCATCCGCTGATCAACCCACGCAACACGATATTCCTGCGCCCGGTGGCCTCGCGGCGAAAGCCTATGTTGATATTGAAAAGAGCGTCGACCTTGCCTTCTATCGCGACGCTTCCGCCCGATGGTTCGTAGATCCCGTAGAGCACCTTGAGTAGGGTGGTCTTGCCGGCTCCGTTCGGGCCAACCAGGCCCAGCCGGTCGCCGGCCTTCAACTCGAAGCTTATGCCGTCGAGCGCCTGCACAAACTGCTTTCTGCCCGAGCTCTCGATCCTGCCGCCTGGCCCACCCACGCGCCGGTCCGGCGCGGAAAGCGTCAGCTTCTCGTGGAGCTTGTAAACAAGGCTAACGTTGTCCAGTTTGATAGAAACCATCGAAGACTCAGATGATGAAGATGACTTGCTTGCGGTACCGGCCAAGCAGCAGCAATGCAATCATCCATATAGCCAATGACACGATGATCGTTACGGTGAAAGCATGAGCTGGAAATTCTCCAGTCATGATCGGCAAACGGACGATCTCGAGGAAATATGTAAACGGATTCCATTCGTAGGCGTATTTTTGTATGGGATCTTGCCCATTATACACCCAGAAAACGGGCGTGAAGAACATGCCAACCCGCAACAAATTGCCAACAATGAACTGACTGTCAGGAAAGAAGGCCCCAAGAAAAGCGAAGACGGTGATAAGGGCCGGTGTGGCGAACAAGATCAGGAACAATCCTGCCAACGACCAGAGCCATGGAGTAGCGACCGGAGAGCCGCTCAAGAGCAGAATGACAAGGCAACCAGCGATCGCATAGCCTGCCCGGATGGCAGACTGCAATGCCAGCCGCATCACATATACAAACAAAGGCAGCGTCGTGCCTTCGATGAAGCTCTCTTCGCGCTGGAACAGCGACACGCTCAGGGACATGACCTCCATCAGGTAGAACCATACCAGAAGGCCGATCGCGACATAGGCAGCATAGCCCGCGGCATCCTTGCCGGCAGGTTGGAACACGAAAACGAACGTGCCCACGAACGCAACGTAGTTGACCAGCAGCCAAAGCGGTCCGAGAGTCGTGCGTCTGTGCTGGTCGCCGATGTCCTCCTGGGCCAGCGCAACCCAGACCCTGTGCAGCCGCATGGCCCTGGAGATGTCGTCAAAAGCGCCGTTTAGTGCCGCAATCATCGTCTGGGGTATCGCAATCTGTCGTTCCGGCGCATTACTCTTCGCTGGCCATAGCGAACCACCAAGCCCCTCTCTAATAGCCATTTCGAAGAGCATATGGCAACGCATTGCGTCGTAACGAGGTCGAGAGCAGAGTCAACCGCGGCAAAATTGGATACACGCTCACGTTGCGGCAGTGTGCAAATCGCAAGGCTGGCCACAGGCTCGGCAACAACCATTCGGCAACAGGGCGTAAATCTTACTCTTATTCACACGCTCTACCCAAAAAACATCTAGCTATACCTCCCGGCCCGCAGTATGCGATACAACACGGCGGGGGCCGGGGATGGCACTTTGAGGGAGTGATCGGTCACGAATAATTTTCGTGTTCGCACTCTGTCGGTGCTCATGTTCGAGAGCCTGGAGTCTAGTGCCGCCCAATGAATTCTCCCCTTGTATTCGGACTCAGGCCCGAAATGCGGCGTGGCTTCATCATGGTCCAGGACGTGGTCATGGTCCTGGTCGCGGTGGCGCTCAGCCTCGTTCTTTCGCGGTCGAATCTTTCGTTCGAGGCGCTGTCGCTCGAGGGCCTTGTCACCTGGGCGAGCATCGTTCTCATCAGCCACCTGCTGTTCAGGTCCTGCGGCCTCTACACCACGGTGTGGCGCTTCGCCTCGACGCCTGACTTCTTCAACATCCTGAAGAGCTGCGCGATTCTGACGTGCGCGCTTTATGCCGTTTCGCTGGTGGTTCGTTTCTTCGAGCCCGTGGCGGGCCTCAACGAGCGCCAGTTCATCGTCTTCTTCCTCGTTTCCTTCACCATCATCTCGGCGCCCCGGCTGTTCTACCGCTTCCTGCGCGATGGCGCGAGCTGGGGGATCTTGAACCGCAAGACCGTCAAGGCGCGGACCAAGCAGGCGTTGTTTGTCGGCCGGCTTGGGGAAGCCGACCTGATCATCCGCTTCACGCGCACGGCCGAGCCCGCCGACCATTCCATCGCCGGCATCATGGCGACCGAGCGTGACGCGCCCTTGGGCACGCGCATTCAAGGTGTGCCCGTGGTGGCGACCCGGCCGCGCCTCATCGATGTGCTGGAGGATTACACGAGCGGCACCCAGAGCCTCGATCTGCTGATCTTCGGCAGCGGCGCCGAGCACGAGATCGAGGAGTATTCCGAGCTTGTTCGCGTCGCCCGGCAGGGTGACATAGCGGTCGTCCAGTTCTCGGGGCTTTCGCAACTGGGCCAGGAAGGCAAGCTCGTCCTCGATGCCGTCGAGATGGAAACGATCCTGCGCCGCCCCACGGTGCCGTCCGATATCGAGCGCATCGGCGCTTTCGTCGGCGGCAAGCGCGTCCTGGTTACCGGAGGCGCGGGCTCCATCGGCCGCACGCTGGTCAAACGGTCGCTGGAACTGGGGGCCGAGGCGGTTCTGGTCGCCGACAATTCCGAGTTCGGCATCTTCCAGTTGAGCCAGTACGTCAACGAGAAGGACCATGATCGCCTCAAGGTCCGCATCGTCGACGTCGCGGACCGGCGCCAGATGACGCGCGTCGTCACCGAATTCAAACCGGACATCATCTTCCATGCCGCGGCCCTGAAGCACGTCCCGCTGCTCGAGGAAAACTGGGAATCCGCCATCCAGACCAACGTCTTCGGGACGCTTGTCTGCGCCGAGGTCGCCGCCAAATGCGGTGTCGCGCAATTTGTCCTGGTGTCGAGCGACAAGGCCGTCGATCCGACATCCGTGCTTGGCATGACGAAGCGGGCCGCCGAACAGATCGTCAGCGGCTTGCATGGAATGCCGGCCGGCGAAGCGGGCGGGCGCCGCGCCGCCACCAAGTTCATAGCCGTCCGGTTCGGCAACGTCTTTGGCAGCAATGGTTCGGTGGCGACCATATTCCAGGCCCAGATCGAGGCTGGCGGGCCGGTCACCATTACGGACCGGCGCATGACGCGTTATTTCATGACTGTCGCCGAAGCCGTCGATCTCGTCATCATGTCGGGGGCCGATGCCGCGTCGCGGCCGGCCGGCCAGGATTACGCCGTCTACATGCTCGACATGGGCAAACCCGTGCCCATCCTCGAAGTGGCCGAAACGATGATCCGCATGTCCGGAAAGAGCCCCTACACCGACATTCCAATCCGCTTCACCGGCATCAGGCCGGGGGAAAAGCTCCACGAAACGCTGCACGGTGAAGACGAGGAATTGGTCGAACTCAGCATTTCGAAGATTTTTGGTCTTAGCACCGATGTCGTGCAATGGTCGGATGTCCACGCCGCGCTTGCCGCGCTGCAGCAATCGATGAAGAGCCAGGACAAGGCAGCCTCGCTCGCCGTGCTTGCCGATCTCGACCGTGCGACGAAGGCAAGGACGAACGTATCCCAGGACATGATCCCGAAGACGGCCGGGCAGGCGAGTTAGTGGGTAAGGCAGATCCGCGCATCGCGGTCCTGATGGGCACGAAGGACGGCGCTGCTTTCATCGACGAGCAATTGCAGTCCTTGGCTATGCAGTCGCACCCTTTGGTCGATTTATGGATATCCGACGACGGCTCGGTCGATGGCACGATCGCCATCATCGAGGCTTGGAAACCCCGCTGGGCAAAGGGTCGAATGACATTGCTTGATGGGCCACGGCAAGGCTTCGCCGCCAATTTCCGATCGATGATTCTCGACCGGCGCATCGACGCGGATTGCTATGCCTTCAGCGACCAGGACGATATCTGGGAACCGGACAGGCTGGAAAGCGCCGTCCGCTGGATGCAGGGGTTCGACGCGGGAAGACCGCTGATGTTCTGCTCGCGAACCGCGACCATGACCGAAACGGGAAGCCTGGTCGGCCGTTCGCCGCTGTTCAACCGGCCGCCGTCCTTCCGCAACGCACTCGTCCAGAGCATCGCTGGCGGCAACACCATCTTGCTCAATCGCGCGGCGCGCGATCTGCTGGCAAGGGCTTGCGCGCGGACCGGCTTCGTCAGCCACGACTGGTGGGCCTATCTGATTGTCACCGGCGCCGGCGGTGTCGTCCACTATGATCCGCGGCCGCTGGTGCGCTACCGGCAGCATGCGGCAAACCTGGTTGGCGCCAACGTATCGTGGCAGGCACGGGTCTCGCGGCTTGGCCGCCTGTTCAAGGGCGAGTTTGCCGGCTGGACCGATCTCAACCTTGACGGCCTCGCCGCCAACCGCGACCTCCTGACGCCCGATGCGGCGGCGTGCCTCGACCTGTTCGCAAATGGTCGCCAGGGCACCCTTTTCCAGCGCCTGCGTGCTCTGCGCAAAAGCGGCGTCTATCGACAGACTTTGGCCGGGACACTCGGGCTCTATCTCGCATTCGTCCTGGGTCGCATCTGAACATCGAATGACTGCGTGGCGCGCTTGGTCAAGAGGCGACCTCATGCTACGTCGGCCGGATGACGGGCTGCGCTTGGGCACGCCCAGGATAGCTTTGGCAGAGAGTATGATCGGCCGTTCATGAAGGCAGCCAAGAAAATCCTCGATCTCGCCGGCGCGGCTTTGCTGTCGATTGTCACTCTTCCTGTGCTGTTGCTCGCTGTCCTTGCCGTCCGGCTATCGTCGCCCGGTCCGGCGATTTTTTCGCAGACGCGTGTCGGTCGCGGTGGCGTCCTGTTTCGCTGCCACAAATTGAGGACGATGTACCAGGGAACGCCGTCCTTGCCCTCGCACGAGGCGCCCGTAGGCGCCGTGACATCGGTCGGCAAGGTCTTGCGGAAATTCAAGCTCGATGAGCTGCCGCAGTTCTGGAACGTTCTGCAGGGCGAGATGAGCCTGGTCGGGCCGCGTCCCTGTCTGCCGACCCAGACCGAATTGATCGAGTGCCGCAGGCGGCTGGGCGTTTTGGAGGCGCTTCCAGGCATTACCGGCCTTGCCCAGATCCGGGGCATCGACATGTCCAACCCGCACCTACTGGCCGAAACCGACGCTGCCTATCTCAGGACCGCGTCGCTCTGGCTCGACCTTCGGATTCTGTTTGGAACACTCTATCGCAACGCAGGCGATTAAGTGTTTCCAAGCCGCGCTATCGCGGCCAATCGCTCCAGCGTGGCGGCTTCCGGCAGCCAGCCTTCGGATGCGAGCAAGGAAGGATCGCATATCTGCGTCGCGGTCATGCTTTCCCAGATCATGCGCTTGCCCAGCAGGACCGCGGCTGCCCGCATCGGCCCGGCCGGCACGGCCATCAGGCGCGCCGGTCTTCCGAACCCTCTGCGAAAGGCGCCGACGATGGCCGCGACCGAAACCGGCGCCATATCGCTCGCACCATAGATCGGGCGAAGCGGTTCCGGATGGCTCAGCAGGTGCCACACCGCTGCTGCCGCCGATGACAATGACAGCAGCGAGCGGTTTCCCGTCAAGGCGCCTGTCGGCAGCGGCAGGGCGGTATCGGCCAGCCGCATCAGCGTCGCCAGGTTTCCTTTCATGCCGGGGCCGTAAACCGGAGGCAGCCGCAACGCGGCGGCGTCGGAACGGCCGTGCGACGCATAGGCGTCGCGCACCCTGATCTCGGCTTCGCGCTTCGAACGTCCATAGGCGCATTGCGGGTCGGGGATGGTGTCCTCGTCGATCGTTGCGCTGACACGGGCGCCGATCACGGCCCGGATCGAGGAGAGGTGGATGAAGCGTCCGCTTGCCTGCTCGGCGCTGGCTTGCGCCAGCCGTGCGCTCAATTCCGCATTGGCCGCCAGGAAATCGGCCTCGCTGGCGTTGCCCTGGTCGTTGTTCAGGCCCGCGCAATGAACGACGTCGGTGACATCCCTGGTCAGCGCCAGAAAAGCCGCGGCCGGCGCATCGAAACCGGGCATCGGCACGGCTTCGGACTTTGGATCAAGGCTCTCCGGGTGGCGGGAGGCGAGGCGAAGCTCGACGCCGGCCTCACGAAGCTGACGGACCACCTGACGGCCGATGAAGCCTGTCGCGCCTGTGACCAGGACTTTCATTGCCTTTGCCCGGAACGATTAATGATTGGCGGATGGAAGCGCCGGATCTTCCATCCCTGGCGAAAGCGCTTCTTTCGCCGCTGGCTGAAGGGTTTTTTCCGCCGCGGGTGGAAGCCCTTGGTTCTCCACCAAGGGCGCGAATGCCTGGTCTTGCGGCAATGGAGCCTGGCTGCCTGAGGCGAGATATGTTCCCGACACCAGGAAGACCATCAGCACCGAATCCAGAATGTCATGGCCGATCAGGATGCCGGTCATTCCGGCGCAGAGATAGGTGATCACCGTGACGGCAATCATGGTGGCGCCGAACCGCTCGATCGGATCGCTGCTGATCCGCAGCACCAGGGCGGCATTCCTGGCGGCAACCACAAAGATCGCCGCCAGCGCCACGGCGCCAAGGGTGCCTGCCTGCACCAGGGCCGTCAGGAAGCCGTTGTGGAAATGATTGAAGCCCAGCGGCAACGCGAACTGGTTCTGGAAGCCCTGGCTTATCAAGAGCTGCGTCGCACCGACCCCATGCCCGAACAAGGGCATCTCGCGGAATGCCTTGAGGCCGATCTGCCAAAGGGCGACGCGTATTCCCACCGAAGTGTTGTAGTCGCCGTGGCTGCCAAGCGCACTCAAGTCGGAGCGGAGAAAGTCGAGGCGCCCGGATATCGTCTGGAAGCCGAAAGCGGCGATGACGATGCCGACCGCTACCGCCAGCAGCAGCAGGCGAACGACATTGCGCCCTCTCACCCTATGCTGGTTGATCAGCAGAACGGCGATGCCGGCGATCAGCAGCGCCAGCCAGATGATGCGGGTGCCGGAGTAGACGATGGCGATCGTTCCGCCAAGCGCCGCGCAGATGAGGGCGGTCCTGTGCCTCTCGACCCCCGACAGGGCGCCGGCCACACAGACCATAACCGCGAGGCACAGAACCTCTGCAAACACGATTGCATTTCCGGATCCGCCCTCGGCACGCATGCCAAACCAATATTGCTGGAAGATCGCCAGCAGCAGCGCGGCAAAACAGGCCGCCATGCTGCAGAGCACGATGATGCGGACGAGCGTTGTTTTCTGCGTGATGCTCCAGGTCGAGTAGGAAATGGGGAAAAACAGGAAGGTGATGAGCGGGATCAGATGCGAGGCATCCCTGACGATCGCATTGTTGACGATGGAAGCCGCGAGATTGGCCGCGCAATAGGCATAGAACGCAACCGTCAGCGCCATCATAGCCGGGTCGATATTGAAGCGTCTTCTCCTGGAGGCGATCAACAGGACGGACCACAGGCCGCCGCCATTGAACACGAAGCTGACCACCGATCCCAGGACCGGTGGAAAAAAGAAACAAAGAATGGAGAAGTAGATATTGATCTGCGAAGGCGTGAATTGCCTTTTTATGGACGAAAGCGCGTTCAATTTGGGCTCGCTGTTTCGAGAAGCTTTATGCGGCACATTTTGTCTGGTGGAACCGAATGTGCGCGCCTCGAAATTGCCCATGCTTCAAGGCGCATCTTGCCGCTTCCGGTGGTGGTATAGCGGCTGAGCGCCTTTTTCGATAGTATGCCCGGTCGATTGCCACTGAAAATCGGCAACCGCGACGATCGGTGGAGGGCTCTCGGAGCGTCGACCCGCCAGCTTTCTCCAGGCAATATTTTTCCTGCGTTTCCTCAGCCGGAGATACGGCAAGGAGAAATTTCCGAGTTTTGGCGGAACCATGGAAAATTCATTCTCGAACCGACAGCTGCCCGGCTCGTCTTGCATTGTTCTGGGCCGCGCCGATCTGCTAGAACGCCCGCACGAAACACTTTGTCCAGAAGCGAAGCTTGAACCGGGCGCAGAAACCCGATGATTTGGCGCAAGGTCTTCTGTCGGAAAGCACGAGAGAACGCTCACAGTCCATGACAATAGCGCTTACGCATCTGCAGCGGCTTGAAGCCGAGTCCATTCACATATTCCGCGAGGTTGCGGCCGCCTTCACCAAGCCGGTCATGCTCTATTCGGTCGGCAAGGATTCATCCGTGCTGATGCACCTGGCGATGAAGGCGTTTTATCCGGCCAAGCCACCATTCCCGTTTCTCCATGTCGACACCACCTGGAAGTTCCGCGAGATGATCGCCTTTCGCGATCAGATGGCGCAGAAGCTCGGCTTCGATCTCCTGGTCCATGTCAACGAAGACGGCGTGCGCGACAACATCAATCCGTTCGATCATGGGTCCAACACCCATACCCATGTGATGAAGACCGTGGCGCTGCGCCAGGCGCTCGACAAATATGGCTTCGATGCCGCTTTTGGCGGCGCCCGTCGCGACGAGGAGAAGTCACGCGCCAAGGAGCGCATTTTCTCCTTCCGCAATGCCCAGCATGTGTGGGATCCGAAGAACCAGCGGCCCGAAATGTGGAAGATATTCAACACCCGCATCGCTTCGGGTGAATCGATCCGCGTCTTTCCGTTGTCGAACTGGACCGAGCTCGACATCTGGCAGTACATCCTGCAGGAGAATATCCCCATCGTGCCGCTCTATTTCGCCAAACAGCGGCCGGTCGTGGAACGCGACGGCATGCTGATCCTCAAGGACGACGAGCGCATGAAACTGCGCCCCGGCGAGGTCGTGGAGGACCGGCTGGTGCGCTTCCGCACGCTGGGCTGCTATCCGCTGACCGGCGCCATCGAGTCGGATGCCGACACGCTCGAGGCCATCGTCGGCGAGATGCTGACGGCGCGCACCTCCGAACGGCAAGGTCGCCTGATCGACCGTGATGAAGCCGGGTCGATGGAAAAGAAGAAGCGCGAGGGGTATTTCTGACCATGCGCCACATCATGGCAAAGAGCCTCGCCCCGACCGACGGCGTCCGCGACTATCTGGCCGCGCAGGAGAAGAAGTCGCTGCTGCGCTTCCTGACCTGCGGTTCGGTCGATGACGGCAAGTCGACGTTGATCGGCCGCCTGCTGTCCGACACCAAGCAGATCTTCGAGGACCAGCTCGCCGCGCTCGAACGCGATTCGCGCAAGCATGGCACGACCGGTGACGACATCGATTTCGCGCTGCTGGTCGATGGGCTGGAGGCCGAGCGCGAGCAAGGCATCACCATCGACGTCGCCTACCGCTTCTTTGCCACGCCGAAGCGCAAGTTCATCGTCGCCGACACGCCCGGCCACGAACAATATACCCGCAACATGGCGACCGGCGCCTCGACCGCTGACCTGGCGATCGTGCTGATCGATGCCCGGCAGGGTGTGCTGCGCCAGACCAGGCGCCATTCGATCATCGCCTCGCTGCTCGGCATCCGCCACATCGTGCTGGCCGTCAACAAGATCGATCTCGTCGATTTCGACCAGGCGGTCTTCGACCGGATCGTCGAAGACTACCGGCAATTCTCGCGCGCTCTCGGCTTTCAGACCATCGAGCCGATCCCGATGTCGGCTCGCTATGGCGACAACGTCAGCCGCCGCTCCGAGAACATGCAATGGTATTCCGGTCCGACGCTGATCGAGCATCTTGAGACCGTCTCGGTCGAAGAGGCGGCCGTCGAATTGCCGTTCCGTTTTCCGGTGCAGTACGTCAATCGCCCCAATCTCGACTTTCGCGGCTTTGCCGGCACGATCGCGTCCGGCGCCATTGCGCAGGGCGACGAAGTCGTCGTCGCCAAATCCGGCAAGTCCTCGCATGTCAAACGCATCGTCGCTTATGGCGGCGATCTCCAACAGGCGGTGGCCGGGCAGGCCGTCACGCTCGTCCTCGACGACGAGGTCGAGGTCTCCAGGGGCAACATGCTGGTTTCACCGGCCACCCGGCCGCAGGTCGCCGATCAGTTCGCCGCCAACATCGTCTGGTTCGACGAGCATGCCCTGCTGCCGGGCCGCTCCTATATCCTGCGCACCGAAACCGATCAGACCAGCGCCACCGTTACCGATCTCAAATACCGCATCAACGTCAACGACTTCGCCCACGAGGCTGCCAAGTCGCTTGAAATGAACGAAGTCGGTATCTGCAACATCTCGACACGGGCGCCGATCGCCTTCGACCCCTTTGCCGAGAACCGCACCACCGGCGCCTTCATCCTGATCGACCGGATCAGCAATGCGACGGTTGGCGCAGGCATGATCGTGCACTCGCTACGCCGGGCCGAAAACATCCACTGGCAGTCGCTCGATGTCGGCAAGCGCGTGCGCGCCGACATGAAGAACCAGCGGCCCGCCGTGTTCTGGTTCACCGGGCTTTCGGGCTCCGGCAAGTCGACCATCGCCAACCTGTTCGAGAAGAAGCTGTTCGCCACCGGCCGCCATACCTACATCCTGGACGGCGACAATGTCCGTCACGGTCTCAACCGCGATCTCGGTTTCACCGATGCCGATCGCGTCGAGAACATCCGGCGCGTCGCCGAGGTGGCCAAGCTCATGGCTGACGCCGGTTTGATCGTCATCGTGTCCTTCATTTCGCCGTTCAGCGCCGAGCGGCGAATGGCCAGGGAGTTGATGGCCGACGGTGAATTCATCGAAGTGTTTGTCGATACACCTTTCGACGAATGCGCCCGGCGCGATCCGAAGGGCCTCTACGCCCGCGCGCTGAATGGCGAAATCAAGAATTTCACCGGTGTCGATTCGCCTTATGAAGCGCCGGAGAATCCGGAAATCCATCTGAAGACGCTCGGCAAATCGGCTGAAGCGATGGTAGATACCCTGGAACACTGGCTGAACGAGCGTGACATTGCCGAAGACCAATATGACAGCGGCGGCGGCATCTGACGACAGGCTGATGCTCGAGACCTTCGAACGGCTGGCCCTGGCGGCCGGGCGCGAGGTCATGCGCGTGTTCCACGCCGGCTGTGCGGTCGACCAGAAATCCGACGCCTCGCCGGTAACCGAGGCGGATCGCGAGAGCGAGAAGATCATTCTCGCCGGCCTGCGCAGCGCATTCCCCGACATTCCCTGTGTGGCCGAGGAGGAAGCAGCGGCTGGCGTCATGCCGGCCGAACTTGGCGATGCCTTCTTCCTCATCGATCCGCTCGATGGCACCAAGGAATTCGTCAACCGCCGCACCGATTTCACCGTCAACATCGCGCTTGTCCGCCATGGCGTGCCGGAGGTCGGCGTCGTCTTCGCGCCTTGCACCGGCCGCTTCTTTTCCGGCTTGCCGGGCAGGGCGGAAGCTCTCGAAGTCGACGGCGATTACCAGATCGTCGCGCGCCGGCCGATCTCGGTGAGGACGGCGGCGATACCGCTGGCCGTGGTGGCCAGCCGCTCGCACAACACGCCGGAAACCGAGGCCTATATTCGCGACCTCGGCGCCGCCGAGATCGTCTCGGTCGGATCGTCCCTGAAATTCTGCCTTCTCGCCAGCGCCGAGGCGGATGTCTATCCGCGTTTCGGCCGCACCATGGAATGGGACACCGCGGCCGGCGATGCGGTGCTGCGGGCCGCCGGCGGCACGACGCGCACGCTGGACGGAAAGCCCTTGGCCTATGGCAAGCGCAATCAAGCCGATGACGCGGATTTCGCCAATCCGCATTTCATCGCCAGCGGCAGGGCAGGGGCGAGCCCCGCCTGAGAACTGCCGATTAGCCGAGACTTGCAGCTTACTCGGCTGCGGCCTGCGCCGAGTTGGAGCCGACATAGTTGCGGATCGTCTCGATGATCCGGTCCTGGTCGGCTTCGCTGAGATAGGGGTGCATCGGCAGGCACAGGATTCGCTTTGGCAGGTCCTCCGAGACGGCAAGACCGGTTGGCGTGCGCGGGTAGTCGCGATAGGCGATCTGATCGTGCAGCGGCTTGACATAGTAGATGACCGACGGAATCCCCTTTTCGCTCAGATGCGCCCTCAGGCCGTCGCGCTTGGGCGTCTCGATCGCGTATTGCGCCCAGGCCGAACGGCTGCCGTCCAGGTTGCGGGCGGCCGTGACGATATCGCCAAGCCCTTCGGCGTAGCGCTTTGCCACCGCCTGGCGAGCAACCATCTCGTCTTCCAGGATGGCGAGCTTTTCGATCAGGATCGCCGCCTGCAGCGTGTCGAGCCGCGAATTGATGCCGACGCGGATGTTGTCATATTGCGTCTCGCCCTTGCCATGGAAGGCGAAGGAACGCAGCTTGTCGGCCAGCGCGTCGTCGTTGGTGAACATCGCGCCGCCGTCGCCGTAGCAGCCAAGCGGCTTCGCCGGATAGAAGCTGGTCGAGCCGACATGGCCAAAGGCACCGCACATCTTGTCGCCAAGCGATCCGCCCATCGACTGGGCGGCGTCCTCGATCACCAACAGCCCTTCGCGGTTGGCGATCGCCATGATGGCATCGTAATCGGCGGCAAGGCCGAACAGGTCGACAGGGATGATCGCCTTCGGCTGCAGCCTGCCTTCCTTCTTGATCATGGCGATGGCCGCCTCGAGACTGGCGATATCGATATTGTAGGTTGCCGGATCGACATCGACGAAGACGGGCTCCGCCTTGGCCAGCGCCACCACTTCGGCGGTGGCGGCGAAAGTGAAGCTCGGCACGAACACCGCGTCACCCGGGCCGATGCCGGCGGCAAACAGCGGCAGCAGCAGCGCGTCGGTGCCGTTGGCGCAGGCCACGACATGCTTGGTGCCGACATAGGCGGCAAGCTTGTTTTCGAATTCGGTGACCTGTGGCCCCAGTATATAGCGGCCCTCGTCGACGACACGGTCGATGGCGATCCTCAGCCGGTCGCGGATTCGTTCGCGCTGCGCGCCAAGATCGATGAACTGCATGTCGGCCTCAAAAACGGTTTGACCAGGCGATTTAGCCAGATAACGGCCCGCTGGTACCAGAGTTGCGCCTGCCGAGAAAGCCGGGCAGGCGGAGCGACAAATTGCGGAGTTGTCGCAGTCCGTTACCTGTATTCCCGGTCTATGTCAGCCAGATGCCGGAAATCCGGGCTTTGTCGGGCGCTATGGCGCCTTTATAGCCCCATGGTTCGATCCTGCGAAACATAAAGTGATCGACGGGTTCAATCCGAGCGGTGCTCAGGCGATCTCATGCCGCCAGGGCGGGTTGGCGCCTGCCCGCGACACCGTCACCGCCGCCGCCTTGGCGCCGAGCGCCAGCGCCTTGCGGATGGCGTCCTGCGACAGTCCAGCGATTGCCGCCTTCGTCAGCAGGCCTTGTTCGTGCAGGGAGGCAAGGATGCCGGCGTTGAACGTGTCGCCCGCACCGACCGTGTCGACCACCTCGACCTTCTCCGGCACCACGGTGACGGCATGATCCTTGGTGTAGCCGACGGCGCCTTCGCTGCCATGGGTGACGACGATCAGCTTCGGGCCGCGGTCGAGCCAGTTGCGCACGACATCCTCGTGCGAACCCGCCTCGCCAAACCAGTTCAGGTCCTCGTCCGAGAGTTTCACGATGTCGGCCATCGCCATCATGGCGCGGATGCGCCGGAGATGCTTTGCCTTGTCCGGAATGAAGTTCGGCCGGATGTTGGGATCGAGCATCATGACGCGGCTCTCATGCTCGCGTTTCATGAACGCCTCATAGGCGCTGCCGGCCGGCTCCGAAATCAGGCTGATCGCGCCGAACAGCATGGCCTCGATCTCGCTGCCCAATATCGGCAGGTCGTCGATGGTCAGCATGCGCCCGGCGGTGTTCTCGTCATAGAATGTGTAGGTCGCCTGGCCGTTGTCCAGCCGCACGAAGGCAAGGGTGGTCGGGCGAGGGGAGGTGTGCGCATAGGTGGAACTGACTTTGCTCGCCCCCAGCGCATCGCGGAACTGGCCGCCGAAAAGATCCGACGACAGGCCCGAAAAGAAGCCTGCCGGCGCGCCGAGGCGGCCAAGCGCGATCGCGGAATTGAACACGGCGCCGCCGACATAGGGCGCAAAGGCCGGTTCACCCTGCGTCGTGGTGCGCGGCAGCATGTCGATCAGGGCTTCGCCGCAGCAGAGGATCATGGCTTCCTGGTCTCCGGCGGATAGATCACGCCCTTGCGGATGATGATGTTGGCGTAAAGCCGCGGCTCGCTTGTGGCGACGATGGCATGCGCCAATTTGACCCGTGCATAGAAGTCGGCGCCGGCCAGCGCAACCACCTTGCGGCCCGGCGCGCGTCTGGCACAGATCGCCTCGATCTCGTGATGAACGGGGTCGGCAAGCGACGGATCGCCCTTCACGGAGGCGCGAAACAGCGCCTCAGCTACTGCGTCGTCGACCGGCAGGATACTGAGGATGGCATCGAGCACCGGGATGAGGGGATGACCATCGGCCCGGATTAGGCGTCTAGCGTGCTCTTCGGCCGGATAATTTCCGTCGACAAGGGCGATCTCGTCGCCGTGGCCCATGGCGCGCAATGTCGACAAAAGGTCCGGACCGAGCAGCGCCGGGATTCCGATCAGCATTCAGGCGCTCCTGGAAATCGTCGTCGAGCCGATCAGGAAACGTTCGGAAAGCGGCAGGCTGGCGCCGCCGAGCGCGCGGGCATGGATGCCGACGGTTCCCTCGCGAACGGCGGGAAGTTTCAGGCCTTCGCCATCGATTGCCGCAATGGCGTCGACGACGGCATCGACCAGCCGGCGGCGCACCGCGTTCGGCATCCAGCCGTCGATCACCGCCGCCTCGAAATCGATGACAGAGGATGCCGCCACGATAGCATAGGCAAGCGCCCGCGCGGCGCTGGCGATCCAGTCGTCGAGCTCTGCGCCGATCTCGCCCCAGTCCTCGGGCGAGGTCCACAGATGCGAGGCCTCGACGCCACGATCATTGAGCGCCTTTTCCAGCATGGCGATCGAGGCCACGTCGATCAACTGGGTCGGCTTTCCGTCCGGGCCAGGCACAGGCATGGAGCCGAGCGCGCCGGCGTTGCCGGTCGGACCGCCGAACAGCCGGCCGTTGAGGACGATGCCGCCGCCGGCGAAGGCGCCGATGTAGAAATAGACGAAATCACGCGCTCCCCCCGCCTGACCGAAAACGAGTTCGGCGCCGCAGGCCGAGGTGGCGTCGTTCTGCAGATAGACCGGAAAATCGCACTGCGCCTGGATGTCGGCCTTGATGTCGCGGTGGCGCCATTCGTCCATGACATCGCGCGGCGCGCCGGCGGTGTCGGCCCAGTTCCACAGTTCGAACGGCATGGCGATGCCGAGCCCGGCAATGCGCTTGTCTTGCTCGGGCTTCAATTCGCCGCGCATCTTCTTCATGCCTGATGTGACGAACTCGACCGTCTCGCGCGGTGCCGGATAGCGATAGGAGTGCTGCAGCATCGAGCGCACATGCCCAAGAAAATCGATCAGCACGAGTTCCGCGCTGCGGCGGCCGATCTTGAGGCCGATGAAGAAGGCACCTTCAGGATTGAGCGCCATCGGGATGGAGGGCTGGCCGATCTTGCCGCGCAACGGTGCCTGGCGGACGAGCAGGCCTTCTTCCTCGAGTTCGCGCATGATGACCGAAACCGTCTGCGCCGAAAGTCCGGTCATGCGGGCGATGTCGGACTTCGCCAGGCTGCCATGCTGCCGCACCAACGAGAGCACTAGCCGCTCGTTGTGATCGCGCATGCCGCTCTGGTTGGTGCCGCGGTGAATAAGGCTGTCATTCGCATCGGGCGAACCATGCCTCGCAGTGGCGGTCTCCACCCTGTTCCTCCCGTCGTTTCCCCAGAATGCTTTTGGGCCAGAATGAGCGAGCAGAGCAAGACTGTCAATAATAAATAAGAGTGATTTAATTATTGACAGGGGCCTCGGTCTGGTGTCTGTTTGGGACAGCGTCCACGCTGGGAGAAATTCGTTGGATGCGCTGTTGGTGCCGGTTGGCCGGCACCCGGATGGTTCCACTGGGAGGAAGATCGTGACCAATACAAAACTGTTGAAATCGACCGTGTTTGCCGCAACTACCCTCGGTCTGATGGCGTTTGCCTCGTCTGCGTCCGCAGCTGGCGTCGGCGCTTGCCTGATCACCAAGACCGACACCAACCCCTTCTTTGTCAAAATGAAGGAAGGCGCGACCGCAAAGGCCAAGGAACTTGGTGTCGACCTCAAGACCTACGCCGGCAAGATCGACGGCGACAGCGAGAGCCAGGTGGCGGCGATCGAAAGTTGCATTGCCGACGGCGCCAAGGGCATCCTGATCACCGCATCCGACACCAAGGGCATCGTACCAACGGTGAAGAAGGCGCGTGACGCCGGCGTGCTGGTGATCGCGCTCGACACGCCGCTCGATCCGATCGACGCGGCGGATGCCACCTTCGCCACCGACAATCTCGAGGCCGGCAAGCTGATCGGCGCCTGGGCCGCCGCGACGCTCGGCGACAAGGCCAAGGACGCCAAGATCGGCTTCCTCGACCTGACGCCGTCGCAGCCTACCGTGGACGTGCTGCGCGACCAGGGCTTCATGATGGGCTACGGCATCGACGTGAAGGACCCCAACAAGATCGGCGACGAAACCGATCCGCGCATTGTCGGCCACGACGTCACCAACGGCAATGAGGAAGGCGGCCGCAAGGCGATGGAGAACCTGCTTCAGAAGGACTCCGGCATCACCGTCATCCACACCATCAACGAGCCGGCCGCTGTCGGTGCTTACCAGGCGCTCAAGGCCGTCGGCCTTGAAAAGCAGGTGCTGATCGTCTCGGTCGACGGTGGCTGTCCCGGCGTGAAGTCGGTTACAGAAGGCGTGATCGGCGCGACATCTCAGCAGTATCCGCTGCAGATGGCGGCGCTCGGCATCGAGGCGATCGCAGCCTTCGCCAAGGACGGAACCAAGCCGAAGCCGACCGAAGGCAAGAATTTCTTCGATACCGGCGTCAATTTGGTGACCGACAAGCCGGCCACTGGCGTCAAGTCCATCGACACCAAGGAAGGCCTCGCCAAGTGCTGGGGCTGATGCCGGTCTGACCGGCAATTACCGAACCTGAGCGGTCGGGGCTTGATCCCCGGCCGCTTCGGGTGGACGATGGGTCGCGTGACCGCGAACAATCCCGGCAGCAGACCGGAAAGGCGTGGACGGGCGTCAGCGTTTGGCTGATCCCTCACGGGGAGGAAACATGGCTCAAGCTCAGGAATTCGAGAAGGTTCTCTCGGGCAGTGACACAAGCGTCGCCGCCTTTGACGAGCACAAATCGGCCGTCAAGCGCATCCAGCATTTCCTGCATTCAACGCCGGCCGCTGTGCCGCTGATCGTGCTGGTCCTATCGATCATTATCTTCGGCATCACCATCGGCGGGCGCTTCTTCTCGTCCTACACGCTAACATTGATCCTGCAGCAGATTGCTATCGTCGGCATCCTGGGCGCCGCGCAGACGCTGGTCATCCTGACTGCCGGCATCGACCTGTCGATCGGCGTGATCATGGTGATTTCAGCCGTGATCATGGGCAATTGTGCGGTCAGCTACGGTATGCCGGCCATTCTCGCCGTAACGATCGGGCTCGCCGCGGGCGCGGCCTGCGGGCTGCTGAACGGGCTGCTGGTCGCGTACATGAAACTGCCGCCCTTCATCGTGACGCTTGGCACCTGGAACATCGTCATGGCCACGAACTTCATCTATTCGGCCAATGAGACGATCCGCGACACCGACGTCGACACCCAGGCACCGCTGCTGCATCTGTTCGCCATGAGCTTCAAGATCGGCACGGCGGTGCTGACGCTTGGCGTCATAGCCACAGTCGTGCTCGTAATGATCCTCTGGTACGTGCTCAATCACACGGCATGGGGCCGCCATGTCTACGCCGTCGGTGATGACCAGGAGGCGGCGAAACTCTCGGGCATCCAGACCAAGAAGGTGCTGATGACGGTTTATACCCTTGCCGGGTTGATCGCCGCTTTCGCTGCCTGGGTCTCCATCGGCCGCAACGGCTCGATCTCGCCTTCGTCAGCGGTCACCGACTACAATCTGCAGGCCATCACCGCCACGGTGATCGGCGGTATTTCCCTGTTCGGTGGGCGCGGCTCAATCCTGGGCACACTGTTCGGCGCGATGATCGTCGGCGTCGTCTCCATGGGCCTCAACATGCTCGGCGCCGATCCGCAATGGAAAGTGCTGCTTACCGGTGTGCTGATCATCGGCGCCGTGGCGATCGACCAATGGATCAGAAAGGTTTCGGCATAGTCATGACCGAGGAACCCATCCTTACCGCGCGCGGTCTGATCAAACGCTACGGTCGCGTCACCGCGCTCGACAATGCCGATTTCGACCTCTATCCCGGCGAAATTCTCGCCGTCATCGGCGACAATGGCGCCGGCAAGTCGTCGCTTATCAAGGCGATTTCCGGCGCGGCCGTGCCGGACGAAGGCGAGATCCGACTCGAAGGCAAACCCGTCGCCTTCAAGTCGCCGATGGAGGCCCGCGAAGCCGGTATCGAGACGGTCTACCAGAACCTGGCGCTGTCACCGGCCCTGTCGATCGCCGACAACATGTTTCTCGGCCGTGAGATCCGCAAACCCGGCTTCCTCGGCCAGTGGCTGCGCATGCTCGACCGCCCGGCAATGGAAAAGCGCGCCCGCGACAAGCTCACCGAGCTCGGCCTGATGACCATCCAGAACATCAGCCAGGCGGTGGAAACGCTCTCGGGCGGCCAGCGCCAGGGTGTCGCGGTGGCGCGCGCCGCTGCGTTCGGCAGCCGCGTGGTGATCATGGACGAGCCGACGGCCGCACTTGGTGTCAAGGAGAGCCGCCGCGTGCTCGAATTGATCCTCGACGTCAAGAAGCGCGGCCTGCCGATCGTGCTGATCTCCCACAACATGCCGCATGTTTTCGAGGTGGCGGACCGCATCCACATCCATCGCCTCGGCCGTCGCCTCTGCGTCATCGATCCCAAGCAGTATACGATGTCCGATGCTGTCGCCTTCATGACCGGTGCGAAGGCTCCTCCGGAGGCGGCGCTGGCAACCTGAATTGCCAAATTGCCGCAGGGTAAGCTGGCGGCCGTTTGTCTAAATCGATTGAATATATGTTGCGATGCGGTAACAAGGGCTGGGATGAATGGTGAAAGCCGGTATGATCGTGGCAACCGCACGAGAGGCAGCATGACGCGCGCGATGACATCCGAACCCCTTCCGCCACTGCTCGAAAATCCTGATCCGATGACGCTCGCAAGGGAAGTCTTGATGGCCCTCAAATACAGGGTCGGCAAGGACACCACCGTCGCGACCCAGTACGACTGGCTCACCGCCTCGATCAAGGTCGTGCGCGACCGCATCGTCGATCACTGGATGCAGGCAACCAGAGAGGCCTACGACCAGCAGGAAAAGCGCGTCTATTATCTGTCGCTGGAGTTCCTCATCGGCCGCCTGATGCGCGACGCCTTTTCCAATCTCGGCCTGATGGACAACATGCGCGAAGCGCTGTCGTCGCTCGGCGTCGACCTTGATCTGATCGCGGCGCTCGAACCCGATGCCGCGCTCGGCAATGGCGGCCTTGGCCGGCTCGCCGCCTGCTTCATGGAAAGCATGGCGACAGTCGACATTCCGGCGCATGGCTACGGCATCCGCTACGCCAACGGCATGTTCCGCCAGGAGATCCACGACGGCTGGCAGGTCGAACTGCCCGAGACCTGGCTCGATCACGGCAACCCCTGGGAGTTCGAGCGCCGCGAACGCGCCTTCGAGGTCGGCTTCGGCGGCGCGGTGGAATCGATCACCTCGAAGGACGGACGGCTCGAGCGCCATGTCTGGAAGCCGACCGAGCATGTCCTGGCGGTCGCCTACGACACGCCGGTCGTCGGCTGGCGGGCAAACCGTGTCAACACGCTGCGGCTCTGGTCGGGCATGCCGATCGACCCGATCCTGCTCAACAAGTTCAATGCCGGCGACCACATCGGCGCGCTGGCCGAAAGCAACAAGGCGGACGCGCTGTCTCGCGTGCTCTATCCGGCCGATTCCCACATGGCCGGGCAGGAGCTCAGGCTGCGGCAGGAATATTTTTTCTCCACCGCATCGCTGCAGGACATCGTCCAGCGCCATCTCAGCCAGTATGGCGACCTCAAGTCGCTGCCCGACAAGGCGGCGATCCACTTGAACGACACCCATCCGGCGATCGCCGTTCCCGAGCTGATGCGGCTGTTGATGGATGTCCACGGCATGGACTTCGACCTCGCCTGGGACATCACCAAGCGCACCTTTGGCTACACCAACCACACGCTTCTTCCCGAGGCGCTGGAAAGCTGGTCGGTGCCGCTGTTCGAGCGGCTGTTGCCGCGCCACATGCAGATCGTCTACGCCATCAACGCGCAGGTTCTGCTCGAAGCCCGCGCGACCGACCAGTTCTCGAACGAGCAGATCAGCCGTATCTCGCTGATCCAGGAAAATGGCGACCGCCGCGTGCGCATGGGCAACCTTGCCTTTGTCGGCTCGCACTCGATCAACGGCGTCTCGGCGCTGCATACCGAGCTGATGAAGGAAACGGTGTTCGCCGACCTGCACAGGCTCTATCCCGATCGTATCAACAACAAGACCAACGGCATCACGCCGCGGCGGTGGCTGATCCAGTGCAATCCCGGGCTGACGTCGCTTGCCCGCGAGGCGATCGGTGACCGTTTTCTCGATGACATCGACGCCATCAAGGGGCTCGATGCCTTCGCCGACGATGCCGTCTTTCGCGACAAGTTCGCCGCCGTCAAGCGGCAGAACAAGGTGCGGCTGGCCAATCTCGTCGCCGACCGGCTCGGCATCAAGGTCGACCCTTCGGCGCTGTTCGACATCCAGATCAAGCGCATCCACGAATACAAGCGCCAGCTCCTGAACATCCTCGAGGCGGTGGCGCTTTACGACCAGATCCGCTCGCATCCGGAGCGGGACTGGATGCCGCGCGTGAAATTCTTCGGCGGCAAGGCGGCGCCCAGCTATCACAACGCCAAGCTGATCATCAAACTCGCCAACGACGTCGCCAGGGTCATCAACCGCGATCCGGCCGTTCGCGGCCTGCTGAAAGTGGTGTTCGTGCCGAACTACAATGTCAGCCTGGCCGAAATCATGATGCCCGCCGCCGACCTGTCCGAGCAGATCTCGACCGCCGGCATGGAAGCGTCCGGCACCGGCAACATGAAGTTCGCGCTGAACGGCGCATTGACCATCGGCACGCTCGATGGCGCCAATGTCGAGATCAAGGAGTGCGTCGGCGACGACAACATCTTCATCTTCGGCCTCACCACCGCCGAAGTCGCCGAGCGGCGCAACAATGGCTACAATCCACGCGGCGTCATCGAAGCGTCGCCGGAACTGGCGCAGGCCGTGGCCGCTGTCTCATCGGGCGTCTTCTCGCCCGATGATCCCGACCGCTACCGCGACCTCGTCAACGGCCTCTATGACAGCGACTGGTTCATGGTCGCCGCCGATTTCGACGCCTACGCCGCCGCTCAGCGTGAGGTCGACGCCGTCTGGCGCAACAGTCCGGACTGGTATGCCAAGGCGATCCGCAACGTCGCGCGCGTCGGCTGGTTCTCGTCCGATCGCACGATCCGTCAATACGCGAAAGAAATCTGGAACGTGCCTGCCTGATGTGATTGCATGAGGCCACGAGCAATGTGGTCCCGGTGATGCGGGTTGAAAGTCAGTTCGCATCACCAGAAACAAAACACCTGGTGCCCTGGGAGGGACACTGCCTGATGAGGAAGCCGCGCGCGACCGCTGCGACAAGCGGGCCGGACGGACTGGCGCCAGCCAGCGATGTTGCGGCGATTGTTGCCGGCACGCACGGAGATCCGTTCGCTGTCCTCGGTGTCCATGAGGTCGGCAAGGGCCTGTTTGCCCGTTGCTTCGTTCCGAATGCTGAATTCGTCACCGCCTACACGCTGACCGGCATCAAGGCCGGTGAGCTGGCCAGGCGGGACGATGCCGGTTTCTTTGAAGGCAAGCTGTCGATCAAGAAGCGGCAGCCGCTGCGCTACCACGCGCGCAATGCCGGCGGCGACTGGTGGCTGACCGACCCCTATTCGTTCGGCCCGGTACTCGGTCCGATGGACGACTACTATATCGCTGAGGGTTCGCACCTCCGGCTGTTCGACAAGCTCGGCGCCCATGTCATCGAGCACGAGGGCGCCACCGGCGTGCATTTCGCCGTATGGGCTCCAAATGCCCGGCGCGTCTCGGTGGTCGGCGATTTCAACGATTGGGACGGCCGCCGCCACTCGATGCGCGATCGCCGCGATACCGGCATCTGGGAGGTGTTCATTCCCGATATCGGCGCCGGCCGGCCCTACAAATACGAGATCATCGGCCCCGACGGCGTCAGGCTGCCGCTGAAGGCCGATCCTTTCGCCTTGAAGTCCGAACTGCGCCCGGCCACCGCTTCGGTCGTCGCCGTGCCGCCCGCCCATCAGTGGGGCGACGAGGCGCATCGCACGTTCTGGCGCAACGCCGATCCCCGGCGCGAGGCCATCTCGATCTACGAGGTCCACGCCGGCTCCTGGCAGCTTCGCGACGATGGCACGTTCCTGTCATGGGACGAACTGGCCGATCGGCTGATCCCCTATGCCGTCGAGACCGGCTTCACCCACATCGAGTTCCTGCCGATCTCCGAACATCCCTATGATCCGTCCTGGGGCTACCAGACGACCGGCCTCTACGCGCCATCGGCCCGCTTTGGCGATCCTGACGGCTTTGCCCGCTTTGTCGACGGCGCCCACCGTGCCGGCATCGGCGTCATCCTCGACTGGGTGCCGGCGCATTTTCCGGTCGACGAGCACGGGTTGGTCCATTTCGACGGCACCGCGCTCTATGAGCATGCCGATCCGCGCAAGGGCTTTCACCCCGACTGGAACACCGCGATCTACAATTTCGGCCGCCGCGAGGTGGTGTCGTTCCTGGTCAACAACGCGCTGTTCTGGGCCGAAAAATACCATGTCGACGGACTGCGCGTCGATGCGGTCGCCTCAATGCTCTACCTCGACTATTCACGCAAGCAAGGTGAGTGGATCCCCAACGAGAAGGGCGGCCGCGAGAACCTGGAAGCTGTCTCCTTTCTGCAGAAGATGAACAAGGAGGTCTACGGCCACCATCCAGGCGTCATGACCATCGCCGAGGAATCGACCTCATGGCCGAAGGTCTCGGCGCCCGTGCATGAAGGCGGGCTTGGCTTCGGCTTCAAGTGGAACATGGGCTTCATGCACGACACGCTGGAGTATTTCGCCAAGGAGCCGATCTTCCGCAAGCACCACCACAACGACCTGACCTTCGGCCTGACCTATGCTTTCTCGGAGAATTTCGTGCTGCCGCTCTCGCATGACGAGGTCGTGCACGGCAAGGGCACGCTGCTTGGCAAGATGGCCGGCGACGACTGGCAGAAATTCGCGACGTTGCGTGCCTATTACGGCTTCATGTGGGGTTATCCCGGCAAGAAGCTCTTGTTCATGGGACAGGAATTCGCGCAGCGCCGCGAATGGAGCGAGGCGCGCGCGCTGGACTGGAACCTGCTCGATTTCCGCCCGCATCGCGGCGTCTGGCAGACGGTGCGCGATCTCAACTATCTCTACCGTTCGCGCCCGGCGCTGCACGGCCGTGACTGCGAGCCGGAAGGCTTCTCCTGGCTGATCGTCGATGACAGCCAGAATTCGGTTTTTGCCTGGGTACGCAACGCGCCGGGCGGCAGCCCGGTGGCCGTCATCTCCAATTTCACGCCGGTGCCGCGCGACAATTATCGCGTGCCGTTGCCGAAGGCCGGCAAGTGGCGCGAGATCATCAACACCGACGCGTCCGAATATGGCGGCTCCGGCATGGGCAATGGCGGCTTGGTCGAGGCAAGGGCGGAGGGCAAAAGCATCTCGGCAACGATGCTCTTGCCGCCGCTGTCGACGATCATGCTTGAACTCGTAGCCGGCTGAGCCCGTCAAGGCGGGGCAACAGGGCGAGACTGAGTAACTTGGGAGGGTAGAAATGGCAGACTTGAAACGGACCCAGCCGCTGGCGCGCGATGCCATGGCCTACGTATTGGCCGGCGGCCGCGGCAGCCGCCTCAAGGAACTGACCGACCGGCGCGCCAAGCCGGCTGTCTATTTCGGCGGCAAGACGCGCATCATCGATTTCGCGCTCTCCAATGCGCTCAATTCCGGCATCCGCCGCCTTGGCGTCGCCACCCAATACAAGGCGCATTCGCTGATCCGCCATTTGCAGCGCGGCTGGAACTTCCTGCGGCCCGAACGAAACGAAAGCTTCGATATCCTGCCTGCCAGCCAGCGCGTGTCGGAAACGCAGTGGTATGAAGGCACGGCCGACGCCGTCTACCAGAACATCGACATCATCGAGGCCTACGGCCCCGAATACATGGTCATCCTCGCCGGCGACCACATCTACAAGATGGACTATGAGCTGATGCTGCGCCAGCATGTCGACGCCGGCGCCGATGTCACCGTCGGCTGCCTTGAAGTGCCGCGCATGGAAGCGACCGGGTTCGGCGTCATGCATGTCGATGCCAAGGACAACATCATCGCCTTCGTCGAAAAGCCCGCCGACCCGCCCGGCATTCCCGACAAGCCCGAGTTTGCCCTGGCCTCGATGGGCATCTACGTGTTCAAGACCAAGTTCCTGATGGAACAACTGCGCCGCGACGCCGCCGAGCCCGGCTCGAGCCGCGACTTCGGCAAGGACATCATCCCCTATATCGTCCAGCACGGTAAGGCGATCGCCCACCGCTTCGCCAAGTCCTGCGTGCGCTCGACCGCCGAGAACGAGGCCTACTGGCGCGATGTCGGCACGGTCGATGCCTATTGGGAAGCCAATATCGATCTGACCGACGTGACGCCCGAACTCGACCTCTATGATCGCGACTGGCCGATCTGGACCTATGCCGAGTTGAAGCCGCCGGCAAAGTTCGTCCATGACGAGGACGGCCGCCGTGGCTCGGCCGTGTCCTCGCTGGTCTCGGGCGACTGCATCGTCTCCGGCGCTTCGCTGAAGAGAAGCCTGATCTTCACCGGCGCGCGCATCAATTCCTATTCGACGCTGGAGGAAGTCGTCATGCTGCCCGACGTTCATGTCGGCCGGAACGCAAAGTTGAAGCGCGTGGTCATCGACCATGGTGTTAGGATACCGGAAGGGCTGGTGGTGGGCGAAGACCCAACTCTCGACGCCAAGCGTTTTCGGGTCTCGGAAAAAGGCATCTGCCTGGTCACGCAGGACATGATCGACAAGCTGAAGCTGTAGACACAAAATCGGACCATAAACGCATGCAGGTTCTGTCGGTCACGCCAGAGATCTTCCCGCTGATCAAGACCGGCGGACTTGCCGATGTGACTGGTGCGCTTCCCATCGCGCTGGCGGCCAAGGGCGTGAGCATGCGCGCGCTCATGCCGGGCTTTCCGAGCGTGATGGCCGCCTTCAAGAAAAAAAAGGCTGTCCTGCAATACCCCTTGCTGCAAGGCGGCAAGGCTTCCGTCCATTCCATCCAGCTTGCCGGCCTCGAACTGTTCGTGCTCGACGCGCCGCATTTGTTCGATCGCCCCGGCGGTCCCTATGGCGATGCCAGCGGTGGCGACTGGCCGGACAATTGGCGGCGCTTCGCGGCATTGAGCCAGGTCGGCGGCGACATCGCCGGCGGCGCCATCTCCGGTTACCAGCCCGACATCGTCCACGCCCATGACTGGCAGTCGGCGATGACGCTGGCTTATATGCGCTACGGCAAGGCGGTCGGCGTGCCCTCGATGATGACCGTCCACAACCTCGCCTTCCAGGGCCAGTTCGGCGCCGGCATCTTCGGCGAGCTTGGCTTGCCGGCGGCGGCTATGGCGCTCGATGGCGTCGAATATTATGGCGGCGTCGGCTTTCTCAAGGCCGGCCTGCAGGCCGCCTGGGCGATCACCACGGTCAGCCCGACCTATGCGCAGGAAATCCGCTCGCCGGAATTCGGCATGGGCCTCGACGGGCTCATCAACATGCGTTCCAGCGATCTCTATGGCATCGTCAACGGCATCGACGTCGGCATCTGGGATCCGGAAACCGACAAGCACCTGGTGTCGAACTACACCGCCGAAACACTCGATGCGCGCACGCCTAATCGGGCAGCGGTTGAGGCGCGCTTCAGTCTGGAGCCCGACGGCAGCCCGATTGTCTGCGTCGTCAGCCGCCTGACCTGGCAAAAGGGCATGGATATCTTGGCAATGGCGGTCGACGGCATCGTTGCGACCGGGGCGCGCCTGGCCATACTGGGCTCGGGCGATGCCGGCCTTGAAGGTGCGCTGCTCGCCGCCGCCGCACGCCACCGTGGCCGTATCGGCGTCGTCGTCGGCTATGACGAGGCGCTGTCTCACATCATGCAGGGTGGCTGCGACGCCATCGTCATTCCCTCGCGCTTCGAACCCTGTGGGCTGACGCAGCTTTATGGCCTGCGCTATGGCTGCGTGCCGGTGGTCGCCCGCACCGGCGGCCTGGCGGACACGGTCATCGATGCCAACGAGGCCGCCGTGTCGGCCGGCGTCGCCACCGGCTTCCAGTTCGCTCCCAACAATGGCGGCGCCTTGCTGCACGCCATGCGTCGTCTCGTCGATGCACATGCCGATCCGGCGATCTGGAAATCGCTGCAGCGCCAGGGCATGAAGGCCGATGTGTCATGGGACAAGAGCGCGGAAAAATACATTGAACTCTATCGCTCGCTGCTTTCGAAAAGGGTTGCCTGAAGCATGATCCGTACCTTCCCCACCAAACCCTATCTAGACCAGAAGCCAGGCACGTCGGGCCTGCGCAAGAAGGTGCCCGTGTTCCAGCAGGAGCACTATGCCGAGAATTTCATCCAGTCGATCTTCGACGCGCTCGACGGGTTCAAGGACAAGACCCTGGTGATTGGCGGCGACGGCCGCTTCTACAACCGCGAGGTCATCCAGAAGGCCATCGCCATGGCAGCCGCCAACGGCTTCGGCAAGGTGATGGTCGGGCAGGGCGGTATCCTGTCGACGCCCGCCGCCTCGCACGTCATCCGCAAATACAAGACCTTCGGCGGCATCATCTTGTCGGCCAGCCACAATCCCGGCGGTCCGCACGAGGATTTCGGCATCAAGTACAATGCCGGCAATGGCGGCCCGGCGCCTGAAAAGCTGACCGATGCGATCTTCGCCAAGACCAAGGCGATTTCGACCTTCAAGACCGCCGACATCGATCCGATCGACATCGACACGATAGGCACGGTCAAAGCCGCCGGCATGACGGTCGAGATCATCGATCCGGTCGCCGACTATGCCGAGCTCATGGAAAGCCTGTTCGACTTCGATGCGCTGCGCAAGCTGTTCAAGTCTGGCTTCCGCATGCGCTTCGACGCCATGCATGCGGTGACCGGCCCTTACGCCAAGGAAATCCTCGAAAACCGGCTCGGCGCTCCGAACGGCACCTGCCGCAACTTCAAGCCGCTGCCGGATTTCGGCGGCCATCATCCGGACCCGAACCTGGTCCATGCCAAGCACCTCTATGACGAGATGATGGGCGCCGACGCACCGGATTTCGGTGCTGCTTCCGACGGTGACGGCGATCGCAATCTGATCATCGGCAAGGGCATTTTCGTCACCCCATCGGATTCGGTGGCGATGCTCGCCGCCAATGCCCGCCTGGCGCCGGGCTACAAGGACGGGCTGAAGGGCATCGCCCGCTCGATGCCGACCAGCGGTGCTGCCGACCGCGTCGCCGAAAAACTCGGCATCGGCATCTACGAGACGCCGACCGGCTGGAAGTTCTTCGGCAATCTGCTGGATGCCGGCATGGCGACGATCTGCGGCGAGGAGAGCGCCGGCACCGGCTCCAACCATGTGCGTGAAAAGGACGGCCTGTGGGCGGTGCTGTTGTGGCTCAACATCCTCGCCGCGCGCGGCGAAAGCTGCAAGCAGGTGGTCACCGAGCACTGGGCGGCCTATGGGCGCAACTACTATTCGCGCCACGACTATGAGGAGGTCGAGAGCGACCGTGCCAACGCGTTGGTCGACGAGTTGCGCGCCAAGCTCGGTTCGCTGCCCGGCACCAGCGTGCGTGGCCTGAAGATCGCCAATGCCGACGACTTCGCCTATCACGATCCCGTCGACGGCTCGACCAGCGAGCACCAGGGCATCAGGGTGCTGTTCGAAGGCGGCTCGCGCGTCGTCTTCCGGCTCTCCGGCACCGGCACCTCGGGCGCGACCTTGCGCGTCTATATCGAGCGCTACGAGCCGGACAAGGCGAGGCACGATCTCGACACGCAGGAAGCGCTCGCCGACCTGATCGCGGCGGCCGACGACATTGCCGGGATCAAGAGCCACACCGGCCGCAACAAGCCGAGCGTGATTACTTGAGAACGGTGCTGCGCGTTTTCCTTCTTCCCCTGTGGGAGAAGGGGGAGCCTGCATGATCCAACTCGGCGCCACCGTCACCCGTGACGGCATCCGCTTCGCCGTCTGGTCCTCGTCGGCGAGGCGCCTCTGGGTGTCGATCTTCGATCGTGCGGGCTACCACGAGACCGACCGGCTTGAACTCCAGCCGGAAGGACAGAGCGTCCACGCACTCTTCGTCTCCGGTCTCGCCGCCGGCACGCGCTATGGCTTTCGCGCCGACGGCGATTATGCGCCTGAGCAAGGGCGGTGGTTCGACCCAGACAAGCTGTTGACCGATCCCTATGGTATCGAAATCGATCGGCCCTATGCCTATCACTGGCGGCTTGCCGCGCGGCGCAACGAAGGTGCCGACACGGCATCATTGATGCCGAAGACCGTGGCGCTCGCGCTGTCCAGGCCGATGCCGGCCCGGGCGCCTGTCTTTTCGCCGGGTGGGCTGATCTATGAACTGAACGTTCGCTCGTTCACCAAGCTGCATCCGGACATTCCGGAAGAGCAGCGCGGTACGATCGCGGCACTTGCTCATCCTGTCATCATCGAGCATCTCAAAAAGCTCGGCGTCGCCGCCGTCGAACTGATGCCGGTGACGGCGTCGATCGACGAGCGGCATCTGCCGCCGCTGGGGTTGAGCAATGCCTGGGGCTACAATCCCGTCACCTTCATGGCGCTCGACCCGCGCCTGGCGCCCGGCGGCCTGGCTGAATTGCGCGACGCGGTCGCGGCACTGCGTGAGGCCGGTATCGGCACCATCCTCGACCTCGTCTTCAACCACACGGGGGAAAGCGATCGGCTGGGGCCGACCCTGTCGCTGCGCGGCCTCGACAATCAAGCCTACTACCGGCACCAGCCGGATGGCAGGCTGGTCAATGACACCGGCACCGGAAACACGGTCGCCTGCGACCACCCGGTGGTGCGGGAAATGGTGCTCGACACGCTTCGCCATTTCGTCCGCCATGCCGGCGTCGACGGTTTCCGCTTCGATCTGGCGCCGGTGCTGGGCCGCGTCGACGGCGCGTTCGATGCGGCCGCGCCGTTGCTCGGGGCGATCGCCGGCGATCCTGTCCTTGCCGACCGCGTGTTGATCGCCGAACCGTGGGACATCGGTCCCGACGGCTATCAGCTCGGCAATTTCCGGCCGCCTTTCCTTGAATGGAACGATCGCTACCGCGACGACGCCAGACGCTTCTGGCGCGGCGATGCCGGCATGATCGGTGGGCTGGCGACGCGGCTTGCCGGCTCGTCCGATATTTTCGGCAAGGGCGGCCAGCCGACCAGCCGCAGCGTCAATTTCATCGCCGCGCATGACGGCATGACGCTGGCCGACATCGTTGCCTATGAGCGCAAGCACAACGCGGCCAATGGCGAGCAGAACCGCGACGGTCACAACGACAATTTGTCCTGGAACAATGGCGCCGAGGGCGAGACGGACGACACGGCGATCGCCAAGGCGCGCTTCGACGACCGGTGCGCGCTGCTTGCGACGCTTTTCGCCTCGCGCGGAACGATCATGCTGACCGCAGGCGACGAATTCGGCCGCACACAGAAGGGCAACAACAACGCCTACGCGCAGGAAAACGCGATCACCTGGCTCGACTGGGCAGGCCGCGACCAGGCGCTGGAGCGATACACCTCGGCGCTCGCGGCACTTCGCCGCGCCGTTCCTGCCTTGTCGGACACGCATTTGCTGACGGGTGAGGTGGCCGAGTCTTCAGGCATCCCCGACGTCGCCTGGCTGGCGGAAACCGGCGCGCCGCTTGCCGAGGCGGACTGGAATGATCCCGCCCGGCATCGCCTCGTCATGCTGCTGGGCGATGCCGGGGGCGGCCGCCTTGCCATCATGGTCAACGGCGATCGCCGTCAATGCGTCTTCACTCTGCCAGTACGGGAAGGGTTCCGATGGCAGCCGGCGATCGAAACGCAGGCGATCGACCTTGCACGCCCGCTGCCGGGCCGCAGTGTGAGTTTTATGACAGAGCATCGGATCGAAAAGTGGCAACCGGTTTTCGGGCAATCCGATGCGGAAAAAATTGGTCCGCGCCGGCCCGGCAAGAGCCACGACAGGAAGGGTTCGTGATGGCTGACGACAATTCCGGGCAGGGCGCGGAATGGTGGCGCGGCTGCGTCATTTATCAAGTCTATCCGCGCTCCTTCCAGGACACGACAGGCGACGGCAGCGGCGATCTCAGGGGCATCACGGCAAGGCTGGCCCACATCGCCTCGCTTGGCGTCGATGCCGTCTGGCTGTCGCCCTTCTTCAAGTCGCCGATGGCCGATATGGGCTACGACGTTTCGGATTATCGCGCCGTCGATCCGATGTTCGGCACACTGGAGGATTTTGACGCGCTGGTCGCCGAGGCGCATCGGCTGGGTCTGAAGATCATCATCGACCAGGTGCTGTCGCACTCGTCCGACAAGCATGAATGGTTCATCGAAAGCCGTTCAAGCCGCGACAATCCCAAGGCTGACTGGTACGTCTGGGCCGATACGAAACCCGATGGCAATGCACCCAACAACTGGCTGTCCGTCTTCGGTGGCCCGGCCTGGGAGTGGGATTCGACCCGGCGGCAATATTACCTGCACAATTTCCTCGCCTCGCAGCCGGATTTGAATTTCCACAACCCGGAGGTCCAGGACGCGCTTCTGGACACGGTGCGGTTCTGGCTGGAGCGTGGCGTCGACGGTTTCCGGCTCGACACGGTCAATTACTATGTCCACGACCGCTGGCTGCGCAGCAATCCGCCTTTGGCGTCGAGCGTCGCCGGCACCAACGGCGAGACCAACACCTATCTTTACCAGGAGCATATGTTCGACAAGACGCAACCGGAGAACCTTGCCTTCCTCAGGCGTTTCCGGGCGCTGCTGGACGAGTATGAGGACCGCGCCGCGGTCGGCGAGATCGGCGATGAAGGCCGTTCCCTGCAGACGCTCGCCGCCTACACCTCCGGCGGCGACATGCTGCAGATGTGCTACACGTTCGATTTGCTCGGTCCGCAGTTTTCAGCGGCGCATGTGCGCGGCTGCGTCGCGGCCTTTGAAAATGCGGTGGCCGATGGCTGGGTCTGCTGGGCCTTCTCCAACCATGACGTGGTGCGCCACGTCAGCCGCTGGACGCCGCCGGACGGCGCCCCCGACGCGGTGGCCAGATTCTCGATCATGCTGCTCGCCTGCCTGCGCGGCTCGATCTGCCTCTACCAGGGCGAGGAACTCGGCCTGGAGGAGGCCGAGCTTGCTTATGAGGATTTGCGCGATCCCGTCGGCATCCGCTTCTGGCCCGGTGTGAAGGGCCGGGATGGCTGCCGCACGCCGATGGTCTGGGAGGCTGGGGTCGACAATGCCGGCTTCTCCACCGGCAGGCCCTGGCTGCCGGTGCCGGCGAGCCATCGCGCCCGCGCGGTCGATGTGCAGAACAGCGACGAGCAATCGGTGCTGTCCGCCTATCGCTCGGCGCTCGCCTTGCGCAAACGGCATTCGGCGCTGGTCGGCGGTTCGATCCACTTCCTTGACGCCGAGGGTGACGTGCTCGCCTTCATCCGCGAAGCAGGCGGGGAGAGGCTGCTCTGTGTCTTCAATTTCGCCGGGGAGGCGACAAATTGGCCGCTGCCGCCGGACATTGGTCCGGTCGCCGTTGTGTTGGATGGCACTGCTGCAGTCGAGGGAGAAGCGCTTTCGCTGCCGGCTCTCGGTCGCTTCCTCGGTCGGCTCGACTGATTGGCGGTCTTTGCGCCAAGCGATCCGCTTGGCGCAAATGCCTTACTGAACGAGCACCGCGCGTCCGCAGATCGCGCCGGTGACACGCACGTCGGCCTGGCCGACGCCGACACCCAGCGCTGACAGCACATTGTAAAGCAGGTCGTCGACCGGCGCCGTGACAGTGTTAAGCAGGGTCACCACCGCCGGCTTCACCGTTCCAAGCAGCGCGGTCAGATCGATGCCGAGACCAAGCGCATTGACCGAAAGCGACAGGTTGTTGACCAGCGACGTGGTCAGCGACTGCGAGATATTTCGTGTCGAAACGGTCTTGATCGTCTTGTTGGCGATGTCGGTCGCGTTGAACGTCAAGGTTTGCGGGCTGTTGTTGGTGATCGCGGTCGCGGCCGAACCCATCACCTTGATCAGCGGGATGTTGATCAGCAGGAGCTTGAAGCTCACATTCGCGATCTCGGCGTCGGTGAAGGTCTGTGGCTGGCTGAAATCCGCGAAGCCGGAGGGATTGTTGCTGTTGGCCAGGTTGAGCCGGGCAATACCGGGATGCGCGGCAATGGAAACACTGATGCTGGACGGTCCTGCCGGACAAGTGATGTCGGTCAGCTTGGCTTCGGCATAGGCGACTTCGACATTGAGCGGCAGGTTGACGGCCAGCAGGCTGATGCCGCCGCCGAGACCTGGTGTGCCGACACCGACGGACGCCGTCAGTTTGATGCGCGTCTGGGCCGTTCGAACGACAGTGCCGATGCCGCCGACCGCGAGCCATGGCGAGGATTGCGCCGGCTCGCCAATGGCGATGCTGAGCTTGGTGGAAAGCAATCCCGGGATGGTGGCGCCGAGATCGATGTCGGCCTGGTTGGTGCCGTTCGCGAGCACTGCGGCGGCGGTCAGCATTCCCATCGCGCTTGCGTCCACGCCAAGGCCGGACGGCTGTTGCCCGAGCCCCAGGCTGCCAATGGAACCAAGGTCGACAAGACTGCTGAGCGGGATCTTGACCGTGCTCGTCGACTTGGACGCAATGCTCTGCAGCGCGATCTTTGCCGTGTTGCCGAGGCCGGGGACGTTGGCCATTGCGGTGGCGATCTGGCCCACCGTCGCCTTCGAGGCCAGGACGTTCGAATAGGTACCGCCGGTCACGTTCAATTGTGTGGCGAGCGCACTGATGAAGGAAAGCACGCTGACATCGGCCGAAATCAGCCCGTTATAGTCCATGACGCTGAGCGAGATGTTGCCGCCGAGAAGTCCGCTCAAAAGCGCATTGAGGATGCCGCCATTGACGCCGAGCAGCCTCGACCCGACCGAGAATGTCGCCTGCGGCGTCATGCTGGCCGTGGCTTGGGTGCCGATCACCGGTGTGGGGATGAGCGAACTGGCGAAATAGCGGGCGGGGATTTTCGCCAGCGTGACACGCACTGCATTGTAGGGGGTCACCCCCGCCTGGAAGCGCTGGGTGACAGTGGCGGTCGATGAGGCATATCGGCCTTGCGTGACCGTCACCACCGTCTTGCCGACCGCCGGGGCAATGGTCTGGCCGGAAGCTTGAACGACGACGCCTGGCATGCCGTTATCGGTGAGCGTGGTGACGACTGCCGTGTTGACATTGTTGATGTTCGAGGCCGCGGTGATCGCCGCCAGGTCGACCATCGCCTGGGCTTCCCGGCGCTCAGTGTAGATCGAGGCCTCGTCGATCGCCACCGCCGCCAGCGCCAATGCGACCGGAGCGATCAGTGCCGTCATCACGGCGAAATTCGCCTTGCTGTCTCCCACCATCGACCGTGCAAGCCGGCCGATGCCCTTGCCCGCCCGCATCGGCATTTTCAGATCCCTCCGACCCTGATCGTCGACTGGCGTTTGATCGTGGTCCCGGGCATCGCTATGCCCGGGAAGAGATTCCAGATCGGCAGGTTGCGCGCATCGTACGAGACGGACACCACGAACTGGCTGCCGTCGGCCACGCTGTCATTGGCCTGGTAGGACAGTTTGCTGGCGTCCACGAAGGGATAGCCGGCGGCGTTGTTGGTGAGGAATGCGGCCACCAGCGTCTGGCGCTCGGTCTGGTTCAACCCGGCGATCGCCGTCCGGGCGGCGTCGGCCGCAATCTGCTGAATAGAGCTGGCGGCTCCGAAATAGATGCCGTATGCAACCATTCCGAGCAAGAGAAGGATGAACAGCGGTGACAACAGAGCGAACTCGACCGCTGAAGTTCCCGAAGCGTCCATTCGGAACGCACGCCTTCGGACCTTGGAAATGAGGATCTGAACCATGATACCAGCATGCCAAAGTTCGCATGCAGAAAGCGAAAACCCTGGGTGCAATCAGGGGGTGCATGCGATTGAAAAAGCCGCTCTAAATTAGGCGTTGCTTCTTCAGCTATACTGATTGACTTAGGGTCAATCAGTACTCGGTTGAAAAGAGCTTACCTCCTGTCTAGTCTCCTGCCACCAGCTGCCGGGGGGAACCGGCGGCGCGCTCGAAGGGGCCAGCCATCGGCTCCGGGGCGTCAACACTTAGAGGCGCGCCGACGGCAGCGCCGACAGGGAGAACTTCATGCTGAAAAACATGCTGAAGGCGACGGTTTTCGCCACGACCATGGCAGTGACCGCCGGCACTTTCTACACGCCGGCTTTCGCCGAAATTGTCTACAACCGCGGCACCGCTGCAGAATCAGAATCCGTCGACCCGCACAAGACCTCGACGGTTTATGAAGCCAATGTCCTGCGCGACCTGTTCCAGGGCCTCGTCATGCAGGACGAGAAGGCGAACCTCATTCCTGGCGCCGCCGAGAGCTGGACGGTATCGGACGACGGCACCGTCTATACCTTCAAGCTGCGCAAGGACGGCATGTGGTCGGACGGCAGCCCGGTGACGGCGGACGATTTCGTCTACGCGTTCCATCGATTGGAAGACCCGGCGACGGGCGCCGAATACGCCTCGATGCTTTATCCGGTAAAGGGTGCGGAGGACGTCAACACCAAGAAGGGCAAGCCTGAGGACATGGGTGTCAAGGCGATCGACGCCAACACCCTGGAGGTGACGCTGAAGGCGCCGACGCCTTACTTCCTGGAGATGCTGACCCACCAGGCGACCTATCCGGTCAGCAAGGCCTCCATCGAAAAGCTCGGCGCCGATTGGATCAAGCCCGGCAATCTTGTCTCGAACGGGGCCTATACGCTGGCCGAATGGGTTCCCAACGACCACATGAAACTGGTCAAGAATCCGAAATTCTGGGACGCCGCGACCGTCAAGTTCGACGTGGTCAACTACATCCCCACCGAAGACCGCTCATCGGCGATGAAGCGCTTCGAGGCCGGCGAACTCGACAGCTATGACGACCTGCCGACCGAACAGCTCGCCGATCTCAAGACCAAGTTCGGCGACCAGATCCACGTCGGTCCATATCTCGGCACCTACTATTACGCGATCAAGACCGACAAGGCGCCTTGGAACAATCCCGAGCTGCGCAACGCCATCTCGATGGCGATCGACCGCGACTTCCTGGCCGAAAAAGTCTGGCAGAACTCGATGCTGCCTGGCTATTCGATGGTGCCTCCGGGCATCGAGGGCTATACGCCGGCAGTGGCCAAATATGCCGACATGCCGCAGATCGACCGTGAGGACGCAGCCAAGAAAATCCTCGAGAAGCTCGGCTACACGCCGGAGCATCCGCTGAAGATGGAAATCCGCTATAACACCTCGGAGAACCACAAGAACACCGCGGTCGCCATCCAGGAACAGCTGAAGCCGCTCGGCGTCGACGTCACCCTGCTCAACACCGACACCAAGACCCACTATTCCTTCCTCGAGCAGAAGGGCGACTATGACGTGGCCCGTGCCGCCTGGATCGCCGACTACAAGGATCCCGAAACCTTCCTCGGCATCTCGCGCAAGGCGAGCGGCAACAACTACTCGAACTACGACAGCCCGGCCTATGAGGCGGCCATGGACAAGGCCGCGGCCGCCGGCGGCAAGCCCGAAGAGCGCATGAAGGAGCTCTCCGAGGCCGAGCGCATCCTGGTCGACGATGTCGGCCAGATTCCGCTTCTCTACTACAGCTACCACGACATCGTTTCCTCGAAGCTGCATGGCTTCGTCGACAACGTGATGGATGTGCATCCGTCGCGCTTCGTCAGCAAGGACTGATCCCTGGCCAGGCCCGGGGGGGGGGGGGGGGGCG
>NZ_JAIUIQ010000014.1:0-164951 GCF_020165735.1 Mesorhizobium sp. B283B1A
GCAACGGGCTCGACGGCCGATGCCGAGGCCTGGCCGGTGTTCGAGCGGTTGTTTGAGGAGCATGGGCTGCCGGATCGCTTCAGAAGCGACAATGGCCCGCCGTTCGCGTCGGCCGGCGTCGCCGGGCTGACGCCACTTGCCGCGCGCTTCGTCAAACTTGGCATCGTGCTGGAGCGGATCGCGCCCGGCAAGCCGCAGCAGAACGGCCGCCATGAGCGCTTTCATCTGACCATGCTGCCGCTGGCCAAGCACCCGCAAGCCGACAGAACAGCTCAGGGTCGAGCCTTCGAGGCCTTTCGGCGCAGCTACAATGAGGAGCGACCGCATGAGGCGCTGGCCATGGACACTCCAGCCCAGCATTACCGTCGCTCACAGCGCCTCATGCCAAGAACGCCACCCGAGCCCGATTATCCGGCCGAGGCCGCGGTCCGCCACGTGCGCCACAATGGCGAGATCCGATGGAATGGCGGCTTCATCTATGTCTCGCAAACGCTGGCCGGTGAAGCGGTCGCGGCCACCGAAACCGAGGATGGCCAATGGGCGCTTTCCTTCTATGCCCATCCCCTCGGCATCATCGACACGAGGCGCATGAAGCTCGTCCGCCGCAGCGCCGCGCCAACCAAACCGCTTGGCGCTGCGGCGGACGAATAGAGGGGAGAAGTGTTACCTATGTATCCGGTTCAAAGTGTTACCTATCTATCGGCTGGACAGATGTTGTCGCCGCTTTCGCCAATCGTTGGCGTCGCAGGCCGTCTGAATCCTAGTAGCCGCCGCCCGCCGGTGCCGCATCCTTCGGCGGAACGTCGGTGATCATCGCCTCGGCGGTGATCAGCAGGGCCGCGATCGAGCCGGCGTCCTGCAGTGCGGTGCGTACGACCTTCGCCGGGTCGACGATGCCGGCCTTGATCATGTCCACATAGGTCTCGTTCTGGGCGTCGAAGCCCTGATTGTGGTCCTTGCTGTCGGCGAGCTTGCCGACCACGATCGAGCCTTCGACGCCGGAATTCTCGGCGATCTGGCGGATCGGCGCTTCGAGCGCCCGCAGAACGATCGAGATGCCGGCGGTGACATCGGCATTGGCGCCGTTCAGGCCTGATAGCGCCGATTTGGCGCGCAGCAGAGCCACGCCGCCGCCGGGCACGATGCCTTCCTCGACCGCCGCGCGCGTTGCGTTCAGCGCGTCGTCGATGCGATCCTTCTTTTCCTTCACTTCCGACTCGGTGACGCCGCCGACGCGGATGACGGCAACGCCGCCTGACAGCTTGGCCAGCCGCTCCTGCAGCTTTTCCTTGTCGTAGTCGGACGTCGTCTCCTCGATCTGGCCCTTGATCTGGGCAACGCGCGCCTGGATGGTCGCCTTGGTGCCGGCGCCGTCGACGATCGTGGTGGTGTCCTTCTCGATCAGCACGCGCTTGGCGCGGCCGAGCATCTCGATGGTGACGTTTTCAAGCTTGATGCCGAGATCCTCGGAGATCATCTGGCCTGCCGTCAGCACCGCTATGTCTTCCAGCATCGCCTTGCGGCGGTCGCCGAAGCCCGGCGCCTTGACCGCCGCGACCTTGAGGCCGCCACGCAGCTTGTTGACGACCAGCGTGGCCAGCGCCTCGCCTTCGACGTCCTCGGCGATGATAAGCAACGGCCGGCCGCTCTGCACCACGGCTTCGAGGATCGGCAGCATCGCCTGCAGATTGCCGAGCTTCTTCTCGTGGATGAGCACATAGGGCTCTTCCAGCTCGACACGCATCTTGTCGGCATTGGTGACGAAATAGGGTGAGAGATAGCCGCGATCGAACTGCATGCCCTCGACGACGTCGAGCTCGGTTTCGGCGGTCTTGGCTTCCTCGACGGTGATGACGCCGTCATTGCCGACCTTGTCCATCGCCTTGGCGATCATGGCGCCGACGCTGGCATCGCCATTGGCGGCGATGGTGCCGACCTGGGCGATCTCGGCCGACGACTTGACCTTCTTGGCCTTGGCCTTGATTTCCACGACGACAGCGGCGACGGCCTGGTCGATGCCGCGCTTCAAGTCCATCGGGTTCATGCCGGCGGCGACCAGCTTGGCGCCTTCGCGCAGGATCGAGGCGGCCAGCACGGTTGCCGTGGTGGTGCCGTCGCCGGCGAGGTCATTGGTCTTCGAGGCCACTTCGCGCACCATCTGCGCGCCCATGTTCTCGAACTTGTCGGCAAGCTCGATTTCCTTGGCGACGGTGACGCCGTCCTTGGTGATGCGCGGCGCGCCATAGGCCTTGCCGATGACGACATTGCGGCCCTTGGGACCGAGAGTCACCTTGACGGCGTTGTTGAGAAGCTCGACGCCGCGCAACATGCGGTCGCGCGCGTCGGTGGCGAATTTGATTTCCTTGGCAGACATTTTTTCAATCCCGTTCGTGTGAGTGGACCCGTTCGCCACCGAGCCGCCGAAGCTCGGTGTCTGCCGGGTCAGGCGGCCTTCTTGGCCGCAGGTTTGTCGGTGACGGCCGTCTCGCTCTTGTCGATGACGCCAGTCTCGCTCTTGTCGATGACGCCCATGATGTCGGCTTCCTTCATGATCAGAAGGTCCTCGCCGTCGATCTTGACCTCGGTGCCCGACCATTTGCCGAACAGGATGAGGTCGCCGGCCTTGACGTCGAGCGGCACAAGCGCGCCGTTTTCGTCGCGTGCGCCGGGGCCGACGGCGATGACTTCGCCTTCCTGCGGCTTTTCCTTGGCAGTGTCGGGGATGATGATGCCGCCCTTGGATTTGATATCGCCTTCGGCGCGCCGGATGACGACGCGATCGTGGAGTGGCCGAAACTTCATGAGAACTTCTTTCTGGGGCCGGCTTAGGCGGCCGCACCCATCCTATAGGCGCTTTGGCACTCGATAGATAGGAGTGCCAAAATTATTCGCGACCAAAATTAAATATTGAAAAGTATTATTTCGGCACCCGGTTTCGTGGTACCCCAAACCGGTCAAATAATTCAAAAAATTGAATTTTGCCGGTCGAGTGCCTATTTATCGGACAAGTTCACTTTCACGATTTCAGGGCACAAGGAGATTTCCACAATGGCCGACGGCAATCAGACGATCATGGAAAAAGCTGAAGCCCGCTTTGTCGACAAGCAGAAGAAGACGGCGGAGCGCAACAAGGCCACCGCCGAGTACATGTCCGAGGCAAGGGCCAGGGAGATCAAGACGGCAAGGCTGAGGCAATTGCGCCTGGCCAAGGAAGAGGCCGACCGCGTCGCGGAAGCCCTGAACCCGACGCCGAAGAAGAAGCGGGCTGTGAAGAAAGCCTAAGCAATTCCAGGAAAAGTGCGAAGCGCTTTCCCTTGGGAATGGCGCCAAAACAAAGGAGGCAAGAACATGAGCCTGACCTTTCCTAACCGCAGCCGCAGCTATGACGAAGCCGGCAAGCGGATCCGCTTCGTCGGCCATGACGGCATGTTCCAGATTTCCTTTTCCGTCGCCGCCGACGCGATGACCAAGATCCAGCCGCGAACCAGCGCCACCGAAGCCGGCTACCTCGCCACCTTCGACATCGAAAGCAGCGTCATTCGCGATGTGGCGTCGAAGGCCTACGACCGCACACGCAAGAGCATGTATGTGTTGACATCGGACGATTTCGGCTGAGACCTGCTTCCGAATGCGGTGAACCGGATCAGGGCTTGCGTTCTGCTCCCCGCATTGCAGTTGCACTGACGGCCAATGCATGTCGCCCAAAAGTACCTGGGGTTTGGGAAACGACATGAAAACAAAGACCTAAAGCAATTCGCATGAATCCGCTTCAGCACGACGCGATTTAGGAATCAGCCCTTTCGTTCCGCCCTCTCCCGGCGTTTGACGTCGCGGACATTCATCTGCACCACCATGTCCTCGGCATCGCGCGGGCTCATGCCCACCATCACTCTTTGCCGCACCACGGCGGGCTGGCCGGTGAAGACATCGATGATGGTCCAGCTCTGGGGAAGCTCCATGCGCAGTGCGTAGCGATTTGCCATCTGGCATCCCGTCTTTCGGCCCGGCCGCTCTGTCGAGCCTCAACCCTTGATCAAGAAAAATACGGCAGCCAGGATCATTACCGTCCAGGCGATGACCGACAGCTTCAACGCCATGCCGCCATGCGTGACCAGGATCTCGCGCAGTCGCGGCACGATACCCGCCGGCCGGGCTCGCACCGCCGCCCCGGCGGCGGGCGCCTTGACGCCCTGTTTCCCAAAGACCGGCAGCAGCGACGGTTCACGCACGAAGATGGCCTCGAATGTCAGGGAAAAATCGGCAGCAAGGATGCTCGCGTGACTTCCATAGCACTCTTTTCGCGAACGCCCGCATGCCAAATCGAAAATAGCGCTACAGAACCGATGGAACAATGATGCTAGCCGGAACCGCGGTTGACGCTCAAGCGGCGGCGCTGCGACCCTTCACGCCGGGCTCGGCCTTGAAGATGCGGAACGTGTTGCGGCCTGCCGCCTTGGCGGCATAGAGCGCGGTGTCGGCGTGCTGGAACAGGTCGCAGGGCGGACCCGCATCGGTGAAGGCGATGCCGATCGAAGCGCCGAGCCTGAGCGACTGGCCGCGGACGGCAAGCGGCTTGCCCATCACCTCGATGAGGCGGCGCGCCACGCTGGAGACGGCACTTCGATCGAGATGCGGCCCAAGCAGCACCGCGAACTCGTCGCCGCCGACGCGCGCCACCAGTTCCGCTTCTCCGCAGCCGCCGGCAAGACGCTCGGCCGCCGCCTTCAGGCATTCGTCGCCGACGACATGGCCGAACGTGTCGTTGACCGCCTTGAACCCGTCGAGATCGACCAGCAGCAACGCGCCGAGCGCACGGCTTTCGTCGGCATGGGCAAGCCGCGCCTGGAAGCGGCCGCGATTGGCGAGTCCGGGCATGGCGTCGAATTCGGCGAGATAGCGCATCCGGTCCGAGAGGATCTTTTCCTCGGTGATATCCTGTTTCATGCCGAAGATGCGCACCGGCACGCCTTCTTCGCACTCGACGGTGGCGGTGATACGGATCCAGCGGCTGCGGCCGGCGAAGGTAGTGATCTCGGCATCGAGGGTAAAACCACCGCGCTCTTCGATCGCACGGCCGCGCATCGTCTCCAGAACCTTGCGCGAACTCTGCGGATAGCATTCCAGCGCCGCCTTTCGATCGAGCACCGAGCCCCGCGGCAGGTCGAACAGATCATAGACGACATCGGTCCAGGTCAGTTGCTCGTCGGGCAGGCTGCACTCCCAAACGCCGATGCGCGCGGCCACCGAGGCGCGGTCGAAGATCTTGCGGCTGTGGGCCAGCGAAACATCCTGCCTGGCGATGAGTGCGGCCTGCGCCGCGACTTCGGCCTTGAGCCGGGCGATGGTCGCGGCGTCGCCGCGATCCTCTGAACTGTCCTGCCCTGCCCGGCCGCCACGCCGCGAGCCATCGGCCCCCGCCGGGCCTTTCGGGGTGTAGGACGTGTCGGGCATGGCAAAACTCCTGGCGAGCGGCCACCATGGCGCCGAAGCGATTAAAACTTCGCTCACAATCCGTGGGTTTCTCGCCCCCACGGGAGCGGCTACGGCACGCGCACATTTTTCAAGTCTTTGGCGATAGTGTCATGCATTGTCTAATGTAGCGCTGGTCGACCCCCACTCCGTCTCGGCTTCGCCGAGCCACCTCTCCCCCGATCGACGGGGTAGAGGAAAGGCGCCAAGCTTCTTGCCGTCAACGCGCGTCCAGCAACGCTCCCTTCCTTTCCCTCCGGAGGGGGGAAAGGTGGCGCTGCGAAGCAGCGACGGATTGGGGGAACCACGTGGCAATCAAGCCTCGGGCCGGGGCGAGGAATCAAAGTCTTGCTAGCCTCAGCCCTTTCTCTTCCCACCGACAGACCTTCGCCATTTTTCCCTCTTGAACGCTCACCCAATCTGGCCTAGCCTTGGCTTGAGAAAAGGTTTTTCCAAACATTTCCGATCAAGCTCGGCCATCGACCGGGCTTTGTTTCGACCTGTAAGAGAAAACCTTTTCTCAAGCTAAGGATTTTCGGCGCGATGCCATCGGACGATCAGCCTGTCCCGGTCTTTCCCAAGCCTGTCACCTTGCGTGACGTGGCCGCGCAGGCCGGCGTCAGCGTCGCCACCGCATCGAAGGCGCTTAACGACCAGGGGCGCATGACCGCCGAGACCCGCGAGCGCATCCGCGAGACGGCGCGCAGCCTCGGCTTCCGCCCCAACAGCCTGGCGCAGAGCCTGCTTCGGCGCCGAAGCTTCACCGTCGGCCTGCTCACCAACGATACCTATGGCCGCTTCTCGCTGCCGCTGATGTCGGGCATTTCGGACGCGCTGGTCGACAAGGGTGTCTCGGTGTTCCTGTGCAATGTCGAGGAGGATCCGCGGCTCGGCCAAATGCATGTGGACGCCATGCTCGACAAGCGCGTCGACGGCATCATCGCCACCGGCAAGCGCATCGACCGCCATCTGCCGATCGATCTCTCCAACCTGCGCGTTCCGGTGATCTATGCCTTTACCCAGCCCGATCCGGACGCCGTCGCCTTCGTCTCCGACGACGCCGGCGGCGCGCGGCTGGCCGTCGAGCATTTCTGCCGGCTCGGCCGCCGAAGCATCGTCCATGTCAGCGGACCGGCGAGCTTTGCCGTGGTCCACGCCCGCGCCCAGGCCTATCGCGACGTGCTCGCCGAAAACGGCCTGCCGGTCACCGAACCCCTGCTTGGCTCCTGGTCGGAAGCCTGGGGGCACCAAGCGGTGGCGCAGCTGTTCGACGGCAAAAGCGACAGGCCGGACGCCGTCTTTTGCGGCAACGACCAGATCGCGCGCGGCGTCATCGATGCGTTGCGCGAGCGCGGCCTCGACGTGCCCAAGGATGTCGGCGTGATCGGCTTCGACAATTGGGAGATCGTGGCGGAAGCGACGCGTCCGCCGCTGACTTCGGTCGACATGAACCTGACCGCGCTCGGCCGCGAGGCCGGGCTGACCCTGCTTTCACTGGTCGGCGGCACAGCCGCCGCGCCGGGTATTCGAAAACTGCCGTGCCGGTTGATGGTGCGGCATTCCTGCGGCCGTCCGATGGACGGCTGAAAACGAAGCGCCGCGCGAGCGGCGCCAAGCCGCGGACAGCGGCCAACCTGGAGGAGGAGAACATGAGGAACTTGATTGCCAAGCTGGCCCTGGCCGCTGCCGTTCTGGGCGGAGGCCTCGGCACTGCCGCCGCCGAAACGGCCAACATCTGGGTGCGCGCCGACGGCTCGAATTTCATGCCGAGGATCGTCGACGCCTTCAACAAGGCGCACAAGGACCAGGTCAAGCTCGACATCATTCCCAATGCCGAGATCATCCCGAAATACGGTGCGGCCGCCGCCGGCGGCACGGCCCCCGACGCGCTGTCGCTCGATCTGATCTATACGCCCTCCTTCGCTGCCGCCGGCCAGTTGGAGGACATCACCGACTGGGCCAAGTCCCTGCCCTATTTCTCCAGCCTGTCGCCGGCGCATGTGAAGACCGGCACCTACAAGGACCATATTTACGGCCTGCCGTTCTCGGCCGACGCCTCGGTGCTGATCTGGAACAAGAAGCTGTTCAAGCAGGCCGGGCTCGATCCTGAAAAGGGCCCGGCCAACTGGGCCGAGATCGCCGCCGACGCCGAAAAGGTCAACGCGCTCGGCGGCAACATCAAAGGCTTCTACTTCTCCGGCAATTGCGGCGGCTGCAACATCTTCACCTTCACGCCGCTGATCTGGGCCTCCGGCGGCGACATCCTCTCCGCCGACGGCTCGAAGGCGACACTCGACAGCCCGCAACTGCGCGGCGCCATCGATCTCTACCGCTCGATGGTCAAGAAGGATCTGGTGCCGGCCGGCGCGCAGACCGATACCGGCGCCAACTTCTTCGCGGCGTTTGCCGCTGGCAATATCGGCATCTCGCCGTCCGGGGCCTTCGCCATCGGCGCGCTCAACACCCAGTATCCCAATGTCGATTACGGCGTCACCTTCCTGCCGGGCAAGGATGGCGGCTGGTCGTCCTTTGCCGGCGGCGACAATTTCGTCGTCACCAAGGGCACCACGAAGCTCGCGGTGGTGAAGGAATTCCTGGACTTCGCCTATTCGCTGGAAGGCCAGACCATCCTGGCGAAATATGGCAGCTTGCCGGTACGCGGCGACATCGCCAAGGACGCGCTGAAGGATCTCGATCCCCGCTACCAGATCGCCGCCGAGGCCATGGCCAAGGGCAAGACACCCTATTCGGTGGTGTTCAACGATCTGATCAACTCCGCCAACGGCCCGTGGACGCAGATGATCAACGAGGTCTTCTTCGGCGACGACGTCGACGGCGCGATCGCCAACGCCCAGGAGACCATGCAGTCGATCATCGATCAGGCGCCGCAAAAATAAGCGGCCGCCTGCCGGCCGCCCGCCTGTCTCCCTGGGCGAGCGGCCGGCGCGTTTTTCGTTCAAATGGCAGAGTAAGGCGTTGAGAACACTTACTTGTATTGGCAGTTCGGGGCGTCGCAAGTTGCGCTCCCCCTTCTCCCCTTGCGGGAGAAGGTGGCCTCGCGCAGCGAGGTCGGATGAGGGGTGTTCCAGCTTGGCGACAGGTTCGAAATTGCCGTTGCCTCATTCCATGGCGCACCCCTCATCCGTCTCGGCGCTGCGCGCCGATCCACCTTCTCCCACAAGGGGAGAACGAAAAGTAGGCGCCCAGCCATGACAGCCATCGCAACCACGACCACCGCCCCGTCCCGCGCCCGAAAACTGGTCGGCGCCGGGCGCCGGCAATGGATTGGCCTCGTCTATGTCGCGCCGGCCGTGGCGTTGGTGATGGTGTTCTTCGTCATCCCGCTCGGCATGACGGCGTGGATGTCGCTACACAACTGGCCGCTGATGGGCGAGCACTCCTTCATCGGCCTCGACAACTATTTCGCGATCCTGCGCGACACCAGGTTTTGGAACGCGCTCAAATTCACCGGCTACTACACCGTCATCGTCACCATCGCGATCTTCGCCATTGCTTTTCCGCTGGCGATCTTCATCGAGAAACCGCGGCCGTTGACCAACCTCTACCGCACCGCCTTCTTCATGCCGGCGGTCGTCGGCTTCGCCTCGGCGAGCCTGCTCTGGTCGTGGCTGCTCAATGTCGATTCCGGCCTGTTCAGCCCCGCCGCCTACGATCTCGGCCTGATCGACAAGAAGTTCAACCTTCTGGCCACCTTCCAGCCGGCCTTCTGGTCGATCATCGCCATGGTCGTGTGGAAGGTCGCCGGCTTCACCATGATCATCCTGATGACCGGCCTGCAGTCGATCCCGCAGGATCTGCAGGAAGCGGCCGTCATCGATGGCGCCGGGCCGTTCGCCCGCTTTCGCGCGATCACCCTGCCGCTGATGCGCCGCACGCTGGCGCTGGCGCTGATCCTGTCGGTCGCCGGCTCGATCCTCGCCTTCGACCAGTTCTACATCATCCTGCGCGGCGGCCCGCGCAACCAGACGCTGACGGCGGTCTACTGGATCTTCAACCAGTCCTTCGTCTCGTTCAAGCTCGGCTATGGCGCGGCGCTGTCCATGGTGCTGCTGGTGATCCTGGTGGCGCTCAGCCTCATCCAGCTCTGGCTGCTGCGCAAGCCGGAAGGGCTCGACTGATGGCGCAGGCGATATCAGGCCGAGGCAAGCTCGCCGCCCGCTTGGCCAGGCACTCCACCGGCATCATAGCCTCGGTGCTGTTCGTGGCGCCGATCGTCTGGACCGTGCTGTCGGCCTTCAAGCCGGCCGCCGAAGCACGCCTGCCGCCGCTGCCGCCATGGCCGACCACGGGCTTCTCGCTCGAAAACTACGCCACGCTCAACTCCTTCGGCGACGGCCTATGGGCTTCGGCGCAAAACAGCATCTACGTCTCGGTGATGACCGTCCTGCTGTCGGTGATCGTCAGCGTCTTGGCCGGCTACGGCTTCTCGCGCTTCCGCTTTCCGTTCAAGGACCTGTTCTTCGTCCTCATCCTGTCGACGATCATGATCCCGTTCCAGTCGATCCTGACGCCGATCTTCCTGGTGCTGACCAAGCTTGGCCTGCACAACACGCTGACCGGGCTGGTCGGCGTCTATGTGACGCTGCAACTGCCGTTCTCGATCTTCATGATGCGCAATGCCTTCGACGCGGTGCCACGCGAGATCGAGGAGGCTGCGCGCATGGACGGGGCCGGCAACGCCACCATGCTGGTCAAGGTGATGCTGCCGCTGGTCTGGCCGGGCGTCGTCACCATCGCGCTGTTTGCCTTTCTCGGCGCCTGGAACGAGTTCCTCGCAGCCCTCGTGCTGATGACCGACCAGTCCAAATTCACGCTGCCGGTGATGATGACGGCGCTTCAGTCGGGCCGCTTCGGCGCCATCGACTGGGGCGCCGTGCAGGCGGGCGTCACCGTGATGATGGTGCCGTGCCTGATCCTGTTTCTCGCTTTGCAGCGCTTCTACATCCGCGGCCTGATGGCCGGGGCTGTCAAATAATCGACCAAATGGAGTCCAGTTCATGACCGCATCGCCATCCCCGCGGCCCGCCGCAACGAGAAAACCCAAGCTCGCCTTCCGTCCGCTGCCGGTGCCGCAGGTCGACGTGCACGGCTTCTGGGGCGATCGCGCCGACGCGGTGGCAAAGCGCACCGCCGAGATCCTCTACGAGCGCTGCGTCGAAGCTCGCATGCTGGAGCAGATCGACCCGGACCGCCCCTCGCCCGGCGTCGTCATTCCGTTCCACTCGCCCTCGCCCGACGAAGCGGACCGCCAGGGCGCCGAGTTCACCGGTTCGACGGTCACCACGCAGATGTTTTGGGATTCCGATCTCGGCAAGACGATCGAGACCGCTGCCTATTCGCTTTACCGGCGCAAGAACCCAGAGCTGGAGAAGAAGATCGACGCCGTCATCGATATGTATGGCAAGCTCCAGCAAGAGGACGGCTATCTCTCCAGCTGGTACCAACGCATCCAGCCCGGCAAGCGCTGGACAAACCTGCGCGACTGCCACGAACTCTATTGCGCCGGGCACCTGATCGAGGGTGCGGTTGCCTACTACCAGGCGACGGGCAAGCGCAAGCTGCTCGACATCATGTGCCGCTATGCCGACCACATCGCCTCGGTGCTCGGACCCGAGCCCGGCAAGAAAAAGGGCTATTGCGGCCATGAGGAGATCGAGCTGGCCCTGGTCAAGCTGGCGCGGGTGACGGGCGAGCAAAAATATATGGAGCTGGCGAAATACTTCATCGACCAGCGCGGCCAGCAGCCGCATTATTTCGACGAGGAAGCGCTCGCCCGCGGCGCCGACCCGAAAGCCTATCATTTCAAGACCTACGAGTACAATCAGTCGCACATTCCGGTGCGCGAGCAGGACAAGGTCGTCGGCCATGCGGTGCGGGCCATGTACCTCTATTCGGGCATGGCCGACATCGCCACCGAATATGGCGACGACACGCTGCGGGTGGCGCTCGACCGGTTGTGGGACGATCTCACCACGAAAAACCTCTACATCACCGGCGGGCTTGGACCGTCGGCGCACAATGAGGGTTTCACCAGCGACTACGACCTGCCCAACGAGAGCGCCTATGCCGAGACCTGCGCGGCGGTCGGCCTGGTGTTTTGGGCGAGCCGCATGCTCGGCATGGGACCGAACAGGCGCTATGCCGACATGATGGAGTGCGCGCTCTACAACGGTTCGATCTCGGGTCTGTCGCTCGACGGCTCGCTGTTCTTCTACGAAAATCCGCTGGAAAGCCGGGGCCGGCACAACAGATGGAAATGGCACCGCTGCCCGTGCTGTCCGCCCAATGTCGGGCGCATGGTGGCTTCCATTGGCAGCTATTTCTACAGCCTGGCGGACGACGCACTTGCCGTTCATCTCTACGGCGACTCGACCGCCCGCTTCGAGATTGCGGGCACGCCGGTCAGCCTGACGCAGGCGAGTCGCTATCCCTGGGACGGCGCCGTCGAGATCACGCTCGAACCGCAGGCGCCGGTGGAGTTCACCCTTCACCTGCGGGTGCCGGGTTGGAGTTCCAGCGCGACGCTTCAGATCAACGGCGAGACGGTCGAACTCGCCGGGATGACCAGCGACGGTTATGCCGCGATCCGGCGTGTTTGGAAGAAGGGCGACAGCGTCCGGCTCGATCTCGAAATGCCGATCGAGCGGCTCTACGCCAATCCCGAGGTCAGGCAGGATGCCGGCCGCGTCGCGCTGTCGCGCGGACCGCTGATCTACTGCGTAGAAGCGACGGACAATGAGACCCGGCTGCACCGCCTCGCTCTGCCGCGCACAGCAGATATAGAGGCGCATGATCAGCCCGGGCTTCTCGGCGGCGTGGTGGCGCTTTCAGCCACGGCACAAGCCGACGCCGGCTGGCAGGACGGGCTCTACCGCTCGAAGCCGCCAGCAAGCGTCGAGACGCGGTTGACCGCCATCCCCTATTTCGCCTGGGACAACCGCGAGCCCGGCGAGATGCTGGTGTGGCTGCGGGACGGATGACGCCTGCCCATACTCGCTTGGGCAGCGCGGAAAAGATCACGCCAAAGCAAGGGACTGGAGCCGGATTCTGATTCAGTTCGGCATTGAAATCTCTAGCGTTTGGCCGTGGCCTTGGACTTGTTCAAGGCGATCGCCGCGCGCACCAGTGCCTTGAATGCCTCCTCGTCCACTTCCTCGCCTTTCTGGAAATCGATGGCACGTCGTGTATTGCCTTCGAGGCTGGAGTTGAACAGGCGCGCCGGATCGGGGAGTGCAGCCCCCTTGGCGAAGGTCAGCTTGACGAGGCTCTTGTAGGTCTCGCCGGTGCAGATGATGCCGTCATGTTCCCACACCGGAACACCGCGCCATTTCCACGTCTCGACCACCTGGGGATCGGTTTGCCGGATCAGGGCGCGCAGCCGGCCGAGCATCTCGCCGCGCCAGTCGCCGAGTTCCTCGATCCTGCCGTCTATCAGCTGGGACGGAGATTTACCGTCCTGCGTCTCGGTGTCTGTCATGTCGTTTCTCCTCCGAGCTTCGATGGATAGAGCAATCCCGGCAAAGTGTGCAGCGGTTTTGCGTCCGCAATTGCGTAGAACACCTTGGAGTACTCACATGCGCTCGCCAGGCAATTGGCTGGCCTGCTTCACCCAGGCGCTGAATTGGGCCTCGTCGAACGCATCGTCCTGATGGATGTCGAGATAGCGCGTGTCCTTGCTCTTGGATTCGCCCGGCGGCACCGGATCGATCGACAGGCCGCGGAAGAAGGCCACCTTGATGTAACGGGTGAAGCAATGAAAGCTCAGGAACCAACCCTCGCCTTCGACGCCGTAGAACGGCGAGTTCCATTTGACGGCCTTGTGCACGCCGGGCACCGCGCGCTCGATGAGCGCATCGAGGCGCTCTCCCACCTCGCGCTTCCAGCCCGGCATGGCCGCGATATAGGCCTGCACCGGCGCGTCGCCATAACCCTTGGCGATCTGCGGGTTGCCGCCCGAAAGCAGCTTCGGCTCTGCCTTGGCGGATTTGGTCGACTTTGCCATGCCTTCCTGCCCTATCCGAGGGCACGCTGCACGCTGCGCGTCTTCGCAAGATAGTGCAGCACGAACAAATAGAGGCCGCTGAACAGCAAAAGGAAGAGCGGCGGGAGTGGCGAATAGACCACCCAGGCAGGCGGCTGCCCGAACGCCATGGTGACGAAGTTGGCGACGACGGTTGCCGTGAAGATGATCGACAACCAGCGGTGCGTTTGCCTGATCCATTTGCTCCAGTCCAAGATTACCTCCCTTGAAAAACGCGTGAAATAGGACGCTTTACCAGCGCGCCAACTGGGTGATCTGCACGAGATTGCCGCAGCCGTCGTTCAGCTTGGCGATGGTCGAGCCGGTCACCTCGGTCGGCGGCATGGTGAACGTGCCGCCGTTCGCCGCGATGCGCTCGTGGTCGCCCTTGATGTCGTCGGTGAAGAACATCACCGCCGGCTGGCCCTGCTCGAACATCGCCTGCTGGTAGGCCTTGGCCGCCGGCTGGTCGTTGAGCGCCAGTTGCAGCTCGGTGCCCTCGGGCTCGTCCGCCGAGGCGACCGTCAGCCAGCGGAACGGCCCGTTGCTGAAATCGGCCTTCTTGGTCAGGCCGAGCACACCGGTATAGAAGGCAAGCGCCTTTTCCTGGTCGTCCACGTAGATGCTGGTCAATTTGATCTTCATCGTCTTCCTCCATAGGTTTTGCTGGCGGCGAACCGCCCTGTGAAATCAGCTGTGGTTTTCAATTTGACCGGCGGACCTCAGTCCGTCCGGTCCAGAAGCTGTTCCAGCTTCTCGAAAAATTGTGGCCAACCCATCTTGGCGCCGCCATAGGCACGCCTCTGCTCGGGCCGGAAGCCGGCTTGCTCCATGCGCAAATGGGTTCCCGTCGGCGTCGGGGTGAGCGTGAAGGTCACCACGCTTCTGAGATCGAAGGCCGGGTCGTGATGGGCCAGGTTCCAGGTGTAGGACAGCGTCTTGTGCGGCTCGACGGCAAGCACCTCGCAATCCAGCACGCCACCCCAATCGGCGCTGATGTTGAAGCGATGGCCGACGATCGGATTGAAATTGTTCTTCATCAGCCACTCCTCGATCAGATGTGGTTGCGTCAGCGCGCGCCAGAGTTTCTCGGGCGGATGGGAAATCTGCCGCTCGACGACGACAGTGCGGGTCTCCTCGGCACGATCGTTCACTGGTCCATCCTTTTGAGCAAATCCTCCAGATCGTCGAACCGGCTTTCCCAAAACCCCGCCATCTGGCGTGTCCAGTCCATCAGCGGTGCCAGCGCGCCGAGCTGCGCGCTGTAATGCGTCTGGCGGCCTTGATGGCGGTCGCGCACCAGCCCTGCCTGTTTCAACACGCCAAGGTGCTTCGACACCGCCGGCTGCGAGACGCCGGACTGCGTCGTCAGCGCCCCCACGGTCTGCTCGCCCTGCCGGCACAGGCGTTCGAAGATCGCCCGCCTGGTCGGGTCGGCGAGCGTCCTGAAGAGCATGTCGTGAGCGTCCGGCATTCGCAATCGATAACCCATTGGCTATTGGTTGACGTATAACCGCAGGGATATATGTTCGTCAAGTAGGAGATTTGGAGAGGCCGGCGGGAAGCTGGACTGCGGCATGGACCCGCCCGATCTCGTCGGCCACCAGTTCCTGCAACTGCCACAGATTGCGGTCCCGGATGCCGCAGGCATCGAGATGGCGGATCGTCTCGAACAGATACTCGGCTCCCGAGCCCCAATGGCCGACGGCCCTGGCGAGCGTCGCCGCGATCTCAGACTTGTCGAGCTTGCCGGCATAGCGCGGATTGGCTGGATCGACGACGAAGCCGAGCGCCTGGCTCACTCCATCCCCGGTTATAACCTGCAGCCAGCGTGGCACGTTGACGGCGGGCAGGATGGTCATCTCGCGGCGCAGCAGCGCTTCGAGATTGGCGGCTACAGGCTCGGCGATCTCGAACACCATGCCCTGGCACTGGCCGCCACGATCGAGCGCCATCATCAGGCCGGGCTGCTCGAGCGTGCCGCGAAAGCGCTGCACCGTGAAGCAGAACGACCGGTGCCAGCCTCGCGCCACCGCCCGCTCACCGCCTCGCACCTCACCCGCCGGCTTCCACAGCAACGAGCCGTAGGCGAACAGTTTCAGCGGCCCGGCGGGTGCCGAGCCCAGGATCTCGTCGCGAAATCGCGCATAGTCGGCGTCGGTCATGTAGACCATGCCCGGCGTCGGCCCGGCATCCTCGACAACGCGCATTGTACGGGCCACCAGCGCCTCGGTCAGCGCCATCGGCGCCTTGCGCTGGGCCGATTTGCGTGACGATACAGACGAAATAGGATCGTTCATCTCAGCGCTCCCAACCTTGCCGCCATGTTGCCGAAGGTTGGGGGGACTCTCAAGGGCCTGTCGATGGGCGCGAATCCGGCGGCGAATCCATACGGTCGCCGCAGGATTACGCGCCTGCGAATCGCCCCGCGCGGACGCCGTGAGATTGCGGAACGAGATCGCCTTCAAGACGTTCTATCCAGGTCGGAGGAACCCCATGAACGACGCCCCGGCAACGCCTATCGGCAGGTCCCTGTCGCCGGGCGAGCTGGTTACCGTGATGTCCCATTTCCACCGTGCCGAAATTGCGCGCATGGCCGGTTGGCGTGACCGCATCGACCGGACCAGCAACTGGGCGATCACCGTTGTCGCGGCCATGTTGTCCGTGTCGCTGTCGACGGCCAGCGCACATCACGGCGTCCTGCTGTTCGCCATGCTGCTGGTCCTGCTGCTGCTGTGGATCGAGGCGCGGCGCTACCGTTTCTTCGATGTCTATCGTGCCCGCGTGCGCCAGTTCGAGCGACACTATTTCGCACAGATCTTCTCGCCCCAGCCCGACTTCGCGTCCGACTGGCTGCTGATCCTCGGCGAAAGCCTGCGGGCGCCCAAATTCCTGGTCTCGCAGCGTGTCGCGCTGGCGCGTCGTTTGCGCCGCAACTACATCCACATGATGCTCATCCTGCTGCTCGCCTGGATACTCAAGCTCTCGACGCCGAGCCTGATCGACCAAGGCGTTCCGGCCGGTTTCGTTGGCACTCTGCGCCAAACGGTCAGCGCTGCGGCCCTGGGCCCGATTCCGGGATATGTCATCGTAGTGGCGATCGCGGTCCTCTATGCCGGACTGTTCGCCGCAGCCTTCCTGACACCCGGGGATGATGGCGAACTGTCCTTCGGCGACGTGCATGTCTAGCCCGAAGCAGGGCGCAAAAATTATTGCCGAACAGCTGGATGGGCAGAAATCCTGAATCAGTATCCGAACGGCATGTTCGGTTCCGCTTGTAAAATGCAGCGCCGATGCCATCTAGTTCGATGGATGCCGGCGCGACTCGTCGGTCGGGAGACGTAAACGAAGTGACACAGCGAAGCGGCAGCGCCGACCTGCCGCTGCATGGCGGACGGGTTCCGAAATGGCTGGGCGATCGCATGACGCGCCTGGGTGCGGTGCTGTGCGAGGCGATCATCCATCATTATGGCCGCGACGAATTGCTGCGCCGGCTGGCGCATCCTTTCTGGTTCCAGTCCTTCGGCGCGGTGATGGGCATGGACTGGCACTCCTCCGGCATCACAACCAGCGTCATCGGTGCGCTGAAGCGCGGGCTGACGCCGCTGTCGGGCGAACTCGGCGTCCATGTCTGTGGCGGCCGCGGCACCCATTCGCGCAAGACCCCGCATGAGCTCGAGATGATCGGCGAGCGCGTCGGCATCGACGGCACGGCACTCGCCACCGCCAGCCGGCTGGTCGCCAAGGTCGACAGCGCCGCCGTCCAGGATGGTTTCGACCTCTATCTGCACGGCTTCATCGTCACCGACGACAGCCGCTGGGTGGTCGTCCAGCAAGGCATGAATGGCGACAGCAAGCTGGCGCGCCGCTACCACTGGCTCTCGGAGGGCCTGAAGAGCTTCGTCGACGAGCCGCATGCGGCGATCGAAGGCAGGCGCCAGGGTGAGATCGTCAACCTGACCGACCGCCGCGCCGAGGCTTCGCGCAGCGGCCAGCTCGACCTGTTGCGCCAGCTCGGCCCCGACAGGATTGTGCGTGAATTCGCCGCCATCGAACCGCCGGCGGCTCCAGTCACCGCCCAGCCGATGCTGCCCAACCTGATCATGCCCGCCCACCATGATGTGCGTGAAAGCGATATCGTCATGCGCCGGCTGCACGGCAATATTTCCGCGGCGATCGAGAGCGGCCCGGCGGATTTTCCCGAACTGCTGCTGGTGCCCGGCGTCGGCGCGCGCACCGTGCGGGCACTGGCCATGGTGGCGGAGGTCGTGCACGGCGCGCCGTGCCGCTTCTCCGATCCGGCGCGGTTCTCGCTGGCGCATGGCGGCAAGGACCGGCACCCCTTCCCGGTGCCGCTGAAAGTCTATGACGAGACCATCGCGGTGATGAAGTCCGCGGTGCGCAAGGCCAAGCTCGGCAACGAGGAAGAGCTGGGCGCCCTGCAGCGGCTCGACGGACAGGCGCGGCGGCTGGAGCGCTACGTCACCGGACCAAGCCTGAAGGAAATCGTCGCCGGCGAGTTCGACCAGTCGCACCAGCTCGGCGGCCGCAGCGTCTTCGGCTGGGAGCCGCCTCCAGGCGAGGCTTTGCCGGACGGCGCCAAAAAGTCGGGCTAGCCGCTTGGTCGCGGCCTACGGTCGACAATTGGCGAAACAATCCGCGATAGCGTCTTTCTCCCCATATTGTGACGGGCGAACGCAGCTTGCCGCCTTTGTCGGCATTTGCCCAAACAGATTGGCCCGACCCCGTCGCAACTTTGCGCTACATCGCACGTTTATCGGGCGTGCGGACTTGATCCGCGTTGAGGGGTTGGATGACCAGGCACTGCCCGCAAGCGAGATTTCTCCCTGCCATTCTCATCCCCTTCGCCGTCTTTGCCTTTGCGAGCACGGCCTGGGCCGCGCAGCCGGTGGGTCACGCCTCCGGCATGGGCGGCTCGGCGGAAGGATTGTTCGTCGCCGAGATCGTACTTCTGCTGCTGGTCGGGCGTGGACTGGGTGAAATCTTCCAGCGTTACGGCCAGCCGGCGATCATGGGCCAGCTGATCGGCGGCATCCTGCTTGGCCCTTCGCTGTTCGGCTTGATATGGCCAAGCGCGCAGCATCTGATCTTCTCCACCGACCCGGCTCAGAAGAGCATGATCGACGCCGTCTCGCAGCTCGGCATCCTGCTCCTCCTGCTGCTGACCGGCATGGAGACGGATTTGCGCCTCGTGCGCCGCGTCGGTGCCGCCTGCTTCTCGATCTCGATGTCAGGCGTCGTCGTGCCCTTCGCCTGCGGCTTCGCGCTGGCGCAGGTCCTGCCGGGCTCGCTGCTGCCCGACCCGACGCAGCGCGTCGTCGCCGGGCTGTTCCTCGGCACCGCGCTGTCGATCTCATCGGTCAAGATCGTCGCCATGGTGGTGCGCGAGATGAACTTCATGCGCCGCAATCTTGGCCAGATCATCATCTCCTCGGCCATCATCGAGGACACGATCGGCTGGCTGATCATCGCCGTCACCTTCGGCATCGCCACCAATGGCAGCCTGCAGGTGCTGCCGCTCGTCACCACCGTGGCCGAAGTGGCGCTGTTCATGGTGTTCTCCTTCACCATCGGCCGCCGCCTGGTGTTCACCCTGATCCGCTGGAGCAATGACAGTTTCCGCAGCGAATACGCCGTCATCACCGTCATCCTTATCATCATGGGCGTGATGGCGCTGATCACCAACCTGATCGGCGTGCATACCGTGCTCGGCGCCTTCGTCGCCGGCATACTGGTCGGGGAATCGCCGATCCTGTCGAACCACATCGAGAGCCAATTGCGCGGCGTCATCACCGCGCTGTTCATGCCGATCTTCTTCGGCATGGCGGGCCTGTCCGCCGACCTCACCGTGCTTGCCGATCCGACGCTGGCGCTGCTGACGTTGGCTCTGGTGATGATCGCCAGCGTCGGCAAGTTCGGCGGCGCCTTCATCGGCGGCCGCTTCGCCGGCATGTCATTGAAGGAGGCGACGGCCGTAGGCAGCGCCATGAACGCGCGCGGCTCGACCGAGGTCATCGTCGCCAGCATCGGCCTGTCGATGAACATCCTGTCCCACAATCTGTTCACGATGATCGTCACCATGGCGGTCATCACCACGCTTGCCATGCCGCCCATGCTGCGCTGGGCGCTTGGCCGGCTGCCTGTCGGCAATGCCGAAAAGCAGCGTGTCGACCGCGAGCTGCTCGACGAGCGCGGCTTCGTCTCCAGGCTGGAACGTCTGCTGCTTTTGGTCGATGACAGCCCGGCCGGCAAGTTCACCGCCTATCTCGCCGGCCTTGTCGGCGGCGGCAGCGGCATGCCGACCACGCTTCTCCACCTCGAGGGCGGGCAACTGCCCGGCGCTGTCCGCGACAAGGGTCCGGAACGGGCCTCGAGGGAGGTCAAGAAGGGTGCGGCCAGAAGCGCCAGGGCCGTCAGAAAGGCCGAAGACACGCCCGTCGACAAGGTCCACCTCACGGCACGCACCGAGCTCGAAGCCACCGCCGAGACGATCGCGACGGAAGCCCGCAAGGGCTACGGCCTCCTGCTGGTCGGGCTGGAGAACGCACTGACCGACAAAGCCACCTTCAGCGGCGCCCTGAACGACATCACCAGCGGCTTCGACGGCCCGCTCTGCCTGGTGCTGAATGGCGCCAAATCCACCGGCAAGATGCCGATGCTGCGCGCCGGCACCACGATACTGGTCCCCGTCAACGGCACCGAGGTCGCACGGCGCGCCGCCGATTTCGCCCTTGCCTTGGCGCGGCCGCATCGCGCCCGCGTCAAGGTTCTTTATGTCTCACAGGTCCGCAAGGGCAGTCGGCCGGGCTCGGTTTCGCATCGCCGCGAGGAAGCCGTGCTGAAGGACGTCGTCGATCTCGCCGACCGCTACGGCGTCGCCGTCGACACCGCGATCCGCACCCGCGCCACGCCGGACAAGGCGATCGCCAGGGAAGTGACCAAGGGCGCGGCGATGGTGGTGATGGGCGTCACCCAGCGGCCCGGCGAAGAGCTGTTCTTCGGCGACACCGCCACGGCGGTGCTGGCCGCGGTCGCCTGCCCGGTCGTGCTCCTGGCCAGCGAGCGCGTCAGGCGAGCGGAAGCCGAGGAGGCGGCAACCGAGACCGGCGCCTGATGCCCTCGCCCAGGGTTTTGCGGCCTAGATGCCGAAGAACTGCCGCCCGATCATGTACCCTAGCGCCGCCACGATGAGCGGAAACAGCGCCGGCGCCGCCTTGCTGAGGAAGGAAGCTTTCGTGTCCTTGGGCGGCACATAGCGTGCGTTGCCGAGATTCTTGGTCATTGCGTACCCCGCGCCAAACCAATCAGTTTTGCGCATGTCCTTATCCCGAAACCGCTGCGCGGTTCCGGTCGACATGCATTAGAAAGAACTTATTAACAGCACGGCCAAATTAACGGCTTGCAAAGAAATTAGATCGAATAGCCGACCATTTGCGGGACTGGCTGGCATGCATCAGTGCCGTTGCGGTCGAGATAATTATCATGTTAAGTTGTTGGTCGTTGCATCCGGGCATGACCGCCCCCACAATCCGCATCAAGAAGGCCCGCACCAGGAAAGCCGCAGCAAGAAGGTCCGCACCCAGAAGGCCCGCATCAAGACGGGCCGGCGAAAAGACAGGAACTGTTTGGAGGAGGAACAAGATGCACGCCACCCATCACGTCAGCGTCGCCGACGGCGAGGCTTTCCTGTCGACATCGCGCCTTTTGTTCGGCCCGATCACCCAGCGTTTCCCGCGCGGCACGGTGCCGTCGATCCCGCAGCTCGTCTCGGTCAATCTCGGCGCCTGCCGGCTGTCCGAGATCAAGGCCAATTCGCATCTTGTGGTCAACGACCGGCTGTTCTGGCGCAGCTTCGATCCCGACGCGATCAAGATCCTGGTGCAGCGCCGCGGCCGCAGCCGCTTCGAGCAGCAGCAGGTCGCCGTCGACCTCGGCCCGCAATCGGCTGTTATCTACGACCCGGTGCGCAGCTATTCCCTGCAGAACCTCTCGGATGTCGACCAGCTCATCCTGCAGGTGCCGCGCTCGACCTTCGGCGACGACACGCTCGCCCGCCTCTCAGCCCCGCTGCCGCTGCCCGGCAATGGCGACAGCCTGACCCACATCGTCTCCGGCCTGATGCAGATGGCGATCGGCGAGGCGCACAAGCTGGACGAGGCCGGCAGCCGGCGCGTCGGCGACAGCCTGGTCCAGCTCGTCAACGGCCTGATCCAGGCCAAGCCGATGGCGCCCGAATTCCGCCGCTCGCCGCTCGAAGCCCTGCGCGAGCGCATCGTCGCCTATATCGACGCCAACCTGGCGCGCAGCAGCCTGTCGGCGCAGGATATCGCCCGCCACATGGGCTGCTCCCGGCGCTATCTGCACCGCGCCTTCGAAGGCGAAGGGGCCACACTGGAGCGTTTCGTCTGGGACCGCCGGCTCGAACGCAGCAAGGAAGAGTTGCTGTCGCCCGCCCGCGCCTCGGTCTCCATCTCCGAAATCGCCTTTGCCTGCGGCTTCAATTCGAGCGCGCATTTTTCCCGCGCCTTCAAGAGCCGGTACGACGTGGCGCCGCGGGAGCTGCGCGAGCGGTTGCGGGCGGTGGTGCACTAGAGCAATTCCAGGAAAAGTGTGAAACGGTTTTCCGTCCGGAATTGCGTTAAAACAAAGAGTTAGAGCAGTTCTCCGGTTCTGTTTAACGGTGAACTGCTCTAGAAGCAATTCCAGGAAAGTGTGAGCGGTTTTCCCGGGAAAACCGCGTAGCGCTTTCCCAAGAGAATTGCGTCAGAGCAAAGAGCGAAAACGCTACGCCGGCAGCGACGGCTCGGTATTAGGCTCCAGCGCCTCTTCCGCCTCATGCTCGTCCGGCAGGACATCGCCATGCACCCCCAGCGGCCGGCCTATCCAGACCGGATCGACCAGATGGTCGCGCTTGGGGTTGGTGGTGTTCGGGTGGATGAGGATGCTCAGGCCGCAATGGTTCAGCATCAGCCACGGCACGAGCGAAGCAAAGACCTCGTTGGCGAACGAGACCTGGAACATCGCCTGCTCATGCGGCCCAACCTTCTGGTCATGCCAGGCCCCCAGGCGCACGCGAAACCGCTCGCCAATGCGAAGACGCAGCCATTCGGCCCGCTGCCGCTCGGCCTGCCCGCCGTAGTAGATGTGGGCGTGATAGCTGGCGATCTCGGCGAGTGGTCTTGGGGCGGCGGCGGCGTCATTCACCTCGATGGTCTCCTGGGCGCTTTCGGCGGAACTCTACCCGAAGCACGGATGCCTTGTCTGCCCCCGCTGCCTGGCATCCCGGTTGTCACGACCGCAATGCGTGAGACGGCGCCCCCGAAGGCCAGATCCGTCATTAGCCGGTGCCGGAGAACGACTAGAGCGAGAGCTGATCCTGAATGACTGCTTTGCGCCCAATGGCGGCCGCAGCCGAGGATTTCGCGTCCGCCCGAAAGCAGACATCGCAGCTGACCATACTGAAGGTCGCGCTTGCGCCATGTTCGGACCTACGCGGGAACAAGCGTGAACGTCTCATCTCAACCATTCCGTTACATTCCAGTCCAAACGAACGAACACGAGTCTCGGGCGCGCAACGAGCCAAGCTTGCATCAAATCGATGCAAACTACGTTGTCGCAACCGACTCAGATGGTTCGACCTCAATGGCCCAGGGCGTCCAGCGCCCTTTGTGCGGCGATGAGGTCGACGAATGGATACCTGGTGTTGAATGTGTGGACCACCGCTTGCAGACGCGTCGCGGCCTCATGGACACGACCTTGACGTGCCAGAACTGGTGCGAGTTGGGTTGTGGCACGAAGCTCGAAGAGCCTCGCTTGCTGCCGACGAGCAGCAGTAATTGCCTTTTCGAATAGATGTGTGGCTTCCATCAGTTCGCCTCTGCACGCGGCGATTTGGCCACGAAGGCGAACACATTCTGCCAGGTAGCTCGCTTCATCCGTATCGAAAACGAGCGCATCGACGTTATCAAGCATCTGAGATGCCTCTTCGAGGCGACCAGCTCTTAGGAGTAGATCACAAAGTGCGCATATTTTCTCAGGGGTATGAAATACGACGCCCTGCCCACGCCAAAGACCAATGCTCTCCCCGATATCATCGATGCCAGCGTCCAGTTCGCCCAGATGCGCGCGGGCATGGCCACGCCACCTAAGGCCGCTGCCTCGACGTGCCGTGTAGCCATGGAGTTCAGAAATCTCGACTATCTCGTTAGCATTTTTCAGCAGTTGTTCGTATTGACCGAGTAGCGCTTCCAATTCGCACCGCTCCAGGAGGAACCAAGCGAGGTCGAAGGGCTTCTCGAGCTGAGCAAAGTGTTGAAAAATGAGCTCCTTCGTTTCGACTGAGGCGTCAAAGAAACCTAATATCAGCAATGACTCGCTAAAATAACCCAGGGCCGCAAGACGCTGATCCACGCCGGCGAACAAAATACGACGGTCTTCGTCGACACCATCAATCAAACCCAGCGCATTCCGCAAGGCGTCCGCGGCCATCGACTGCTCTCCCCGGTTGTAGTGAGCCATCCCTTCGGCAGCCAAAAGGCCGCTCAGATAGGTCTTGGGAAGGAAATTAGAAGAGCTTGCGAGCTGCTCTTCCACCATGACTAGGTAATCGTAGTTGCGGCCGGATGCAAAATAGAATGGCGCGAGTGAGAGCGCGGCTTCACATCGCAATTCGACCGATGCAGTGCTCGCGGCGGCAAGACGTGCATCGTCAAGTGTTTTACCAAGGCGCTCGGAACGATACCCTTCGGCCTGCATCAAGGCATTGGCCATCGCAAGGTGGAGACGTGTCAGCCGCTCGCCGCCGCCGGACACATCGCCAAGTCTCCTGCTGCAGCCAATAGCACTGGAAAAGTGCGACACGGCTTCTCGGGTGGCAGCTCTGGCCAGGGCTGCCTCTCCCGCCTTTTGCCAGCGATCGACCGCGCCCGCCCACTCCCCCGCTTCCTGAAAGTGGTGCGCGAGGAGCTCGGGTTGCGCTTCCGTGATCTCGATCCACTTTTCCTCCAACACGTCTGCGACTCTCTTATGTAGCTCTTGGCGCTTAGCGCGCAGCAGCGTGCCATAGGCTGCGTCCTGAACGAGCGCATGCTTGAAAAGGTAAGTGGCCAGTGGCCGTGTCCCGCGGCAGAACACCAGGCCAGCGCCGGCGAGTTGATCCAGTGCGCCATCCAGCTCGGCGGCATTTCGCCGTGCGACCGCTGCCAGTAATTCGTAGGAGAACTCCCGACCTAGAACCGCGCCGACCTGTGCGACCTCCTTAACGGCTGAGCCGAGGCGATCGAGCCGCGCCATCAACGAAGCATGCAGCGTGGCGGGAACGTTCAACGCCGTCGCGGCAGCTCTTGAGAGCACCGTCCTGGCGTTGCCGCTTTCCAACACCGCCTTGGTCAGCTCCTCGACGAACAGTGGCACCCCATCAGTGCGCTCGATGATCTCCGCGACAACGTCGCTCGGCAGCTCCCCGCTGCCAACGACCCGCTGGACCAGCGCGGCGCCTTCACGACGGTCGAGTCGATTGAGGACCAGAACGGTGACGTGCGCCTGCCCGGTCCACGGCGGTTGAAACTCGGGGCGGAACGTGAGGAGAAGCAACACCGGCAGGCGCGGCACCCGCTCGATGACCAGGTCGAGCAGCTCGCGCGAGCTCGGGTCAATCCAGTGGACGTCCTCGAAGAGCATCAGCACCGGACCTTGTCGCGCGAGGTCTTCGAGCTGCCGGAGCAGCGCATCGAAGGTTTTCTCTTTCTTACGCTGGGGCGTCAGTTGGAGAGGCGGGAAGCGGCCTTCGGTCGGCAAGGACAGTAGGTCGGCCAGCAGTGCCGCGTCCTCCGGCGAGGCCGGGGCAATAAGGGCCGCAAGCTTATCCAGCTTGCTATCAGGCGGATCGTCGCGCTCCAACCCGGCGGCACGTTCTAGCTGCGCAATGGTCGGGTGGAGCGCGCTGTCTTGATGGTGCGGCGAACAGAAATAGCGCAATCGGGTGTGTGGCTCATTCTTGATCCGTTCCTGCAAGGTGACGGTGAGGCGCGACTTTCCGATGCCGGGCTCGCCTGAGAGCAGCACCACTCGACCCTCACCACTTTTGGCGCGATGCCAGTGTCGCTGCAGCAGATCGACCTCCTCCTCACGCCCGACCAGCGGCGTCGGCGTCGTCCCATGCAGCGCCTCGAACCGGCTTTCGACGGCGCTCTCACGAACCACTTGATAAGGATGGATCGGCTCCGGAAAGCCTTTCACCTCGACGGCGCCAAGATCACGATATTCGAAAAGATCGCCGACCAGCTGCCGCGTTTGCGGCCCGATCACGACCGCGTCGGGTTCAGCAAGAGCTTGCAGCCGGGCGGCGAGGTTCGGCGTCTCGCCCACGACGCCGCGCTCTTGCCCATCGCCGGCGGTGATCAGATCGCCAACGACGACCTGTCCGGTGCCGATGCCGATACGAACCCGCAATGGCTCAGGCTCTGGGAGTCGCCTAACTGCATTGACGAGAGCAAGGCCAGCGCGCACCGCCTGCTCGGCGGCGTTCTCGCGCGCCTGCGGGTAGCCGAAATACACCAGAACGCCGTCGCCCATATACTTGGCGACGAAGCCGCCGAAGTGAGGGACGATATCGGCGACACAACGGTGATACGCTCCGATGGTCTCGCGCAGGTCCTCTGGATCCAGACGCGTCGCCAAGGCCGTCGAGGCGACGAGATCGATGAACATAACAGTCAGCTGTCGACGTTCCGCGCTTAGCTCCCGGGTGCCGCTCTGAACCGCGATGTCATCGGTGCTCGCGCCGGGATGACTTGGCCACGTCCCCAACCCCACTACCGCCTTGCGGAATCGCTTGCGATGACCGAGGAGCATACCGAGCTTCTCAAGGTCGGCATCGGTCAGCTCCGGCAGGACTTCCGCGTCGATCGCGTTGTCGCGGAATGCCTGCTCGTATTGCTGGAGGCCGAGGCCTCGCAACCAAGCGGCGACGTCCACACAGCTCTCCCAAGGCTCAATTCGGGTCCCTCAGCCGCAATATTAACTCAGATGCCAGGGAAATGCTGTAGTCCAACATGTTACCGCGGCGGTGACAGCTGTGAACAAAGCGGACTATACGCCCCTAGGGATTAAGCGCCGCAACTCGGCCATTGAGCAGATCATAGCAGCATCCCAAAAGCGGACATCCCTGGAACGGCCACGTTTGCGGTTGCCGGCTATCCCAATCGGAGCAGCAGGCGATTATGCGGGAGGCCGCCCAGCGCCCAGGTAATCGGCGCTCTTCAAAGGTCAAAACAGGATCTGCGTCCCTACTAACGAAGCCAGTAGCCCTAACGCCTTTTCCCGCCTTGGGCCGAGTTCGCTATGTCCCGCCGCGCCGACCGCCAGCATCTGCCCCGATGAGCCCAACGCAGCTTGTATGACTCCAAGCTAATATGCTACCTTGAGTGATGCGCGGACTGCTGGCACTTATGATGCTGGTATTGGTGGCTACAAGGGCAGCCGCAGGTGAACTGTTGTTCGATTCCATCGCTGCCGGCGACAAGGCTGCCGTAGAGCAAGCATTGGCAGGCGGCGCCGACGTCGACAGTCGGGCGCGCGACCAGGCAACCCTCCTTATCGCTGCGGCGCTCGACAACCAGGCGGAAATCGCCAAATTCCTGCTGAGCAAGGGTGCCGATGTCATGGCGCGGAACTCGGGCGGCTTCACCCCGCTTCATGCGGCGGCCTTCTCGGGCAGCCTGCCGATCGCCAAGCTGCTCTTGGAAAAAGGCGCGGTGCTCGACGATGCCGCCAACAAGGCGGGTGCTACGCCGCTGTTGGTGGCCGGCGAGGAAAACCACATTGAACTGGCCGAATTCCTTATTGCGAAAGGTGCCGATGTGAACCATCCCGAGGGACATGGCTACATGCCGACAACGCGCGCATTCTGGAAGGGCAACACGGATATCATACGACTGTTCAAACGCCATGGTGGTACCTGCCAGGCCGAAATCCTTCGCGAGGCGAACGCGGCGAAGTGCGCAGAAATCCACGATTAACGGAGGATGCAGATGAGCACCATGATCAAGTCACGGCTGGTACGGAATTTGGGGGCGGCTGCCCTCGTCGCGGTAGCTGCGGTCGCCGGCGCGGGGTCGGCTTGGGCCGACGGTTCGGTAAACACCGGCTATTTCGGCGGTGTAGCGATCATGGGCTACGACACGGTCGCTTACTTCACTGACGGCAAGGCCGTGAAGGGCTCCGAAGAGTTCACTTATGACTGGCTCGGGACACCTTGGCATTTCGCCAGCAAGAAACACCGGGAAATGTTCATGAGCGAACCGGTCAAGTACGCTCCTCAATATGGCGGGTACTGCGCTGGCGAAGTCGTGGGCGGAGGGGTCACGGTCAATGTCGATCCGGAAGCATTCAAGATTATCGACGGTAAGCTCTACCTGATCTACGACGTCGGCAATGCGGACAATTTCGCCGCGCATGCGGGTGAAGAAATACCGAAAGCCGACGCCAACTGGCCGAAGGTCGTGGCCAACCTGAAGCTCGATCATTATCACTGAGACCAAGTCCGCCTATTGGACGACGGTGAAGTGAAACACCTTGCTTGAGTTGACGAAGGAATAGCCGCCGCCTCTATCGTCGCGGCGTTTGTAGACGGGTCCGCAGTCGGGGCGCCCGAACATATTCTCGCTCAGCTCGCACAAAAGGTCGCCATCGAGACGGATGGTCTCGGTGACCAACCGCGTCGTGGAGCGGAAGGCTGCTTTGCCGTCGCCCCCGATCTGGAGGAAGGCTGGCTGGAGGCCGGGTTCAAGCTGGCCCTGCAGCGTATGGCCCAGCACCAGCGAGGCTATCTCCTCGCCCTTCAAGCGGTTGTGCTCGTCGCCGGTGAAGCCGAACGGCCATTCGGGCAAGCCCGCCTGCTGTAACGCGCCGATGATGAGAGCCAAATCCTGCGGGTTACGATACTGGGCACCGTTGAGCCGATATGCGGACAATGAATCGGACCCCGGTGTAGACATGGCACTCAGTCCTTCGGCGACTGCTGCCCTCGCATCCTGCAGGCGGCCGGCGCGGGCGTAGGCGGCACCAAGCGTCATCGTGAAATCTCCGACTGACGGCGCGTCGGCGCGGGTGCGTTCGAGCGCCTCGATCGCCTTTTCGTTACTACCTTGAATGAGAAAGACCAGACCGGCAATTTGCCGGTTGATGGGTGAAAGGTTGGGATCGAGCCTGAGCGCTGTCTCGACCGCTGCGGCTGCCTCGGCATGATTGCCGGCGAACAGTTGCACATATCCCAGAGCTATTTGCGTCTCCGCATCGCCGGGGGCGAGAGCGACGGCTCGCTCGGCCGAAGCAATGGCTTCCTCGTAGCGGCGATCCACGACCTGCATGATACCAAGAATCGCATAAGGCGACGACAGGTCCGGGTCGAGTTGCAGCGCACGGCTAGCCTTCTCATAGGCGCGCTTGCGCGCCGGCGCGCTCTGTATGATGTCGTCGAAAGATTCGCGCCAGATATAGACTGTCATGCTTGCATCCGCCGCGAAGGCTTCGGCAAAAGTCGGGTCGAGCTCCTCCACCTTGTCGTAGAGCGCGAGCGCCTCCCGCAGACCGTTGCGCCGGCCGGTCCGTGCTGTCTGCTCGGCCCGAAGGTAGAAGTCGTAGGCTTCGAGGTTTTCGGTCGGTGGGCGCGCCATGCGCTCGCTTTCCGCTGCCGAAGGTTGCATGCCGAGTGCCTTGGCGATCTCCCCGCTCATCTCATCCTGGACGGCAAACACGCCGGCCATGCCACGGTCGAATCGGTTGGCCCACAAATTGTCGCCCGTTGCCGTATCGATAAGCTGGGCATTGAGGCGGATTTGCTCGCCGGTGCGGCGGACGCTCCCCTCGACGACGAAGCGGACCCCAAGGTCGCGCGCGACGTCCGCCAGCGCCGCTGGCTTGTCCTTGTAGGCAAACACCGAGTTGCGTGCGATGACGTCCAGACCGGAAAGCTTGGTGAGGTCGGTGATCAGATCTTCAGTGATGCCGTCAGCGAAATAGTCCTGGCCTGGATCGCCGCCAAGGTTTGCAAAAGGCAGCACGGCAACCGATGGCCGCGATGACACAGAGAACTTCTGCCACGCAAAAATGCCGGCAATCACGGCAAAAACCAGAACCGCGACACTCGCCAGGATCATGACGCGCGGACCCGGCCGGTGTGGCGCGGCCACGACCTTGCCCGAGGCTGCGGGATCCAGCAGCAGCCGATACGCGCGAACCGGATCGGCGATGTTCTTGAGGCGCTGCTCGCCAAGACTGGCAAAGCCGACATCAACTTTGTGCAGCGCGTGATCGAACGCCGTGCCCGAGATGCAGATACCTCCGGGCTCCGCCATTGCCTCCAGCCGCGCGGCAATGTTCACGCCATCGCCGTAGATGTCGTTTTCCTCGACGATGACATCGCCAAGATTGACGCCGATGCGAAACCGGATGCGGTGGGGGTCGGAGGTACCTTGGTCTCGGACGGCCATCCGGCGCTGAATCGCAGCAGCGCACTGGACGGCATCGACGACACTCGCGAATTCGACCAGCGCCCCGTCGCCCATGAGTTTGACCATGCGGCCGCGGAATTCCCTGATCGCAGGGTCGATCAATTCGCGACGGTAACTTTTCAACCGCTCGAGCGTGCCGACCTCGTCCTCGCCCATGAGCGTGCTGTATCCGACCACGTCGGCAGCAAGGATTGCAGTGAGCCGTCGCTCCATGTGCTGGTGTCCTGCCTCCCTGGGTCAAAGCTTCGCCGACGAGCGTAATCTAGTACTACTTTGATTGCGAGCATGCTCGGCATCCTTGGGGTAACGGTCAATGCGACCACGTCGTTTTTGCGGCCGTTGCACAGATGGGACAGCTTGTGAGCGAAAAACGGATGCTGCCGCATGGCCGGCATGGTCAAGTCACGACATCGGACCTTGGAAAGTTGAGGTCCGCTGTCGTTCTTCCCCGCCACTAGCGGACCTACTGCACTCAGCCCCTATCAAGACGTTCGATGTTAAACGATCGCGCGCCGCCTGCCTCCTCACCCCCCCGCCAACCTCGGCAACAAAAAAATCTCCGCCCCCTCCGGCAGCGTCTTCGACCACGTATCGCGATAGATCACCCCGTCGATCGCCACGGCAATCCCGCGGTCGATCCACGGTTCAAACCCGGGATACTGTTCAGCCAATTTCCTGAACAGCTCCCTGATGTCCTTGGCCTCGACCTCGACCTTGCTCTTGCCGCCGGCGAGCTGGCCGAGGGCGCCCCAGAGGGTGACTTCGACCATCGGCGCTACGGTGTGCTGATATTCAGGTGAGGCCGGCCTGCAAATGGCAGGTTCCTGCGCTTCCGGTGCTCACGTACCCCAAGTACGCTCCGCTCCGGTTCTCGGAACCCGCCACTTTCGGCTCGACCTGACCTGAATCTCAACACACCTTATCCCTAGCTTTCGCCCTAGCCTTCCCGTTCGGCCTCGATCGCCGCCAGGATGCGTGGCGGCGACATCGGGATGTGGGTCATGCGCACGCCGGCCGCGTTCGAGACCGCGTTGGCGATCGCCGCCAGCGGCGGCACGATCGAGGTTTCGCCGACGCCGCGCACGCCATAGGGGTGGTTGGGGTTGGGGATTTCCAGGATCTGCGTGTCGATCATCGGCAGGTCGGAACAGACCGGGATGCGGTAGTCGAGGAAGCCGGCGTTCTGCAGCCGCCCGTCCTTGCCGTAAATATACTCCTCGTTCAGCGCCCAGCCGATGCCTTGCGCGGCACCGCCCTGGTACTGGCCCTCGACATAGGTCGGGTGCACCGCCTTGCCGGCATCCTGCACCACGGTGTAGCGGATGACCCTGGTCGAGCCGGTCTCGGGGTCGACCTCGATGTCGCAGATATGGGTGGCGAAGGAGACGCCGGCGCCGTCGGCGACCAGCTCGCTGTGGCCGGCGATCGGCCCGCCGGTCTTGCCGGACTCAAGCGCGATCTCCTTCAGCGACAGCTTACCGAGATTGCCGTGCTTCTCGCCCTTGGCGACCGCATTGCCCTGTTCCCAGACCACGTCGTCTACGGCAATGTCCCACATCTGCGCGGCGCGCTCGCGCAGGATCTTTATCGCGTTGCGGGCGGCCGAGATCGTCGCCATGGAGGACGAGAAGGTGCCGCGGCTGCCGTCGGTCATGTCGTTGTAACCGAGGCTCGACGTGTCGGCGACGATCGCCTTAACCTGGGAATAATCGATACCGAGCTCCTCCGCCGCCACCAGCGACAGCGAGGCGCGCGACCCGCCCACGTCCACTGTGCCGACGGCAAGCGAGACCGAGCCGTCCATGCCGATGTTCAGGTCGGTGCAGGTCTGGCCGCCGAAATTGAACCAGAAGCCGCAGGCCATGCCCCTGCCCTGGTTCTTGGCCAGAGGTGCCTTCATGTGCGGATGGTTCTTCACTGCTTCCAGCGTCGGGCCGATGCCGATCGGGCCGTAGACCGGCCCGTAGGACGACCTCGTGCCCTCCTGCGCGGCGTTCCTGATGCGGAAGTCGACCGGGTCCATGCCGATCTCCTTGGCAAGCTCATCTACCGCACTTTCCACCGCGAAAGCCGCCATCGGTGCCGACGGCGCGCGATAGGCGGCGGTCTTCGGCCTGTTGACCAGCACCTCGTAGCCGACCGTCTTGACGTTCTCGAGCTTGTAGCAGGCGAACGCCGTCATGGCGCCGATCTCGGCCCAGGAGCCGGCATACGGCCCGCAGGAATAGCGCAGCGTCGCTTCGGCGGCGGTGATGGTGCCGTCCTTGCGGGCGCCGATCTTCACGTCGATCGAGGTGGCGCTGGTCGGACCCGAGGCGCGGAACACCTCGTCGCGGGTCATGACGAGCTTCACCGGCCGCCCTGCCTTCCGTGACAAGGCGAGCGCCACCGGCTCGGCCCAGACATGGGTCTTGCCGCCGAAACCGCCACCGATCTCGGACGAGGTGACGCGCAGCTTCGAGGCTTCCATGCCGAGCAGTTGCGCGCAATGCTGGCGGTAGACGAAATGGCCCTGCGTGCAGACCCAGAGGTCCGCGGTGCCGTCGGACGAGACGCTCGCCACGCAGGCATGCGGCTCGATATAGCCCTGGTGCGTCTGCTCGGTCTTGAAGGAGCGCTCGACGATGAAATCGGCGTGGCCGAAACCCTGGTGGACGTCGCCATGGCCGAACTGGCTGCGCTTGGTGACGTTGGAGGGTTTTACCGGCTTTTCCTCGAGGCCCTCGGTAAAGATGGCGTCGTTGATCAGGGGGGCGTGGTGCTTCATCGCCTCGTCGACGTCGGTGACGTGCGGCAGCACCTCGTAGTCGATCTCGATAAGCTTCAGCGCCTGCCTGGCCGTGCGGGCATCGACCGCGGCGACCGCTGCCACCGCATGGCCGTCATAGAGCGCCTTGGTGCGCGCCATGCAATTGTCGAGGATGTCGTACATGGCGGCATCGCCGTCGGTAAGGTCGGGCAGGTCTTTCGCCGTGATCACCGCCTTGACGCCGGCAAGCTTCTCCGCCTTCGAGGTGTCGATCTTGCGGATTTTCGCATGCGCGTGCGGGCTGCGCAGGATGCGCCCGACCAATTGCCCGGCCATGTTGAAGTCGGCGCCGTAGCGGGCGCGGCCGGTCACCTTGTCGACGCCGTCGGGACGGATCGGGCGCGTGCCGACGGATGCGAATTTACGCCCGGAAAAACGCGGATCGAAGTTCATGCGTGCGCTCCCTTCATCACGTTCGCCGCGTCCTGGACTGCGCGTACGATCTTGTCGTAGCCGGTACAGCGGCAAAGGTTGCCGGCCAGGCCGAAGCGGATTTCCTCCTCGGTCGGATCGGGGTTCTTGGCCAGAAGATCTTTTGCGGCGATCAGAAAACCGGGCGTGCAGATGCCGCATTGCAGCGCTGCGTGTTCGAGGAACTTCTGCTGGAGCGGATGCAATTTGTCGCCATGCGCCATGCCCTCCACGGTCTCGATGCGCCGGCCCTCGGCTTCCGCGCCGAGCACCAGGCACGAGCACACCAGCCGGTCGTCGACGATGACGCTGCAAGCGCCGCAGTCGCCGGTGCCGCAGCCTTCCTTGGCGCCGGTCAGCCCGAGCCGGTCGCGCAGCACGTCGAGCAGCGTTTCGTCAGGTTGGCAAAGGTACTCGACGCTGTCGCCGTTGATTGTGGTTGAGACTGCTACGCCGGCCATCATTTGCCTCCTGCACGTGTATAGGCCGAAGTGGCGGCACGCCTGGCCAGCACACCCGCGACCTTCCTACGGAAATCGATTGTACCCCGCTTGTCGTCGATCGGGCGGCAGGCGCCCGCGCAGACCTTGGCGAGCCGCTCCAGTGCCGCTTCGTCGAGCTTCCTGCCGATAAGCGCCTCGGCGGCCTCCTCGACCAGAAGCACAGTCGGTGCTGCTGCACCCAACGCCACGCGGGCCGCCTTGATGACGCCGTGTTCGTCGATCGTCAGGTTCACCCCGGCGCTGACCACGGCGATATCCATCTCGGTGCGCGGAATGAACCGGAGATACGCATCGCCCGAGCGCGGCGCCTGGCTGTCGAGCAGGATCGCCTCGATGATCTCGCCCTTGGCCAACGACGTCTTGCCCGGAGCGGTCGGCACCGCCTCGACGGGAACCGTGCGCTTGCCCGAGGGGCCGACGATCATGGCCTTGGCGCCGGCCGCGACCAGTGCCGGCACGCTATCCGCCGCCGGCGAGGCGTTGCAGAGATTGCCCACGATGGTGCAGCGCCCCTGCACCTGCTTCGAGCCGATCAGCTTGGCGGCTTCGACGACGCCCGGCCAGGCCTTCTTCAGGGCCTTGTTTTCGCCGAGCACCGCGCAGGGCACGGCCGCGCCTATGCTGAAGCCTTCGGCCGTTTCCCTGATCTCGCCCAGCGACGCGATCGCCTTGATGTCGACGATCAGGTCGGGTTCGACAAACCCGCCCTTCATCCTGACCAGGAGGTCGCTGCCTCCCGCGAGAATGGCCGATGTGCCGGCCGATCCGGCCAACTGGCCAACGGCATCTTCTATTGAAAGCGGACGTATGTAACGCATCGTCTCCCCTTGGTCATCTCGATCTCAGCGACCGTTATAAACACTCTCCTCATAATGGCTATCCGGTTCCTGGTTTTCGGCGATTGGGCCAGGCGTCATAAAATCGAGTCCCAAATCGGCCTGAGCCGCCGCGGGCCATGGCCAGACAGGCCGGTAGCCGAGCCCCGAAAAATCTGACAGCCTGTGTCGGGCTGGCCAGGCCCCGTTCGTCCTAGGGGCGTCGAACAGGCATCATGAAAGGATAGGATATGCCCGGTACCGTACGTTTGCACCGCGTTCTCACCACCAGTCCGGAAAAGGTCTATCGCGCCTTTGTCGAAGGCGACGCGCTGGCCAAGTGGCTTCCGCCGAACGGCTTCACCTGCACGGTCCATCAGTTCGAAGCCAAGGTCGGCGGCACGTTCAAGATGTCCTTCCGCAACTTCACCACCGGCGGCAGCCATTCCTTCGGCGGCGAGTATCTCGAACTCGTCCCCGGCGAGCGCCTGCGCTACACCGACAGGTTCGACGACCCCAATCTGCCCGGCGAGATCCAGGTGACGGTGACCTTGAAAAAAGTGTCGGTCGGCACCGAAATCGACATCACCCAGGCCGGCATCCCGGACGTCATTCCGGTCGAGGCCTGCTATCTCGGCTGGCAGGAGTCGCTCAGGAACCTGGCAAAGCTGGTCGAACCCGAGATCAATCAGTAAGGCAATCCCGAGCCCCGTTCGCGGCGGCGTCGGCTGCTGCGAACGGTCTGCAGACCGTTCGCGGGACATCGCCACGCTTCTGGCCCGCTGAAGCCCGGCACTTGGACCGTGGCAGGCAGGGTCATTTGTCGCTAGCAATTCATCATCGGTTTTTGATGCAGAGGCGCAAAGCATGACCTTGACCAATCGCGACATCGCCGAGCTGACCGAGTGGCGGCGCATGCTGCACCAGCAGCCGGAAATCTCGAACGAAGAAGAGAAGACGGCACAAGAGGTCGTCTCCTTCCTCGCCGATACGGGACCGGACAAAGTGTTGACCGGATTGGGCGGCCACGGCGTCGCGGCCATATACGACAGCGGCAAAAACGGACCGACCGTCCTGTTTCGTTCGGAACTCGACGCGCTGCCGATCGAGGAGCTGTCGGGCGTGCCGCACTCCTCACGCGTGCCGGGCAAGTCGCATATGTGCGGCCATGACGGGCACACGGCTATCCTCGCCTCGCTCGGCCGCCAGCTCGGGCGCGAGCGGCCTGCCAGCGGCCGCGTCGTGCTGATGTTCCAGCCGGCTGAGGAAACCGGCAATGGCGCGGCCGGCGTCGTCGCCGATCCCCGTTTCGGCGAGATCGCGCCGGATTTCGCGTTCTCGCTGCACAACCTGCCCGGCGTGCCGTTCGGCGAGGTGCGGCTCAAGCCCGGCGTGGTCAACTGCGCCTCGCGCGGCATGCGCATCGTGCTGGAGGGCAAGACCGCGCATTCTTCCATGCCCGAAACCGGCATCTCGCCGATGCTGGCGATCAGCGAGCTGATGCCGGCTCTGCCCGCGCTCGGCCGCGCGACCTTCGCCGACGATGATTTCTCGATGGTCACCATCACCCATGCCGCGATAGGCGAAGCCGTGTTCGGCATCGCGCCCGCGCACGGAGAGGTCTGGGCGACGCTGCGCACCCGCCGCGACGAGCGCATGGCGGATCTGTGCGCCGCCGCCGAAGCGCTGGTCACCGAGATCGCCGGCCGGCATCGCCTTTCCGCGCGCTCCGACTACCACGAGATCTTCGTCGCCAGCGTCAACGCACCGGACGCCGTGGAGCATCTCAAGCGTGCGCTCGACGAAGAGGGTGTGACGCACGGACAAGAAGCCCTGCCGATGCGCGCCTCGGAGGATTTCGGCCTGTTCGGCCACAGCGCCAAGTCGGCCATGTTCTTCCTCGGCGCCGGCGAGCGGCACCCTGCCCTGCACAATCCCGACTATGATTTTCCCGACGACCTGATCCCGATCGGCTCGAGGATTTTCATGCGCACGGCGCGCAATCTGCTGGGCTGAGCTGCGGCCGCGTCACCAAGAACGACTGGCGTCTACGGCCTTCTGTCCGGGGGCGGGCCGACGGATCCGCGTTCAATGATCGTGGTCGGCAGGATAAGCCTTTCGGGCGGTTGTGTGTCGCCCTTCAACCGCCGGATGAGCAATTCCGCGACACCCTTGCCAAGCGCGTAGACGGGCTGGTCGATGACGGTGATGGGCGGGGTTGTCACGCTCGTCCAATCCGCATCATGGAAGGTGATCAGCGAAATGTCCTGCGGAACCCGCAACCCGCGCTCGCGGATCACCTTGAATATCTCCAGCGCTATGACGCTGTCGGAAGCAAGGATCGCCGTCGGACGATCTGGTCCGGACAGCAGCTTCTCGGCAATCCTTCGGGTTTCGACAGGGCTTGTTGCGCCAAGGCAAACGTGACGCTCTGGCCGGTCCATCCCAGCCTCTCGGCACACGGTGAGGAAACCGTCGATACGCTCGCGGACCGACGACGTGTAGATTTGCCCGAGATCGCGGTATTCCTGCCCTTCTGCGTCGACCGCGGTCACATAGGCGATGTTGCGGTGGCCGGCATCCGCAAGGATGCTGGTTGCCCGCATGGCGATGCCGCGATCGTCAACGGTGACGGTGTCGACATCCAGGTCGGGCAACGCCCTGTCGAGCAGCGCAAGCGGCCGGCCAGAACGATGGATGTCGCGCAGGTGTGATATGTCGCGCGATTCCGACGGCGTGACGATCAGCCCGTCGACACGCTTGCCGATCAAAAGCCGCACGGCTGCCTTTTCGGCTTCGATCCTCTCGCCCGAGTTGGACAGGATTACGTTGAATCCGGCTGCCCTTGCCGCGTCACTGATGCCGCGCACCGCCAGGCTGAAGAACGGGTTCTCGATGTCGCCGACCACCACCCCAATGATGCCGGACCGGCCGGTCGTCATGCTGCGGGCCAGTTCGTTGGGACGATAATCCAGCGCCTTGGCCGCGGCCATGACGTCCGCGCGGATCGTATCGCTGACAACACCGTATCCGCCGAGCACGCGCGCGGCTGTCGCTTTCGACACGTTTGCCGCGCGTGCAACGTCGCTGACCGTTATCGACTGGGTTTTGGGCGCGGTTCTTTTCATCGGACGAACGACTACAAGAGTTGTTGACGGAAGGTCAATCTGGCGATAACGATTTACCAAAGAGACCGGTCTCGCGCAATAAGAGACCGATCTCTTTTACAGCGACCGGCAGAATAAGGGCCTGTCGGCAAGCCGCGATCCCTGGCGCTGGAAGATGTGAGCCGTGGAACGACGTCTCAACGCAAATACCAAGAAAAACAGACCTTCAGAGTGGAGAGAAGACATGAGCAGGATTGGAATTCTCAAGTCGTTGATGTCACCGGTCCGGGCCGGCGCAATGGCACTTATGGTTCTATGCATCGGATCGGGTCTGGTTTCGCGGGCTGCCGCGGCGGATGACAATCCCTATGGCCTCATCGATGCGAAGACCATCAGCGTCGGGACCATGGGGGACGCCAAACCGTACGTTTTCACACTGGCGGATGGCACGTTCACCGGATTCGACATTGAACTGTTTCGGAACGTCGCGAGCCGCATTGGTTTCAAGCCTGACCAGGTGATCTTCACCGGCCAGGAATTCTCGGCGCTGATGCCTTCGGTTGCCAATGGACGCTTCGATGTCGCGGTCGCCGCGATCGGCACGACGGATGCGCGCAAGAAGACTGTCGACTTTTCCGACGGCTATCTCGCAGGCTACCTGTCGGTGCTTACCGCGGATAAGGCGATTACTTCGGCGGACGGGCTCAAGGGCAAGCGCCTCGGCGTCGTCCAGGGTACGTTGCAGGAAATTTACGCGACAAAGAATTTTGTCGGAACCGATCTGGTCAAATTTCCCGACAACAACTCGGCCATTTCCGCGCTCAACAACGGAACAGTCGACGCGCATTTCCTCGATTATGAGGCCGCCAAGCAATTTGGCGAGCGCTATCCGGACTTGAAGATCGCGGTGAACATCCCCTCCTTCGACGCACCCGCGGGCTTCGTCCTGCGCAAGGGCAACGACAAGTTTCGCGAGGCATTGAACACCGCCCTGCATGCGGCGATGCAGGACGGCACCTGGAAGACGCTCTACGAGAAGTGGTTCCCCGGTTCCCCGATGCCTGACCAGTACCTCCCCAAGAAGTAACCGCGCACCCAGCCGCCGGCCGTGATGGCCGGCGGCTGGGACATGTTTTCGCCCGGTTTTTTGGCTGCGCGAACGGAGCAATGGAAAGGGGTCGAATGAATTGGCTTGAAAACCTGCGGCGCAGTTTCCTCGACTGGCAGGCCATGGCGGACGTGCTGCCGAGCATGATCACCATCGGGCTGAAGAACACCTTGATCCTCGCCGCTGCGTCCACGGTGATCGGTGTTGTCCTCGGCATGATCCTTGCTGTCATGGGCATTTCGCAATCACGCTGGCTGCGCATTCCGGCCCGGGTCTATACCGACATTTTCCGGGGCCTTCCGGCGATCGTCACGATTCTTCTGATCGGCCAGGGTTTCGCCCGCATCGGCCGCGAAATCTTTGGGCCTTCGCCCTATCCGCTCGGCATCCTTGCCCTCAGTCTGATCGCCGGCGCCTATATCGGGGAAATCTTCCGCTCGGGCATCCAGAGCGTCGAGCGTGGACAGATGGAAGCCTGCAGGGCTCTGAGCATGAGCTACGGACAGGGCATGCGGCTGATCGTGGTCCCGCAAGGCATCCGCCGCGTCCTGCCGGCTCTGGTCAACCAGTTCATCGGCAACGTCAAGGATTCGAGCCTGGTCTACTTCCTCGGCCTGCTCGCGTCGGAGCGCGAGATTTTTCGTGTCGGCCAGGACCAGGCGGTGGTCACGGGAAACCTGTCGCCATTGCTCCTGGCTGGCGTGTTCTATCTCGTCATCACCGTGCCGTTGACCCACGTTGTCAACTACATCGACAACTCGCTGCGGGTCGGAAAGCAAAAGGCAGGCCTCGTCACCAGCGGCCTCGCCGAGGTGAGCGAACTGGAAAGCGCGATCGGCGGTCCATCTTCGCAGACCAGCCCCGACGGCAGTCCGGCGCTTCCCCGGTTCAAGGGCGGCAGTCTCGCCATCACCGATCTCGACATGGCCTATGGCGATCTCGATGTCCTCAAGGGCGTCAGCCTGACGGTCAAGCCGGGCACGGTCACATGCGTCATTGGTCCGTCGGGGTCGGGCAAGTCGACGCTGTTGCGCTGCCTCAACCGCCTGGTCGAGCCCAAAGGCGGCGACGTGCTGCTCGACGGCGCGAGCATCCTGGCGATGAAGCCCGAAAAATTGCGCCGGCGTGTCGGCATGGTGTTCCAGCAATTCAACCTGTTTCCCGACCACACAGCCCTGGAGAACGTCATGCTGTCCCTGACCACGGTCAAGGGCATTCCAGTGCCGGAGGCCGAGCGCATCGCCGAGGCGCGCCTGGCCGATGTTGGCCTTGCCGCCCGCAAACACCATCGTCCCGGGAGCCTTTCCGGCGGCCAGCAGCAGCGCGTGGCAATCGCCCGTGCGCTTGCCATGGACCCCGAGGTCATCCTGTTCGACGAAGTGACCAGCGCTCTCGATCCCGAACTGGTGAAAGGCGTCCTCAACCTGATGGCGGACCTCGGCCGGCGTGGCATGACAATGGTCGTGGTGACCCATGAAATGGGCTTTGCCCGCAAGGTCGCCGATCAGGTCATCTTCATGGATGAGGGCCGTGTCATCGAGGCCGGCGCGCCCGCCGCGATCTTCGACACTCCGAAAAGCGCGCGTCTGAAGCACTTCCTTGCCGAAGTGCTTTGATCGCACCACCGCATGGCCCAATCCACCTCCACAAAACGAAAGAACATCCCATGGCTACATCACATTCGGTCGCGAAGGTCGTTGTTGTCGGGGGCGGTATCTTCGGCGTCTCTTCGGCCGTTCATCTTGCACGGCTCGGCATCGAAACCGTCCTGGTCAATGACGGGCCGCTTGCCAAGGGAGCCTCAGGCCGCTCGCTCGCCTGGCTCAATTCCGCCCGCAAGCGGTCAGCTGAATACCATCGCCTGCGCATGATCGGCATCGATCGCTATCGGACGCTGTCGGCGAGATATCCGGATGCTGCCTGGCTGCGTTTCGACGGCGGCCTGACATGGGATGCGGACAGCGCCTCAAATGAGATCGCGGATGTCTTCGCTCATGAGAAAATTCTTGGCTATGACGCGCAGCATCTGTCCGCGGGCGCCATAGCGTCGGTCACCCCGGGTATCGCTGCAGATGCTGTCACGCCCCAGGGCGCGATCTTCAATCCGGGCGAAGGTTGGGTCGACCTGCCGTCGCTGATCGACCTACTGGTTGCGGAATTCACGGAGCGCGGCGGACAGCTGGTCACCGATGCCGGAAGCGCGGCGGTCACGGTCGTCGACGGCCGCGCCACCGGCGTCACCACGACAAGCGGCATCAGCTTCGCCGCCGACGCGGTGCTGTTGGCGACCGGCGGTGCTGTGCCGCGAATGGTCGCGGACTCCGACCGACATATTGCCGACGGGACGCCGATCGCGCTGCTGGTCAGGACCAAGCCGCTGCACTTGCCCCTTCGGGCCGTGCTCAACACGCCGCGTGTCGCCATCCGCCCGACGCCGGACGGAGCCCTTGCGCTCGATTCCGCCTGGTCGGAAGAAGAAGTGGTCGTCAATTCGGACGGTACTTATGGCGTGAAGGATTCGACCCTTCAGGGGCTTCTCGACGAAGCCTCGAAAGTTCTCGAGGGCCATCCGAAGCTGGAGCTGGAAAACTATGGCGTCGGCCCCAAGCCGATCCCCGCGGACGGCGATCCGGTATTCGGCCAATTGAAGGACATCAAGGGATATTACGTAGCCTTCAGCCACAGCGGCGCAACGCTTGGCCTGATCGCCGGCGAGCTGCTTGCCGGCGAGATCGCCACCGGAAAGGAGCACCCGCTCCTTGCAAACTTTCGGCCGGCTCGGTTTTCTTGAGGGTCGTTGCAAATCTGAACCGCGTCACGCCACCCTCCCCGCAAAACTTCGCATCAGCCCCTTCGGCAGGAACAGCATCGCCAGGATGATCGTCAGGCCCGAGATCACCGGGTGGTAGTCCGGCACCACGATCCGCGCGAGGTCGAACACCGCGTACATCACGAAAGCACCGAGGATCGGGCCGAGCAGCGTGCCGGTGCCGCCGACCACGGTCATCATCAGCGGCAGCAGCATCCAGTCGAGGGCGAACACTGAGTCCGGGCCGACATGGAAGATGTAGTAGGTGTAGAGGCTGCCCGCGATGCCGGCGATGAAGGCGCTGCCGGCGAAGGCGGCGACCTTGACCCTGAGCGTGTCGATGCCGTTGGCCGACGCCGCCATCTCGTCGTCGCGCACGGCAATCAGCGCCAGCCCGTAACGCGAGCGCATCAAAAGGCGGATGGCAAGTGCCGTGCCGACCATCAGGCCGAGCCCGACCAGATAGTGCGGCAAGAGCGTGTCGAAGGTGCTGGCAGGCGCCACGACGCCAAAGGCGCCGCCGGTGAAATCGCCGCCATTGATGAACATCACCTTGACGATCTCGCCGAAGCCGAGCGTGCCCAGCGCGAAATAGTCGCCGCGCAATTTGGACAAAAGCGGCAGGCCGATGATGATGGCGGCAACCGCCGCCACCAGTCCGCCCAGCACCATCGTCACCGGGTCGAAATAATAGATGCGCGGATAGGCGTCATTGAGCGAACCCCAGAGATAGTTGCCGCTCCACAAGATCGCGGTGGTGTAGGCGCCGAGCCCGAAAAAGGCATGGTTGCCCAGGCTGATCTGGCCGCCGAAGCCGGCAACCAGGTTCCAGCCCTGCGCCATGATGGCGTAGATGAAGACGAAGAACAGGAACGAGAAGGCGTAACTATCGATCGCGCCGGGCAGCAGCGGCACCAGGGCGAGTGCCACGACGACGGCAATGCCAATCCCCGCCTTGGCTTGGTTGTTCCAGGTCTGCTTCAGCATGGTGCTCAAGCCTTCTTGTAGGGCCGGCTGAACAGGCCTTCCGGCTTGAACATCAGCACCGCCAGGAACACGCCGTAGGCAATCGCGTTGGTCCAGCCGCCCGAGATGAAATACTGCACATAGGCCTCGATGAGGCCGAGCAGGATGCCGCCGGCAAGCGCACCGGCGACATTGCCGATGCCGCCCAGCGCCAGCGCCACCAGCGCCTTCAGGCTGAAGATGAAACCGGCGAACGGGTTGAACGGGAAGGTGGTCGCCACCGCGACGCCCGCCGCTCCCGCCAGCGCAATGCCGATGGCAAAGGCAATCGCATTGACGCGATGCGGGCTGATGCCCATCAGCGTCGCCGCCTCCATGTCCTCGGACGCCGCGCGCACCGCCTTGCCAACCAGCGTCTTGCGCAGGAACAGCACCACCAGCCCGGTGCCGGCGAGCGCGATCAGGAAGCCCATGGAGCGGGTGAAGGAGGTGCGCACGCCCAATATCTCGATGCCGCTCGCCGTGTAGGAGGTGACGATTGCGGCGGTATTGCCGCCCCACACCACCGTCATCAGGTTCTGGATCAGGAACATCAGGCCGACCGCGATCAGGAGCGAGATGTTGCGGTCCTCCGCGGCGGCTGCCTTGCGGAACAGGCCTTGGTAGATCGGCCAGCCGACGACGAGCCCGACCGGCACGACGATCAGCAGCGACAGGAACGGGTCGATGCCCAGCCCGTAGAACAGCGCCCGCACGAAATAGGCGGCCAGGATGATCATCGCGCCCTGCGCCAGGAAGATCAGCCGCATGGTGCCGAAGATGAGGCTCAAGCCAACGGCGGCGACGCCATACATGGCGCCGCCCAGCGCGCCGTTGAGCGACAGTTGCAGCAGGATGTCGGGAGGCGGAATGTTGAACGTCATCACTACTCCAACACGCCCATATAGGCCTTCTGGATTTCGGGATCGGCAAGCAGCTCGGTGCCCGTGCCTTGCATGGCGAGCTCGCCGGTCTTCAGCACGAAGGCATAGTCGGCCACCTTCAGCGCCTGGTGGATGTTCTGCTCGACGAGCAGGACGGTGACGCCTTGGCTGTGCAAGGTCCCGATCAGCGCAAACATCTGCTGCACCACGATCGGGCTGAGACCCAGCGACGGCTCGTCGAGGATGAGCAGCGATGGGTCCGACATGGTGGCGCGAGCGATCGCCAGCATCTGCTGCTCGCCGCCCGAGAGCGAGCCGGCCTTCTGCCCTGCCCGCTCCTTCAAACGTGGAAACAGCGCATAGGCCTTTTCCAGAGATTGCTTGAAGCGCTTCCGGACCTTGGGCTGGAAGGCGCCAAGTTCGAGGTTCTCCAGCACCGTCATCTGCCGGAACAGGCCGCGCCCTTCCGGCACATGCGCGATGCCCATGCCGGCGATCTCCTCCGGCGCCTTGCCGGCCAGCGGCGCGCCGGCGAGGAAGATCTCGCCGCGCTTCGGCTTGAGCAGGCCGGAGATGGTCTTCAGCAGCGTCGTCTTGCCGGCGCCATTGGCGCCGACAATGGCCACGATCGTACCGGGGTCGACATGGATCGACACGCCCCACAGCGCGCCGACGTCGCCATAGGCGACTTCCAGATTGTTCACGTCAAGCAGCCGGTTCGCCAAGATAGGCCTCTATCACTTTGCGGTTGGCGACGATCTCGCGAGGCGTGCCGTCGGCGATTTTCTCGCCATGGTCGAGCACGATCACCCGGCTGCACACTTTCATGATGGCGTCGACCTTGTGCTCTACCCACAGGATCGACACGCCACGCTCGTTGCGCACGCGGCGGATGACATCGACCATGCGCTGGATCTCGGTCGGGTTCAGCCCCGCCATCGGCTCGTCGAGCAAGAGCAGCGCCGGGCTGGACGCGACTGCCCGCGCGATCTCCAGCAGCCGCCGGTCGGACAGCGTCATATGTGCGGTGCGGACATCGCGTTTCGCGGTCAGGCCGACCAGTTCCAGCGCTTCCTCGGCCGCGGCAGTGGCGTGCCTGACGCGCCCGCCACCGCCATAGACCGCGCCGACCATGATGTTCTCGAATGCCGTCATGGTCAGGAAGGTGCGCACCAGCTGGAAGGTACGCGCGATGCCGAGCCTGCAGATGCGATGTGGTGCGGTGCCGGTGATGTCGCGCCCACGAAACCGGATACGCCCTTGTGTCGGCGTGTAGAGCGCGGTGATGAGGTTGAACAGCGTCGACTTGCCGGCGCCATTGGGACCGATTAGCCCGATCAGCTCGTTGGCGCCGACGGCGATGTCGATGTTGTTGAGCACGACGAGCCCGCCGAACCGCTTCTGTACCGCCTCGAGGCGAAGCAAGGTTTCGTCGGGCTGCATCGTGTTTTCCGTTTCTGTCGTCAAGGATGTTGGGGCGGACACAGAAGCCGCGCCCGCCCCATTCGCCGCACCAATTGCTCAGCGCTTGTCCCAGGCCGGTGCCGGCTTGTAGGTCCAGTTGCCGTCCGGGTAGATCAGCTGGTGCTTGCCTTGCCACCATTGCGTGGCGACGCTGGGGATCAGGGCAAAGCCGGTCTGGTCGAATTTGAGATCGCCAACGACGGTGTCCTTGAATTCCTGGTTGAAGATCGCCTCATGCAGCGCGTCGGCGTCGGTGGAACCCGCCTTCTCGATCGCCTGCGCCAGCACCTGCGCGTTGGCATAGAAGGCGCCGACGGTGACGGAGTCCTTTTTGAACTCGGCCTCGTAGCGGTCGCCGAGCTCCTTGGCGCCCTTGTAAGGGTAGCTCGCCGACCAGAAGCCGTCGGTCAGGATGTAATCGGAATCCGGCCCGAGCGCCTCGTGGAACTCACCCGTCCAGGTGCCCTTCCAGCCGTGCAGATAAGGCACGGAGAAGCCGAGTTCCTTCATCTGGCGCAGCAGCGTCACCGTGTCGGCCGGCGAGCCGAACACCAGCATGGCGTCGACGTCTGCCGCCTTGAGCTTGGTGATCAGCGCCGAATAGTCGGTGGCGCCGATCGCCCAGGGGTCGTCGACGGCGAAAGTGTAGCCATACTTCTTGGCCGCCGCCTCGAAGGCGCCGCCAAAGCCCTTGCCGTCCGGCGAATCCTCAGTGACCAGCGCCGGGTTCTTCGGCTTCTCATTGGCCGGCAGCTTGTTCCAGATCTCGAACGGCACTTCGGCGCCCGGACCCGGGTGGAAGAAGAACAGCGCCGAATATTTGAGCTTCAACGGCTGCCATTCGAAAGGAAAGGCCGTCGTGATCATGTAGAACTTCTTGTATTTTTCCGCGACGATGGCGCCCGCGATGTTCATCGGCCCGGAATGGGTCGAGAGCAGCGCGTCGACCTTCTGCACCTTGATCAGGTTCTCCAGCGCCGATGCGACCTTGCCTTCCGAGCTTTCGTCGTCGGCGATGACGAGGCGCACCGGCAGCTTCTTGCCGGCCGACTTGACCATGATGCCACCGGCCTTGTTGATGTCGGCCACCGCTTGCTCATAGGCCCATTTCTGCTCCTTTCCGTCGCCGGCCAGCGGCCCAGTCAAGGAGATCGGCGCACCGATGACGATCTCGGTGTCGCCGGCATTCGCCATACTGGTGCCGCCGGCCGCGAACACGGCCGACAGGGCCAAGCCCGCCAGCATTCTCTTCCCCGCCAGCATTGCCTTCAGACTGTTTCCCATTTCATCCTCCCAGGTTTTCATCGGGCGGACGCGTCAGCGCGCCCGGCCGCATGTCTCAAGCTGTCGCTGCCGCGACCAGCCTGGTGTCGGTGAACTGCTCGAAACTCAGCACTTTGCCGTCCTCCATCTCCCAGACATGGACGACGCGCGCCGACATCGGCTTGCCGGTCTTTTTGTAGACACCCGAATAGGTGCCGATGCCGACGATGGTGGTGCCGCCGTCGACCAGCTTTTCGAGCTTCAGATTGTAGCCGTCCCACTCCTCGCCGATGCGCTTGAAGACGCCCGCTATGATGGCGTCGGGGCCGACATAGGTGCCGGCATAGGGAAAGCCAGCCATTTCGGTCCAGGCGGTGCGGCTGGTAATCGGCGCCATCATCGCGGCCAAATCCATCGCGTCGGACCCGGCGTAATGCGCCTTGATCGCTTCGTAGTTCTTGTTCATGGCATTCTCCCGCGCGGTCAGACCGGCGCCTTGCCTTCGTCGTAGACGGTTCTGGATTTCTTCTCGATGTGAGCGCCGGCCGGCTTGTTCTCGACCTTGCCCTGGCTGGTCACACCAAGGAATTTGCCGGTCGAGCGCATCGTGTCCCAATTGTAGAAGAACAGCGACGCGACCGGGATGATGAACTCGCGGAAACCAAACACATACTGGTTCTCGGCGAACTTCCAGGTCGTGGCCAGATCGACGTCGCCATGGCCGCGCTGCACGCCGACGAGGTTCTGCCAGGCATAGCGCTCGGAGCTGAGATAGATGTGCTCGTAGACGTGGTTGGGACTGTATGTGTAGTGCGCGGTGAGCCCGATCAGGTCCCGGGTCGGTGCCGGCACGATGCCGGTCGGCGCCACGCTGGGGTCGCCGAGCACACCGGCCGACCAGGTCTGCGCCACGCGCGGCTCGCCGGGCGCCTCGCCTGCTTCGCGCACCCGTTCGCGCACCGACAGCACGCGGCGCGTACTGGTGTTGACGATGAGCGCCTCGTCCTCCGTCGGCCGGGCGGCGAAACTCATGTTGATGAAGAACACGCTGGAGGCGACTTCGAGCGCCTCGTACCAGTCCGCGCCAGCTTCCGTGCCCTCACTCCAGGCCACCGTGTCGGCGGACGTGAAGGCCAGGTCGATGGTGCGGCCGGTATCGAGCGTGATCTTGAAGGTCTGACCGCGCAACGCTGATGTCGTCGGCAGCCGGTTGGTGGCGATGCCGGCGGCGAAATCGTCGAAATGCTTCCAGTCGGCCGGCCTGTTCTGGTCGTTCATGGTGCTCTCCACATCAATCGACAAAAGCTAACGTGGGCAGGTCGACGACGGTGGCGCCGCCATCGACCGTCAGGATCGAACCGTTCATCATCGCCGCCTCGTCGGAGGCGACGAAGCAGATGACATTGGACACTTCCTGCGGCGTTGCCGGCCGGCCGAGCGGCACGTCCTTGGTCACCAGCCGATAGGCCTCTTCGATCGAGCCAAGCCCGTGCTTTTCGACGATCATCTCCATCTGCTCGTCGGCCATGTCGGTCGACACCCAGCCCGGGCAGATGATGTTGGTGCGCACGCCCTTGCGGCCGTAGTCGCGCGCCAGCGATTTGCCGAAGCCGATGCAGGCATGTTTCATGGTGACGTAGCCGGCCGCGTCCGGGCCAGCGAACAGGCCGGCGATCGAGGCGACGACGACGATGTTGCCTCTGCGCTCGATCAGGTCGGGCAAGCATTCGCGGGCGCAGACAAAAGCGGTGTCGAGATTGGTGCGTGTCGCCAGGCTCCAGGTTTCGTCACTCATCGAGATCGTCGGCCCGACGCCATGGCCGCCGGCATTGGCGACGAGGATGTCAACGGGCCCGATCTTATCATGCACTTCGGCCAGGGCCGCGCGCACCGCTTTCGGATCGGCGGCGTCGCCCTGAACCACCAGCCCGCCAATGTCCTTCATGACGGCCTCCAGCGGCTCGCGCCGCCGGCCCATCAGCACCACCTTCGCCCCGTCGGCTGCCATACGCCTGGCAACCGCCGCGCCGATGCCGGTGCCGCCGCCGGTAATGAAAGCCGTCTTTCCCGAAAATCGCATTGTTCCATCCCGATCGATGCTGTGCCGGCTGTGCGCCGATCTTCGCCAAGGATAGTGCGGCATCCGCCATTTCGCGTCTTGTCCGAGCGGGAACTTTGTTTTGACTGAGCGCGCACTTCGTCTGCCGGCAAAGCACCGCGCGGCCCGTTGCGAGCCGCGCGGCGCCCGTTCGCCAGCTATTTCTTGACCGCCTCGATGTCGATGACGATGTCGACATCCGGACCGAGACCGAAGCCGGCGGCTGCCTTGGCCATCGGGAAGTCGGCGGTGCTGACTTTCCCGGTGGCGGTGAACGCGGCCTTGGTCAGCGTCGCGTCCCACGGCGCCGGCGCCTCGTTGACCAGCGTCACGTCGAGCGTGATCTCCTTGGAGACGCCGCTGATGCTGAGATTGCCTGATACCTTGTCGGTCTTGTCGCCGACCTTCTCGACCTTGGTGCTTTCGAAGGAGATCGCCGGGAATTCGGCGGCGTTGAAGAAGTCGGGGCCTTTCAGATCGCTGTCGCGCTGATCATAGGCGGTGTGCACCGAGCCGACATCGATTTCGGCCTTGACGCTGCTTTTGGATGGATCGGCCTTGTCCAGGACGATGGCGCCCTTTACGGCGTCGAACTGGCCATGCGCGATGCCATAGATGCCGTGTTTGATGGTGAAGGTGACCCAGGCGTGCTGGCCGTCGATCTCATAAGTGTCGGCACGTGCTGCAGACGCGAATGCGCAGCAGGCAAAAGCCATGGCCGTCAGTTTTCTTATCGTCACGTATCTCTCCCCATTGTTGGTTGTCGTTCTTTGAATCCGGCTCAGGAAAAGCCGAGGGCGGCTCCATGCGGCGCCCACAGGACCGCCGTCAGGATGGCCAGCATCGCCGGCATGGCGATCAGCAGACCGGCAATAAGCGGCCGCAAGGGCCGGACGCCGGGAAGAAGACCGCGCAGCGCGCCGGGCATCAGGGCGGCCAGGATCAGCGGCAAGGGCGAAAGCATGAGCGCCGCCGGGTTCGCCTTTGGCGCCAGCAGCGCCACCTGGATCAGCACCGTGGCGGCGGCGAAGATGAGGAGCAGCCCGTTGCCTTTGCTCCAGGCGACGGCCGTGCCGCCCCGCAACACCGCGATATACTGGACAAGGCACCAGCCGCCGGCGAGCGCGGCGACCGATCCCAGCAATTGCCCGGTGACGATCGAGGCGCCGAGCACCGAGATGATGGCCCCGGCCAGGCACAAAGCGAGCATCGCCGCTGGCACCAGGAACGGCTCCTCGACGGCAGGCGATGGCGAGACCTTCAGGGACATCAGCATCGCACTGCCGACGATGGCCAGCAGGCCGGCGACGAGGGCGGCGACCATTTGCGGATCGAGCGAACCGCCGGCAATGCGGCGCCAGCCAAGCCACAGCAGGGCGGCCGCAAGGGCGATGGCGATCAGCACGCTCGTCATGGGGGCACGCAGCAGACGTTCGGGCAACAGGCCGATGACGATGCCGGCAAAGGCGAGATAGATCAGCTTCTGGCTGGCCGCGACAGGCGGCACCACCGGCGGGCCAAGCGTGTCCCAGTAGAAGAACAGCAGCAAGCCGGCCCACAGCAGCGAAAGCACCTGCGCCGGCAGTGCGACCCTAGCCAACAGCGCCATCACCACGCCGAGCACAAGCGGCAGCGCCGCCGTGGTAACCATCGGATTGCCCAGCAATGCGCTCAACCACTCTCCTCCGAGCCAGCCCCTCACCCAGCCATCGCTTCGCCCAACTCTCCTCTCCCCGAGATGAGAGGAGAGTTGCGACGTCGCCGCCTTCTCCCCAGCGGGGAAGAAGGCGGGATGAGGGAGCGGAGCGGCAAGACCGGGTTGGCGATGATCCGTTCTTCAATCTTGCCCGGCGAAGGACCGGGCGTCTTGTCCGAGCGGGAACTTTGTTTTGACTGAGAGCGCACTCGTGCTTTGGGAGGCTTGAAGCCGGCCGATGCGCTCCATAACCCTCGGCGCGGATGTTCATCAGCAATCGAGGAGGATGGCGTGAACGAGAGAACCGTGCCGCCGATCAGCCCTGCCGCCGCCGCTTTCCTGGCGCGTCCGCACCGCCCCTTCATCAATGGCCGCTTCGTCGATGGCCTCGCTGGAGACGGCCTCGCCGTCGACGATTCCGCCTCGGGCGAGATCGTCGCGCACGTGCCGGAAAGTGGCCCCGAACTGGTCGACCAGGCGGTGCGCGCGGCGCGGGCCGCGCTCGAGGGACCATGGGCATCGATGCGGCCGGTCGACCGCCAGAATTTGATGCTGAGGCTTGCCGACGCCGTCGAGGCCGATGCCGACCTCCTGGCCGAAATCGAGAGCATCGAGAACGGCAAATCGCTCGGCGTCGCCCGCATGCTGAGTGCCGGCGGCACCGTCGACTGGCTGCGCTATTATGCCGGCTGGGCCACCAAGATCGAAGGCTCGACCTTCCAGGTCTCCATTCCCGTGCCGCCCGGCGCCAAACACCAGGCGATGACAGTGATGGAGCCGGTCGGCGTCGTCGGCGCCATCGTGCCGTGGAATTTCCCGCTGCTGATCGGCATGTGGAAGATCGCGCCGGCGCTCGCCTGCGGCTGCACCGTGGTGCTGAAGCCGCCGCAGGAAACCCCGCTCGGCCTGCTGCGGCTCGCCGAGCTGATCGAGGCATCGGGTTTTCCACCCGGTGTCGTCAACATCGTCACCGGCAGCGGCTCCGTCACCGGCGAAGCGCTGATCCGCCATCCCGGCATCGACAAGCTGACCTTCACCGGCTCGACGGAAGTGGGAAAACGCGTCGGCCACGCCGCCGTCGACCGCGTCGCCCGCTTCACGCTGGAGCTCGGTTCGAAATCGCCGATGATCCTGCTTGCCGACATGGAGGAAGGTATCGAGCCTTTGGTCGCGGGCCTCGGAATGTTCTTCAACCAGGGCCAGGTCTGCACGTCGGCCTCACGGCTCTTGATCGAGAAGTCGATTTACGACCGCACGCTGGCGCGGTTGGCCGAGATCGCCGACGGCATGATGCTGGGCGCCGGCCGCGACGCGGAAGCGCAGATCAACCCGCTGGTCTCGGCCAAGCACAAAAGAAGCGTCGAGGGGTTTGTCGAGCGTGGCCTGGCGGCCGGCGTCGAACGGGTCAGCGGCGCGCGGCCGGTGCCGGCGAAAGGCCATTACGTGGCGCCGACCATCCTGCACAATGTGCGGCCCGATATGGAGATCGTGCGCGAGGAAGTGTTTGGGCCGGTGGTGGCGGCGATGCCGATCGCCGATCTCGACGACGCGATCCGCATTGCCAACGACACGCGCTACGGCCTTTCGGCCTCGATCTGGACCCGCGACATGGGCAAGGCGATGACCGCCATCCATGGCCTCAAGGCCGGCACGGTGTGGGTCAATTCGCACAACACGCTCGACCCCAACGCACCCTTCGGCGGCTTCAAGCAGTCTGGCATTGGCCGCGAGCATGGCCGCGCTGCCATCGACGGCTATCTCGAGACCAAGACCGTCATCATGCGCTACGCCTGACATGAGCGGAGAGTACGACTACATCATCGCCGGCGCCGGCTCTGCCGGCTGCACGCTGGCCAACCGGCTGGTCAATGCCGGCAAGCGCGTGCTGATCGTCGAGGCCGGGCCTGCCGACAACACGCGGCTCATCGACATGCCCGCCACCTTCGCCAAGGTGATCGGCACGGCGCGCAGCTGGATCTACGAATCCGAGCCCGAGCCGAGCGTCGGCGGACGCCGGCTGCCGGTGCCGCAGGGCCGCACGCTGGGCGGCGGCTCTTCCATCAACGCCATGCTCTACATCAGGGGCCAGCCGCAGGATTACGATGGCTGGCGCGAACTCGGCTGCACCGGCTGGGGCTGGGACGAGGTGTTGCCGGTGTTCCGGCGGCTGGAGCGCAATGAGCGGCTGGCCGGCAAGCACCACGGCATCGAGGGCCCACTGCCCGTCTCCGATCCACGCCACCGCCATCCGCTGTCATTGGCCTATGTGCAAGCCGCGCAACAGGCCGGTTATCGCTACAATGACGACTTCAACGGCGCGCGGCAGGAAGGCGTCGGCTTCTACCAGACGACGACTGCGAACGGCGAGCGCCAATCAGCGGCAAAAGTATTCCTGAGGCCGTTGGCCGGCAACGCCAACCTGACCGTGGTCACCGATGCGCTGGTCACCGGCGTGACACTGGAAAACGGGGCGGCAAGCGGCCTCGCCTACACCACTTCGGACGGCCGCAACCATACAGCGACGGCAAGGGCCGAGGTGATCCTCACCGCCGGTGCGTTGGCGACGCCGAAGCTGATGATGCTGTCGGGACTGGGGCCAGCCGAGCATCTGGCCGGGCTCGGTATTCCCGTCATCCGCGACATGCCATCGGTCGGCCGCGACCTGCAGGATCATGTCGCGGCGCCCGTCTATGCATTGACACGCCAACCGATCTCGCTGCTCGGGCAGGACAGCGGCCTGAAGGCACTGCGTCACGGCATCCAGTACCTGATGTTTCGCAGCGGTCTGCTCACCTCCAACGTGGTCGAGAGCGGCGGCTTCTTCGACACCGACGGCGATGGCCGGCCCGATGTCCAGTTCCACGTCCTGCCGGTGATGATCGAAAGCGCCGAGCATGGTTCGATCGAGCGCCACGGCATGGAGCTCAACCCTTGTGTTCTTCGGCCAAGGTCGCGCGGCACGGTCGGCCTGCGCTCGCGTGACGCCGCCGACCCGATCCGCTTCACCACCGGCTTCCTGTCCGATCCACATGATCTCGCTCTGCTGCTCGCCGGCATGAAGATTGCCCGCAATATCCTGCGCCAGCCTGCCCTGCAGGCCGTGGTCGCCGAGGAACTGTCGCCGGGTAACGATGCGGATCTTTCCGACCAGACGATTACAGACCACATCCTCGAACACGCCAAGACCGTCTATCACCCCTGCGGCACCTGCCGGATGGGCATCGACGACGGCGCGGTGGTCGATCCGCAATTGCGCGTGCGCGGCGTACCGCGCCTGCGCATCTGCGACGCCTCGATCATGCCGCGCCTGGTCAGCGGCAACACCAACGCGCCCGTGATCATGATCGCCGACCGCTGCGCCGATTTCATCCTGGGCGCGTAAGCAGCCGTTCACCTTGGCTTTGGCCGCATGCAGCAGCACGCTCGAAAGCTGCACGCGCTCGCTGATCCGTTGATGGCCGCCAGCCTGCTGTCCGCGGTGCCGGTCCTGCTATTCCTGGCCGCGCAAGTGAAAAGTTAGCTCCGGGCGCGCGCATCACCTATTCTGGCTTCATGTAAATGTCATAAAAATCAAATGGAAACCGGCATTCGGGTGAACTAGAAAACATAGGGTTGTCCTGGAGAGATCGTGATCGAAGCGGCGGCAACCGTCGCCATGATCGGCGTCTTCCATCACCCGAAAATGTCGCCGAGCTTGTCGCCAGCGAAATCCACCTTGAAACCATTTCCCACCCTGAAACCACTTGCAAGAGACATGACATGTGGCTGAGTGACTTCGAAATTGTCCTGCGTGACCGTGTCGTTGCCAATGGCGCTGTCAGGATCGAAAACGGCCGGATTGCCGAAATCCGAGACCAACCTGTCGAGAATGCCGACATCGAGGGCGGCGGCCGCCTGCTCCTGCCGGGCTTCATCGACATGCATGGCGACATGGTGGAGAAGGAAGTCGAGCCGCGCACCGGCGTCCATGTGCCGATGCAAATCGGCATTGCCGAACTCGACAAGAAGCTCGCCTCCTGCGGCGTGACGACGGCCTATGCCGCGCTCTCCTTCATCGGCGCCAGCGTCACCAGCGGCGTGCTGCGCTCGGAAGATCATACGTCCGATATCATCGAGACCATTGCCGGGATGAAGGACGATCTGCTTGTCGACCACCGCATCCATGCCCGGTTCGAGGTCACCTTCACGCCCGCGATCGCTATGCTGCAGAGGTTGATGGATGCAGGCAAGCTGCACCTCATCTCCTTGATGGACCACACGCCTGGACAGGGGCAATACCGCGACGTCGAACTCTACATCGCCCGCATCGCCAAGGAGCGTGGCATGTCCGTTGCCATGGCCTCCGAGATCGTCGGACAGCGGATGGCCGGCCGCGAGGGCCAGGGCGATGTACTCAACGCACTGCAGGATCTGTCGGCCCGCGCCCGCGCCTGCGGCATCGTGCTTGCCTCGCATGACGACGACACGCTGGAAAAAGTGGAACTGGTCCATGGCCTGGGCGCCGTGCTCAGCGAATTCCCGGTGACGCTCGAAGCGGCGCAGGAAGCCCGCCGGCTCGGCATGCACACCGCAATGGGCGCGCCCAACGCACTGCGCGGAGTTTCCTATTCCGGCAATCTTTCCGCCCGGCGGGCCTATGAGGCGGGATTGCTCGACATGCTGGCCAGCGACTACCATCCAGCCTCGATCCTGCCGGCCGTGCTTGGCCTGGCACAGGTGCGCGACGGCGGCCTGGCAGCGGCGGCCGCGCTGACAAGCGCCAACCCGGCCGCGGCGCTCGGGCTCACCGATCGCGGCGCCATCGAGCCGGGGCTTCTGGCCGACCTGGTGGTTGCCGACCGCCAGCCGGTGGCACGTGTCCGCGCCACCTTCCGCGCCGGCCGCATGATCTACGGCGACGGCACGCTTGCGCCAGCCCTCAAGGCAGAACGTTTCGAAGAGGCCGCGGCTGGCCGATACCGGCTGGCCTGAGGCGCTTTTCCTGGAATTGCCTCAGAGCAGTTCACCGTTTAACGGAAACGGTGAACTGCTCTAACTCTTTGTTTTGACGCAATTCCGGACGGAAAACCGTTTCACACTTTTCCTGGAATTGCTCTAGAGATCGAGCACCACCATCATGCCGCGCACCTCTGCCATTTCCAGCAGCAGATCCTGCAGGCTCTCAACGGTCAGCGCGACACCGGTTATCGCCAGCAACTCCGCGATACTCTCCTTCATCGAAATGACGGCAACCCCGGTTTTTTTGGAAAGCATCCGTCCGATGGCTGCGCGGATATGGGCATTCTGTTCAGGCATGATCTCCTCTCATGCTGTGAGATCGGCACGGTTCCCCCGACAATATGCTTTTGACGCAACTTCCGCGAGCTTTTGCTTACGTCTGCAAGCCATCTTGTTGATGATCGTCCAAAATCATCTCGTCGACCGTCATCTGGGCCAGAATTGGCATCGTCATGGGCTCGACAGCCGCTCAGCGCGGGCAGGTCGGCCGCAGGAACAACACCTTCCGACAAAGACTGCGGATTGGCTCTTGCCGAAGCCGGCGGCCTCGCTCATCCATGGCGTGGAAACGACCGCCAGGGACCAGTGATGACCGATACCAGCTTTCACATTGTCGAAGCGACGATCGAACAATTGCGCCGTGCGCTCGACGACGGCCTCGTCACCAGCGTCGAGGTGGTCGCGGCGTATCTGCGCCGCATCGCGCATTTCGACCGCCACGGCATCGGCCTCAACGCCGTCCCCGTGCTCAACCCCGACATGTTCGAGGAAGCCGCCGCTTCCGACCAGCGGCGGCGCGGCAAGGCCTTGCTCGGGCCGCTCGACGGCATCCCCTACACCGCCAAGGACAGCTACAAGGTCAAAGGCCTGACGGTCGCCGCCGGCTCGCCGGCCTTCGAGCATCTCGTCGCCAATGAGGACGCCTTCACCATCGCGAGGCTCAGGGCCGGCGGCGCGGTGCTGATCGGCCTGACCAACATGCCGCCAATGGCCAATGGCGGCATGCAGCGCGGCGTCTATGGCCGCGCCGAGAGCCCCTACAATGCCGACTATCTGACCGCCGCCTTCGCGTCGGGCTCATCCAACGGTTCGGGCACGGCGACAGCAGCCAGTTTCTGTGCCTTCGGGCTCGGCGAGGAAACCTGGTCGTCCGGCCGCGCGCCGGCCACCAACAACGCGTTGGTCGCCTACACGCCCTCGCGCGGCGTCATCTCCGTGCGCGGTAACTGGCCGCTGGTGCCGACCATGGATGTCGTCGTGCCGCACACGCGGACCGTGAACGATATGCTGGAACTGCTCGACATCATCGTCGCCGGCGATCCCGAGGCGCGAGGCGACTTCTGGCGCGCGCAGCCCTGGGTCAAGCTGCCGAAAAGCTCCGAAATACGGCCGCAACGCTACACCGAGCTATCGCTTGCAGGATCAGTGAAAGGCAGACGGCTCGGCGTGCCCCGAATCTATATCGGCCGCGACAGCGGCGCCGACCGGCCGATCGAAACCCGGGCCTCGGTGCTTGCCCTGTGGGAACAGGCGGAGGCCGATCTCAAACGGCTGGGCGCCGAAGTGGTGGAAGTCGATTTTCCCGTCGTCTCCAACTACGAGCGCGACCGTCCCGGAGCACGCACCATGGTCGAGCGCGGGCTGGTGCCGAAGGAGTTCGCGAACCGCGAAATCTGGGACCTGTGCATCTGGGGTTGGGACGATTTCCTGCGCGCCAATGCCGACCCTGATATTCCCGACCTCGCCTCGGTCGATGGCCCAAAAATCTTCCCGCAGCCGCCAGGCACGCTGCCCGACCGCTACGAAGGCAGCTTCGACCTCGCGGACTATGTCGAGCGGGCGAAAGCCGGCGTCACGCCCTTCAAGGATATCCCGACGATGGAGGATGGTCTCAAGGGCCTGGAAACGACGCGGCGGATCGATTTCGAGGACTGGCTCGATGCACAAGGCATCGACGCCGTGGTGCTGCCCGCCGCCGCCGATGTCGGCCCGGCCGATGCCGACATCAACGAGGCGTCCGCCGCCCTTGCCTGGCGCAACGGCACCTGGGTCGCCAACGGCAATCTGGTCTGGCGCCATTTCGGCATCCCGACCGTCACCGTGCCGATGGGCACCATGGCCGATATCGGCATGCCGGTCGGCCTGACCTTCGCCGGCAAGGCCTATGACGACGAACGGCTCCTGTGCATGGCCGGCGACTACGAACGCGCCACGCAGCGCCGCACCCGCCCACCGCGCACGCCGGAACTGGCCGATGACGTGTTTTCGGATCGGCCCGCCCGGTGTGGCGACGGCAAGGCGCCACCGCTTGTCATCGCGCTTGCCGCCGAGACGCGTTCTTCGGGCGATCAGGACGAGATATTCATCACAGTCGACCTGCCCGGCGACGCGGAGGCGGAGAATGCCAGCGTCAAGGTGCATATCAACGGCGAGCCTGTCGCATTGCAGCGAAGCGGCGCGCGCCTAGTCGGGCGCGCGCTCGTCCCTGCAGCCGAGCATCAGCGGTTCCACAGCGTCTGGCGCGGCCCGTATGGCTCGATCATCACGGCGGTGGTGCGGCTGAAGGATGGGCGAAGCGCTGGCGCCTATGTGGTTGTGGGCGGAATCAGGTGAGGGTCTCAGCGTCCCCGGCTTCGTATTCCTAGGGTCTCCGCGACGGAGCTTCGCTCCTGCTACGCCCTAGGATGACGAAGCCAGGGGCCTATGGATAGTCGCACAAGTGCCGTCAATGACAATCGCGAACCCGGGAGCGCCGCTCCGGTCAGCCACTGGCCGAGCGTCTCGCCACAAAGGCCAGGTCCCGCTGAATGACATCCCGCTTGTCTTGCGGCAGACCGGCAAGCAGCTTTTCATCGAGATGCCCTGCTCGAATAAGCTGCGCGAACACGAAGAGAAGCTGCGAATAGCGATAGTCGAACGTGCGATCGATTTTCCGTCGCTGTTCACGCAAATAGTCTTCGAGCTCCCACATCTCGGAGGGCTGCGTCACCGCACTCGCCTTGCTTTTGAAGTCGGCCATCGTCTTTGCGAGCGCCGCCTCAAGGGCGGTATCGAAGGCATGGCGCGCGAGCTTCTTTTCGGATCCGGACCACTCGAAATCACTCATTGGATATCTCCATGGATGCCCTGTGAAGTCGGCCCAGATTTTCACGAAAACGCGCTTGCTGCTACCCTCGCGCCGCCCATACCAACCCGCGCTCCACAATCAGCGCCATTTCCGGCACCGCGAACTCATCCGCCGTGTGTCCAAGAGAACTGTAAAACACCCTGCCCGAACCATACCGGCGCTTCCAGACCACAGGCATGACAACGCCGCCGATGCCCGGAAAATGCGCGTCAGTGAAAGTGGTCGTCGCCAGCACTTCGTTGCTTGGGTCGACATGCATGTAATACTGCTCCGACCGGTAGGCGAAATCGTTAATGCCTTTGGTGATCGGATCGTCCGGCCGGGTGATGGCGACTTGGTAGTCGATGATGTCGCCGGGGTGCGCGACCCATTGGCCGCCGGTCATGAACTGATAGTCGGGCTCGTTGCGAAAACTGTCGCCCATCGTGCCGTGAAAGCCGCCGAGCCCGGTCCCCTGGCGAACGGCCTGCGTCAGGTTCTGCAGCTCGGCCTTTTCGATCGTCGACATGGTGATGACAGGCACGATGAGATCGAATGACGACAACTCCGGATCTGCGAACATCGCCGTGCCCTGGCCCAGCGTGACGGCGAAACCGTTACGCTCGAGCAGCGCGCGGATGACATTGGCGCTGCGCTCCGGCGTATGGCCTTCCCAGCCGCCCCAGGCAATCAAGGCTTTCTTCGCCATGCCGTATCTCCTCTCCTCCGTTGTCGCTGTCTTGGCGCGCCTGTCAGCGCCAACCCAGCCCAGGCGCGACATGGGTCAGAATCGCCTCGATGACATGAGCGTTATAGTCGACGCCGAGTTGGTTAGGCACGGTGAGCAGCAGCGTGTCGGCCTCGGCGATCGCCTCGTCCTGCGCCAATTCCTTGATCAGCACATCCGGCTCGGCGGCGTAGCTGCGCCCGAAGATCGCCCTGGTATTCTCCTCGATGAAGCCGATCTGGTCGCGGCTCTCATTGCCGCGCCCGAAATAAGCGCGGTCGCGGTCGTCGACCAGCGCGAAAATGCTGCGGCTGACCGAGACGCGCGGCTCACGCTCGTGGCCGGCCGCTTTCCAGGCATCGCGGTAAATCCGGATCTGCTCTGCCTGCTGGATGTGGAAAGGCTTGCCGGTCTCGTCGAATTTGAGCGTCGAGCTCTGCAAATTCATGCCCAGTTTCGCCGCCCATTCCGAGGTGGCGTTGGTGGCCGCACCCCACCAGATGCGCTCGCGCAGGCCCTCCGAATGCGGCTCGAGCCTGAGCAGGCCGGGCGGGTTGGGGAACATCGGCCGCGGATTGGGCTGGGCAAAGCCCTCGCCGCGCAGCGTGTCGAGAAAAACCTCGGCGTGGTGCCGCGCCATGTCGGCGTCGCTTTTGCCTTCCTGCGGCTGATAGCCGAAATAGCGCCAGCCATCGATCACCTGCTCGGGCGAACCACGGCTGATGCCGAGCTGCAGCCGCCCGCCGGCGATGATGTCGGCAGCGCCCGCGTCCTCGGCCATGTAAAGCGGATTCTCGTAGCGCATGTCGATGACCGCGGTGCCGATCTCGATGCGGCTGGTCTTGGCGCCGACCGCCGCCAGCAGCGGAAATGGCGAGGCGAGCTGGCGCGCGAAATGATGCACGCGGAAATAGGCGCCGTCGGCGCCGAGCTGCTCGGCGGCAACCGCGAGATCGATGGATTGCAGCAGGGCGTCCGAAGCCGAGCGCACCTGCGACTGCGACGAGGGCGTCCAGTGCCCGAAGGAGAGAAAACCGATTTTTTTCATGACCCTGAAGTATATGCGAGCGGCACGTGCTTCAATGCTGAAAGAGCAGGGTTACACACCGTCGCCCACCACGATACCAAAAGTGGGCGATACCAAAAGTGGGCGACACCAAAAGCGCGCGATGCAGATGTGCGCCATACAAGGTTGAAGCCGTGGAGGGTGGAATGCTGAAGGGAACCCGCATCGTCGAGATCGAGGCGCTCGGGCCAGCCCCCTTCGCCGGCATGCTCTTCGCCGATCTCGGCGCCGATGTCATCGTCGTCCATCGCAAGCAGGCGCCGATGCCGGGCCTGCCCGAGCGCTCGCTGCTCGATCGCGGCAAGCGCTCCATCGCGCTCGACCTCAAGGATGCCGAAGATGTCGTCGTGCTGATGCGTCTGATCGCCACCGCCGATGGCTTGATCGAGGGTTTCCGGCCCGGCGTCATGGAACGTCTCGGGCTTGGCCCCGATGTCTGCCTGGTGGCCAACAAGCGCCTAGTCTACGGCCGCATGACGGGCTGGGGCCAGGACGGCCCGCTCGCCCGCACCGCCGGCCACGACATGAACTATATCGGCGTGTCCGGCGCGCTCTGGTACGGCTCCTTGCCGGAAGAGGTGCCAATGGCGCCGCCGACGCTGGTCGGCGACATAGGCGGTGGCGCGCTCTATCTGGTGGTCGGCATGCTCGCGGCCATGATGAACGCCGGCGCCAGCGGGAAAGGCACCGTGGTCGACGCGGCGATCGTCGACGGCTCGGCCCACATGATGAACCTGTTGATGTCGCTCGCCCAGTCCGGCGGCCTTGCCGCAGAACGGGGCAACAGCCTTCTCGACGGACCGCACTGGTGCCGCGTCTACCGAGCGTCCGATGGTGGCTTCGTCAGCGTCCAGTGCATCGAGCCGAAATTCTACGCGCTGTTCCTCGACCGGCTTGGCCTCGCCGCCGATCCGCAATTCGCCAACCAATTGGACCGCGGTCTATGGCCGGAGCTCGGCAACCGGCTGGCGGCGATCTTTGCTGCCAGACCGCGTGACGAATGGGTCAAGCTGTTCGAAGGCTCGGACGCCTGCGTCGGACCGGTACTTGGCCCGCGGGAGGCAGCACAGCATCCGCACATGGCCGCCCGCGGCACATGGCTGACGGTGGACGGTACTCTTCAAGCGGCGGCGGCACCGCGTTTTTCGGCAAGGGCGCGGTGCTCGCCTGCCGGAAGCCCGGCGCGTGGCGAACACGATGCGGAAATCCGTGCTTGCCTGGCCGAATCGTGACGTAGGAGGAGTCCATGGCGGTTCGGCCGATCATAAGGTTCCCCAATCCCCTTCTCCGCGCGGTGGCGGAACCCGTAAAACTGTTCGACAGCGACTTGCAGGGTTTGGCCGGTGATCTCGTCGACACCATGCATGCGGCGCCCGGGATCGGCATCACCGCCCCGCATATCGGCATTTTGAGACGCCTGGTCGTGATCCAGCTGCCTTCCGCCGCAAAGCCGGGCATCTACGTCAATCCATCTGTTATCCAGGCCTCGACCGAAATGATCCTTCATGCGGAAGGCAGTGTTTCGATGCCCGGTGTCACCGAGGACATCGAGCGACACGCGCGCATTATTGTTCGCTATCAGGATCTGGATGGCAATGAGCAGTTCGAGAACGCCGAAGGCCTGCTGGCGGTTTGCCACCAGCATGAGATCGACCAGCTCGACGGGCTCTTCTGGACGCACAGGCTGACGCGCCTGAAGCGCGACCGGCTGGTCAAGCGCTACGGCAAACTCATGCGAGCCTCGTAGACGCCACGGCAAATCGTAAAGATCGGCCTTGGTCCGGCAAAAATTGTGCCGTGCTGATTGCGATGCGGTGCATGCCGGCGACGACAATCCACGTCGGGTTGGGGAACGGCCTGAGGCGGCACCAAGCAGGATCAGCGAATGCGCAACCCCTGGGTGTCGAAGATGCGGGTGCGGCTGGGCAGGAAGCGCAGCGTGATCGTCTCGCCGAAACGCGGCTGATCCTCGCGCCGTTCACCGACCACCGTCTCGCCGCTGGGATGAGTGGGATGAGTGTTTTATCGTTCAGACGACGTCATGCCGGCCCGGTGTCGGCACCGGTAACCGGGGCGGCGTTCGCGACGTCCTCGCCGGATTCCCGGCGAAGGCCGTTCATTTCCCGCAATGATGATCGTTGATCTTGTTCGTCGCATTCGCGTCCGGCCCCACCCGGTGATAGGAACATGCGCCGGCGGCGGTGGTGAACAATTGCTGGTCATAATAGCGCGGGCCGCCGAACAGGAAGTCGATGAGATCGTCTTCGGCGGGAACGTAGCGTTCCCGTTCAACCTGATAATGGCGATGCCTGGCGCCGGCCAATGCCGATGGTGACATGCCGCAGGCCATCGCCAGGGCAAGAGCGCAGATCGCAAACCGTGTCGTCGTCATCGCCAACACCCCTCCTGGCCGTTCCGATTCCATCTTACATCCAAAATCGCCACCGCGACAAAAGTTCCGTGCTGGGGGTTTGCCTCGCCGCGATTTGCCGGCCAAGGACCGAACCGCACGGCGCATCAGAAAGATCGAAACTGCCCCGGCCTGTTAGGCGACGGACCCGATAGTGTCGCTAAAGCCGGGCTTTGGTGCTGCGGGGCGTGGCAAGCAGCAGGCTCGTCTCGCTGCCGGTAATGCCGGGAACGAGACGGATGCGTCGCAGGATCGCATCGAAATCGGTAAGGGTGGCCGTATTGAGTTCGACCACAAGGTCCCAGCGGCCGTTGGTGGTATGAATGGTCGCGACCTCCGCAAAGCCGCCAAGCGCACGGATGACGCGATCGGCGGCATGGCCTTCGATCTCGATCATCATGATGCCCCTGACCGCCGAGCTGATCGCTTCGGCCCGCAGGATCACGGTGTAGCCGATGATCTGTCCCGACTGTTCCAGCCGCTCCATCCGCGCCCTTGCCGTGGCGCGGGAAACGCCGAGATCGCTTGCCAGGTCTGAGATGCTCCGCCGCGCGCTATGGCGCAGCAGCGTGATCAGCTTTTGGTCGAGTGAATCCATTTTTGTCCAATGTGGCAGTCTGATTGATCAGAACGATAAGTCTTTTCGGTTGTTTTGCCAATCAGGCCTATTCATTCTGCCGGCCGCATGGGTTTCAACTGGCCTCAGCTTCATTGAGGAGAATGGTCGAGTGGATTGCAAGATCTTGGGTGCGCCGGTGCAGGACGGTGCCGGCCGCATGGGCTGTGAGATGGGGCCGAGCGCCCTGCGGACCGCCGGGCTTGCCGGTGCGCTCCGGGAGCTTGGCCATCAGGTTGCAGACCTTGGCACCATCCTGCCGGCAACCGTGCGGCCGCTCGCCCATGGCAATCTGGCGCTGAAGGCGCTGCCGGAGATTTCGGCCTGGACGGCCGGTATCGCCGAGGCCGCCTATGACGTCAGCGCCGACGCCATGCCGATCTTTCTCGGCGGCGACCATTCGATCTCGGCAGGAACTGTTTCCGGTCTCGCTCGCCGCGCCGCCGAAGCCGGCCGGCCGCTCTTCGTGCTGTGGCTCGACGCGCATCCCGATTTCCATACGCTGGACACCACGGCCAGTGGCAATCTGCACGGTGTTCCGCTCGCCTACGCCAGCGGCCAGCCTGGTTTCGGCGGCTATTTTCCGGACCTGCCGGCGGCGGTCGATCCCAAGCGGATCTGCGCCATGGGCCTGCGCAGCGTCGACCCGGCCGAACGCGAAGCACTCAACCAGGCAGGCGTGACCGCGCACGACATGCGGGCCATCGACGAACACGGCATCGCGCCGCTGCTGCGCGCGTTCCTGGCGCGTGTCGCGGCGCAAGACGGGCTGCTGCATGTCAGCCTCGACGTCGACTTCCTCGATCCCTCGATCGCGCCCGCGGTCGGCACCACGGTTCCGGGCGGCGCGACCTTGCGCGAGGCGCATCTGGTGATGGAAATGCTGTCCGACAGCGGCCTCGTCTCCAGCCTGGATCTGGTCGAACTGAACCCCTTCCTGGACGAACGCGGCCGCACCGCGACGCTGATGGTCGACCTGACGGCAAGCCTGATGGGCCGCCGCATCATGGATCGCCCCACCCTCAGCCATTCCGGGAGTTTCTGATCATGACCGCCGCAAAGCTGAACATCGTCCCCTTCGTCAGCGTCGACCGCATGATGAAACTGGTGAATGCCATCGGCGTCGAGCGCTTTCTGACCGAACTCGCCGGCTACATCGAGGAGGACTTCCGCCGCTGGGACCTGTTCGACAAGACGCCGCGCATCGCCTCTCACAGCCATGACGGCGTCATCGAGCTGATGCCGACGAGCGATGGACGCCTCTATGGCTTCAAATATGTCAACGGCCATCCAAAGAACATGCGCCAGGGTTTGCAGACGGTCACCGCCTTCGGCGTGCTCGCCGATGTCGGCAGCGGTTACCCGATGCTGCTCACCGAGATGACCATCCTGACCGCATTGCGCACCGCCGCCACATCCGCCGTCGCGGCCAAGTATCTGGCGCCGCGGGGCACCCGCACCATGGCCATCATCGGCAACGGCGCCCAGTCGGAATTCCAGGCGATCGCCTTCAAGGCGCTGGCCGGCATCGACCGGCTGAGGCTCTACGACATCGACCGGTCGGCTTCGCTGAAATGCGCGAAGAACCTTGCCGGCATGGGGTTCGACATCACCATCTGCGAGACCGGGCAGGAAGCGGTTGAAGGTGCCGGCATCATCACGACGGTTACCGCCGACAAGCAATGCGCCACCATTCTCACCGACAACATGGTCGGCTCCGGCGTCCACATCAACGCCGTCGGCGGCGACTGCCCCGGCAAGACGGAACTGCACAGGGACATCCTGCTGCGCTCCGAGATTTTCGTCGAATTCCCGCCGCAGACGCGCATCGAGGGCGAAATACAGCAGCTTGATCCTGACCATCCGGTGACCGAGCTCTGGCAAGTGATCGCCGCCAGGACCCAAGGCCGCCGCGACGCCAAGCAGATCACGCTGTTCGATTCGGTCGGCTTCGCCATCGAGGATTTTTCGGCGCTGCGCTATGTGCGCGACCAGCTGCAGGCGACCGGCCTCTACGAGGAGCTTGACCTGCTCGCCGACCCCGACGAACCGCGCGACCTGTTCGGCATGCTGCTGAGGGCGGCGATGCAGCCGGCGGCCTGAGTGCAGACACCCCAAGGCCGTCGGGTTGCAAACGCCGAGGTGTTTGGAGGAATGATACGTCTGCCATAAACCTTTTCGTCCGCTATGCGTTGTTTCTTCTCCAAGCTAGCCAAGGAGACGATGATGCAGATGAAGTCGGAAATAGCCGGCGAAGCGGCAAAGCAGCGCCATATCCAGCGTGGCATCGATGCCAAGGACAAGTCGAAACGCAATGGCAAGCAGCAAGGCGCCATGCAGGCTGGCGCCCGCGAATATCCCGAGCCGCCCTTCCCCGAACAGCACCAGCCGAAACCGGGACATGAATGGGCGATAGAGCCGGCGCCGCTGTACGATGCGCCGTACTATCTCGGATCGAAAAAACTCGACGGCAAAGTAGCGCTCATCACGGGCGGTGATTCCGGCATTGGCCGTTCGGTGGCGGTGTTGTTCGCCCGCGAGGGCGCCGACGTCGCGATCGTCTATCTGGCCGAGGACAATGATGCAAAAGAGACCAAATCCGCAGTGGAGAAGGAAGGCGGACGCTGCGTTCTGGTCAAGGCCGACGTCAGCGATCGCGATCACTGCCGCAACGCGGTGGCCCAGATCGTGAAGGAATTTGGCCGCATCGACGTGCTGGTCAACAATGCAGCTTTCCAAATCCACTCCAGCGATTTCGGCGAGCTGACCGAGGAACATTTCGACACGACGCTGAAGACAAATCTCTATGGCTATTTTCATATGGCGCAGGAAGCCGTGCCGCACATGAAGCCCGGTTCGGCGATCATCAACACCGGATCGGTAACCGGCATCGACGGCTCAAAGCAGCTGGTCGACTATTCGATGACCAAGGGCGGCATCCATGCCTTCACACGGGCTCTCTCGGGCAATCTCATCGGCAAGGGCATAAGGGTGAACGCGGTAGCACCGGGTCCGGTGTGGACGCCGCTCAATCCCTCGGACAAAGAGGCGGAAGATGTCTCCAAATTCGGCGCGGACACGCCAATGAAACGACCCGCGCAACCGGAAGAACTCGCGCCGGCCTATGTCTTCCTCGCTTCGCCGCAATGCTCCAGCTACATCACCGGCGAGATTTTGCCGGTGGTCGGAGGTTACTGAGGCTGGTTGAAGCGAAACGTATGAGCTAGGAGCAGGATGAATGGCCCGTCTGCTTTTCACAGTGGCGCTAGCTTATGTGGCGTACCGCATCTACGCGGAAACCACGGCAGCCCGACATGTGCCGCAGGATGAACGCGAGGCATTGCGCAAGCAATCAGCGGCCCTGGGTGTCGACCCGTCCCGCTGAGATTGCTCAACTATCGGCGGGCCGGCGCATTTGCCGGCCAGCCGATAGGAATTGCCTTATTCGGCCGCCTGCAGGTTGATCTTGCTTTCCGCCATTTCGGTGAGCTTGCGGTCGGTCGCCTGTTCTTCCTTGAGATTCTTGGCCAGCACGTTGGCGCAGTCGGTGCGGCCGAGTTGCTTTGCCCAGGCGATGAGCGTGCCATAGCGTGTCATCTCGTAGTGCTCGACGGCCTGTGCCGATGCAATCAGCGCCGCATCGAGGACTTCCTTGTCGTCGACGTCGCCACTGACATCGTCGGCTTCCTCGAGAATGCCGTCGATAGCCGGGCAGTTGACCTCCTTGGCCTTGACGCCATGCAATTCGAACACCTGTTCGACACGCTCGACATGGCCTCTTGTCTGGTCGAGGTGTTTTTCAAATCCGGCTTTCAACTGCGGATCGGTCGCCTTGTCGATCATCTTCGGCAGCGCTTTCTCAATCTGCTTTTCGGCGTAGTAGATGTCGCGCAGCGTGTGCACGAAGAGATCGTCGAGTGTCTTGATGTCCTTCGAAAAGAAGCCCATGGCCTTGCCTTTCATTGTACTGGAGTTGAAATTTCAGTGGCGGGTCACCCGCCACTTATGAAGGCCGGGATCGGGTCCCGGCCTGTCTGGTCAACGTACCGGTACGGGAGGAGTTCCTGATTTTCGGGGGCAAACCGCAACCCCCTTTCCGACGGCCTGGGATGCCATGGACGGGGAGCCTGGCGTCGACCACGCGTCCTGAAAGAGCGCAAAACCCCAGAGGGAAAGACTGTCGACGGGGAGAGCCGCGCGCAGGTGTTCGACGCCATGCGCCGCAGTGACACGCCCGTCACTGCAGCAGAAGAACGGTGTGAAACGGTATGCGTCAGACGATCAGATGTTCGATCCTGATCGGCAGATCGCGGATACGCTTGCCGGTGGCATGGTAGACCGCACTTGCCACGGCGGCAGCCGTCCCAACATTGCCGAGCTCGCCCAACCCCTTGACGCCGGCAGGATTGACTTCACGGTCGACTTCCGGGACCAGGATCACGTCGAGCTGTTTGATGTCGGCGTTGACCGGCACCAGATAGTCCTGCAGGTCGCGGTTGACGTAGCGCGCGGTGCGTTGGTCGATCTCCGTTGCCTCGTGCAGGGCATGGCCAATGCCCCAGATCATGCCGCCCATCAGCTGGCTGCGCGCGGTACGCGTGTTCATGATCCGCCCGGCGGCGAAGGCACCGACCATGCGCGGCACTCTGATTTCATGGGTATGGCGGTTGATGCGCACTTCGACGAATTCGGCGCCGAAGGCATATTTCACCGAATCCTCATCGCCTTCTCCACCGTGGAATTCCGGCTGTCCGGCGTAGAGCTTGTTCAATGCCTCCGGTGAGGCGCCCTTAGGTGCAAACTCGGCATATTCCTCGATGGCGCCGACCTGCATGGCCTTGAAGACATCGGCGAGCTTTGCCGATTTGCCGGTTTCGGCGACGATCTTTCCATCGGCCATATCCAGCTTCGCGTTGCCCGAGCCGGCCAGGGGCCCATCCTTGCCAGCTGCCGCCGTGAACAGTTTCTCGCGAACGGCGTCGCAAGCCTTCATGACCGCCGAGCAGACACTGGCCGTTGAGATCGATCCGCCTGACACGGGAGCCGGCGGCAAGGCACTGTCGCCCATCTCGACGCTGATCTTGTCCATGCCGACCCCCAGCCTTTCGGCCGCCATCTGGCCGGCGATGGTGCGAACGCCGGTGCCGATTTCATGCGAGCCGCACTGGACCCGAACCTCGCCATCGGCGGTGAGACGAACCCTGGCCGCGCAGGGTGCGGCGGCTGTCGGATAGATCGCCGTTGCGCAGCCCATGCCGACCAGCCAGTCGCCGTCACGCATCGAGCCGGCCTTGGGCTCGCGTTTCGCCCAGCCGAAGGCCTCCGCGGCCTGATCGTAGCACTTGATGAGCGAACGGCTGGAAAATGGCTTGCCGCCGATCGGTTCCTTCTGCGGCTCGTTGATGCGGCGGAACTCGACGGGATCCATGCCGAGCGCAACGGCCATTTCGTCCATGGCATTCTCAAGCGCATAAACGTAAGGCGTCTCCGGCGGCGACCGCATGTATCCAGGCGTATTGCGGTCGGCGTGAACCAATGAAACCTGCGTCAGGACGGAGCCGTAGTCGTACATGCGGGCGGTGGCGGACGTGCCGCCGACGACATAAGGGTCAGGGCGTGACGTCACCTCCCAGCCCTCATGTCCGAACGCCGTGATGCGGCCGTCCTTGCCGGCGCCGATGCGGATTCGATGCCGCGTCTCGGCGCGATAGGTCTGTGTGCCGAAGGCTTGCATGCGGCTGACGACGCAGCGGACGGGACGGCCGATCCGCTGCGCGGCAATGGCAACGATCGCCGTGCGCGCCGTCATCGGTCCCTTCGAGCCGAAGGCCCCGCCTATATAGGGACTGATGATCCGCACATTGGCCGGATCGAGCTTCAGTTGGCGCGCCAGCTCCATCTTCCAGCCGGTCACGTTCTGGGAGGGCTCGTGTATGGTCAGTTGGTCGCCCTGCCACATGGCCGTGGTCGAAAACAGTTCGATCGGGTTGTGGTGCTGGGTCGGAGTCGAGTATTTCTGGTCGATCTTCACAGCCGCGTTTGCCCAGGCGGCGTCGAAGTCGCCGGCCTTGGCATCTTCCTTGAACATCGGGTTTTTACCTGCCGCAGGCTCCATCTTCGTGCCCTTCGAATCGAAGCTGGCGCTGGGCGGTTCGTCCTCATAGTCGGCGCGGATCAACATCGCTGCTTCCTCGGCCGCCTCGAATGTCTCGGCAACGACCAGAGCGATGATTTGGCCGTCGTGGAAAATCGTCTTGTCGTGCAAAGGCCCGATCGAACTCGCGCCGGTGTTGCCGAACTTCGGCGTCTCGGTCTTGTCCATGTCGCCGTAGGTGACGATGTCCAGCACACCGGGCACCGCCCTGGCGTCTTTCGTGTGGAGCGCGGAAACCTTGCCCCGGGCGACGGTGCTGGTGGCAAGGGCGCCATAAGCGACGTTGGCCGTGGCGATGTCGGCCGGATAGCTTGCCTGTCCGGTAACCTTCAGACGGGCGTCGATACGGACAACCGGATCGCCCTGATTTTCCTTGGGAGCGGGTGCAGCTTGGTTCATGGCTCAGACCTTCATGTCCCGGGTTTCGAGCAGCGCTCGCACCAGCGTGCGCTTGCCGAGCGGTATCTTGAAAGCGTTGTGTTCTCGCGGCCTGGCGTCGGCGAAAGCGACATCGGCAGCCTTCTGCGCCGCGGCTTCATCGAGCACCTTGCCTTGCAGCGCGTTTTCCGCCGCGCTTGCACGCCACGGCACGGTCGCGACACCGCCGAGTGCGACGCGCGCGCCTCTTACCGCGTCGCCATCCATATCGAGGGCGACCGCTGCCGATGCCAGCGCGAACGCGTAGGATTCGCGATCGCGTATCTTCAGATAGCGCGACCGCGTGCTCCACGGTGCGAGCGGTACTTCGATGGCAGTGATGAGTTCGTCGGCGGCAAGATCCGTCTCGATGTTGGGCGTCTCTCCCGGCGGCCGATGCAGCTTGGCAAAGGCAAGGCTACGCTTGCCTCGCTCGCCTTCGATATCGACAGAAGCATCGAGCGCTATCAGCGCCTGTGCGAAATCGCCATGGTAGGTGGCTATACAGGCATCGCTGGTACCGAGAATGGCATGCTGGCGGTTGAACCCTTCCATCGCGGCACAGCCGGAGCCGGGTTCACGCTTGTTGCAGGGCCATGACGTCTCGCGAAAATACTCACAGCGCGTGCGTTGCAGCACATTGCCGGCAAGGCTCGCCATGTTACGAAGCTGGCCGCTGGCGGCCAACGTCAGGCTGTCGGCAAGCAGCGGGCAACGACGCCTGACGTCTTTGTTGTCGGCAGCTTCCCCCATCCGGACCAACGCCCCAAAACGGATGGCGTCATTGCCGATCCTGACCTGCCGCAAGGCCGGCTCGGCAAGCGTGTTGAGGTCAAGCAATCGCTCTGGCCGCGCAACGCCAAGCTTCATGTAGTCGGCCAGGTTGGTGCCGCCGGCAATAAACTGCGCGTCGGCTTCGGTCGGCGGAATATGTCGTGCATCGCGACGAGACGCCATGGTGACCGCTGCGGAGACGCTGCTTGGTCTTTCATAAACGAAGGGGTGCATCCTAGGCCCTCCTGATCTCGTCGCGCGCCTGGACGATCGCCGCAACGATGTTCGGGTAGGCAGCGCAACGGCAGAGATTGCCGCTCATGTATTCGCGAACATCATCTTCCGACCCGGCATGGCCCTCGTCGATGCAGCCGATGGCGGACATGATCTGGCCCGGTGTGCAGTATCCGCACTGAAAGGCGTCATGGTCGACAAAGGCCTGCTGCACCGGATGAAGTTCTCCATCCGTCGAAGCCAGGCCTTCCACCGTGGTGATCTCGCGGCCGTGGTTCATCACGGCGAAGCTCAGGCAGGAGAGCACCCGCTTTCCGTCGACCAGAACGGTGCAGGCGCCGCACTGGCCGTGATCGCAACCTTTCTTGGTGCCGGTCAGGCCGACATGATCGCGAAGAGCGTCTAGCAGGCTCGTACGATTGTCGAGGGCGAGGCTGTAGGCCTGTTTGTTGATACGCATGGACACCGCCGACAGGTCGCGGGGCTTCGCCGATTTTGCCGACGTTGGCTGGGCTGCTCTTGTCGGGGAGGTCGCGAGCGGCACCGCCGCTGCCGCCGAAACAGAGGCTGTCATAAACATGCGTCTGCTCAGGCCATTGGAAATCTTGGCATCGGACATGGCTGGCTCCGGGCTGGCTGGGTCTCAAGCGAGCCAAACCACCCATCCAGCACAAAGTTCCCTCCTCGCGCGGCTGTGACTGATTTTCTGTTGTGCCGCATCAGGCCTCATAATGCCGGCTTAAATGTCCCCGGCGCTGGAACTCACCCACCGTCTTTTCGTTCAGGCTTAATCCCATCAGACAGGAGAAACCGTCATGCCACGCGGCGAGAAATCGAAATACACCGACAAGCAGGAGCGCAAGGCCGATCACATAGCCGAAGGCTATGAGAAGCGCGGGGTTTCCGAAAAGGAAGCCGAGCGGCGTGCGTGGGCGACCGTCAACAAGGACGATGGCGGCGGCAAGAAGGAAGGCGGCTCTGGCCGCGGCAAGCATACGGGTAACCCGGCAGCGCATAAGGGCGGCAGGACCGGCGGCAAGGCGTCGGCGTCGCGGTCCGCCGCAAGCCGATCGGAATCGGCGAAGAAGGCTGCGGCAACCCGCAAGCGGAACGCCGAACACCACGCTCATTGAAGGGGGGAGCAGACTGATGTCCGGAGAACAACCATGAAATCACGGCTCGTCAACGAAGTCAGTGGCCAACGGACATTTGTCGTCGTGCTCGATCCCGGCGAGGAAGCATTCACGGCGCTTACGGATTTCGCGGCTGACCGGAAAGTCGACGGCGCTTCCCTGACCGCGATCGGCGCTTTCGAAAGAGCCACCGTGGGCTGGTTTGATCCGGATGCAAAAACCTACCGCAAAATTCCGATCGACGAACAATGCGAAGTGTTGAGCGCAATCGGCGATGTTGCGCTTGGCGACGATGGCAAGCCCAGCCTCCACGTTCATGCGGTGCTCGGATTAAGCGACGGCACCACCCGGGGTGGACATTTGCTTGACGGCATCGTTCGGCCAACGCTTGAAGTCACGTTGGTGGAAGCGCCCGGCCATCTGCGCCGCAGCAAGCGCCCCGGACTGGGCGTTGCCTTGATCGATCTGGATGCTTGAGCCTCAAACCCGGCTTCAAATCCAGCTGGAGAGAAGCGTCTCCATCTCGATCGTCTCGACCTGCTGCGCGAAGCGTTGGTGATAGACGGTCAGCAGCGCGTCATGAGTTGCGTCTGAAGAACTGCAAAGCGCGTCCGTGACGAGGACGACGCGATAGCCGAAATCGATGGCCCCCAAAACAGTGGCCAGAACGCACACATCTGTTTCGCCACCCGTGATAACCAGCGTGTCGATCTCACGCTCCACCAGAAGGGCCCTGAGGCGCCCTTCGAACCAGGGCGAGTAGATGTGCTTGTCGATGATTGTCGCCGGCGGGCAATAACCGGCCAATGTCGGCAACAGTTCGACCATTTCGGGCCCGATGGTCTCGATCGTCATCGAAGCCCAGCGCTCGTAATAGCGCCTCCAGGTGCCGACGCCCTGCCCCGGCTTCCGAGCTGGCAGGAACCGCGTAAAGACCGTCTGTGGCGCGCGTCTTTCGACCAGCCTCACGATCTGCGGGAGAACCCGGGTGATCCAGGGTGTTGCCCATGAAGACGGCTCGGCAAACAGCCGCTGCATATCCACGCAGATATGCATGCATCTGTCGCCAAGAGGACCGTATGCGAGGCCCGGCATCGACATCAGCGCGCCTCCAAGAGGCGGTAGTATGTGTCCACGGCACCTCTCCCATTGCCAGCAAGAAACGCAACGCCACGCGCCGCGACTGGTTCCTGAGACGGCACAGGAACCGGCGCAAATGACTGGCGTTTCCGCTGAGACGGATGGAGATGCTCGCATGAGACCACGCGACACGTTGGGAGGCAGTAAATCAGGCGGGACGCCAAGATGGAGCTAAGCGGAGGATGTCTGTGCGGCACGATTCGCTTTTGCGTTGGAAGCGAACCGAGAGTGCATTACTGCCATTGTGATATGTGTCGGCGGGCGACCGGCAGTGCTTTCGCGGTTCTGGCCTGGGTGCCTTCTCAAAGCGTGAGCTGGATCAATGAGGCGCCAACCTATCGCTGGTCTTCACCGATTGCCCGGCGGGGGTTTTGCTCCGCCTGCGGATCTCCGCTCAGCCTCGCCTATGATGCATCGCCTGGCGAGATCGCACTGCATGTCGGGACGTTCGACGATCCGGCTCGACTGGAGCCGCGCTACAACTATGGGTCGAGGCAGCGACTTGGCTGGGTCTGCTGTGGAATAGACCTGCCGCACCACGATGCCGAGGAACGATGGTAAGGACGCAGTGGAGGTGGAACTGCACTCTAAAGAAAATCGGCTCGCCCCTGGAACAACAACCTCGGCAACCAATTTGAAACTGAGTTGCAATGCCGCTGTCGCTGGACATGCCCGCGAGCGGCCGGGACAGGCAAGATGAGCATTTTCTACCGTGCCGCCAAGATTGCGGAAGAGGTCCATGCATCGCAGAGTGACAAGACTGGGCAGCCCTATATCGAACACTGCCGGCGTGTCGTCGATGCTGTCGAAACGATGGACCAGAAGGTCGTCGCCTATCTTCATGACGTCGTGGAAAAGGGCGAGGGCTGGAGCCGGACCAGGCTGGAAGAGGCTGGCTTTGGCCCGACCATTGCTTCTGCTGTCGATGCCATGTCGCGCAGGGACGGCGAGGATTATTTCGCCTTCGTGCGGCGAGCTGCCTCGAACCCGTTGGCGCTGCCGGTGAAGCGCGCCGATCTGGAGGACAATATCTGGCAGTCGCGGCAGGTTGGGGCACCGGCTGCCAAATATGAAGCGGCCCTCCGCATCCTCGATGAGGAGTTCTCAAGGCCTTAGCGTGGTTCCGGTGTCTCGCCTCGCCCAAACTTCAGGTGCCCGGCATTTATTCCGTGACATGGGGCGTGTGCCGCTTGTCCTCCGCGGGTTCGACATCGATCCGTGCCTTTTGCGGATCGAACGTGCCATGACGCGCAATGGCCCGCGCGGCGGTATCCGGCGTTTCGTATGCCCACATGAAATCGTCGGCCGAGCTGCCCACGGCATGGACGCGCCAATAACTCGCAGTTCCCTTAGGCGGGCTCTCGCTTGTCGTATTCGTCTTTTCGAACAGGTCGAAATAAATGTCCTCGAAAGGGATATAGAACACCGGCTCATGTCCTTCTTCCCGCAGCACTTTCGCCCGTTCCGTCGCAGCGACTATGGCGTCGGAAAATCGCACCGTCACCGTTCCGGCAAACGGCTCTATGGCCAATTGGCCAGCATGGTGTGTTGAATCAGCATGGCGTCCTGAAATTGCACCCGAAGCTTGCATCTGAATTCTCCTGACTACCGGTTGATGACGGGCGGATTGATGGCGGGATGGCGTTCCGGTTTCGCGATCCGTGAAAACGAAATGCACGCCGGTGGAGTGAGGTTCCGCTCCGCCAAGAAAGGCTGAGCGGCGGCGGTGCCTATCGCTTGCTGTGGCTGTCGAGGAAATTCACCAACAGCCGCGAAACCTCTTGCGGAGCTTCACGCATGGGGAAATGCCCGACGGCATCCAGCACCAACCGCCTGTAGGACGCGGTGAAATGCCCCTCCAACCCCTTGGAAGATCGAGGCAACACCACACGGTCATCGCCGCCATGAAGCGTCAGGGTTGGCACGGTGATGATCTTGACCGATGTCGCCTGGCGGGCGAGTTCGGCATAGCGAGGATCGGGCTCGGCTTCTTCCCACCGGACCCGATAGGAATGCAGCGTGACTTCAGCCCAATCCGGGTTTTCGAAGGATTTAGCCACTTCATCGAAGATGGCATCGTCGAACCAGCCCAATGGGCTCCAGGTATCCCACTGGAATCTGGCGAATTCCTTGCGGTTCTTTCGCACGAACTCGGCGCCGCGCTTCGTCGCCATGAACCACTGATACCAGAATGCTTTCGCTTGTTCGGGCGATGGCGTCACCAGCTTGCCCGGTTGCCAGCCGAGCGACAACGCGGCGCAGCATTTGATGCGGTCCGGGAAAACCGACGCCAGCAGGTAGGCGATACGGGCGCCCCAATCGTGGCCGACAATTGCAAAGCGGCTGAGGCCGAGCGCATCGGCGAGGTCCAGCACATCCTGCGCCATCGCCGTGATCTCGCCCGAGCGCATGGTTTCCTTCGACAGAAACGATGTCGATCCACAGCCTCGCAGCCAGGGCGAAAATGTCCGAAAGCCGGACTCATGAAGGGCCGGCGAAATGCGCGCATAAGTGGTCGCGTCGTCGGGCCAGCCATGCAGCAGAACGACTGGAGCACCGTCCTTCGATCCACCGCTGAGATACGCGATGCGCAGCAGAGGGGTATCGCAATACGAGATGGAGTTCATTGGTTCGGCACTGTCGCCGGCTGGTCGCCGCCAGTCGTGGACTTGGGCCTGGCGTCCTGGTCGACCTGCGGGTTCTTGTTGACGGTGTCGGTGTTGGCTTTCATCGGTTCGGTGTTGTTGTCGCATGCGCCGAGCGCAAGGGCGGCGGCCAACACCAGAAATGACAGAGGACTCCTCATGGCAATCTCCTCGGCTGATAATGGACAAACAAGGCTGCCCGACTTTGGTTGCCAGGATAATGACGATGGCGTGATTTTACGCCTTCGAGCTTTTTGAGCCGTCGTCGACTGTCGGATCGGCCTCGACCGGACCGCGTTCGGTCTCCGGGTCCTCCGCTTCTATCTCCTGCACAGCCTGGTCCCAGTGTTCCTGCTCACGTCCGGTGGGCCGGCCTTCGCGTTCCCAGATTTCGTAGGCCCGCCGTTTGATGCGCTCTTCCCTCCTGTCCATGGATCCGATCCTCCAATCCACAGGTTCCAATCCCGAACGGTATTTTTTTTTCCTCCATCGCCGTGTGGAGGCTTGCTGTCGGTGCTGCGATCCCGGGCAAGGCGTATGTGGATATGGGGTGAACCCGGTTGGTTATTTTCGTACCAAGTTTTTCGATAACAGCCCGCCACAAGATTCGATGCTGCCGCGAGCCCATGCATTGATGACGCTGTCAGGCGGTCCAGGCGGCGTTGAGGGTAAGAGACGCCTCGAGCACCTGCGTCCCACCCGTGTCGCGCATTTTAAGGGTTATCTTGACGAGATCGCGATCCGGCATTTCATCGCGAGCAATGTCATGCAAGATGCGAATTGCTTCCGCTCTTGCCTGCTCTGGGGATTCAAACAGCTGCCCGTTCTCGTCCGAGACCAGGCCATCGCCATTATAGAGATCGAAATAGTAGCGTTTCATTCATGTCACGCTGAAAGCCTCAGCGTTCTAAATACGTCGACACGCGAATGGTTCCCCGTGTGCACTGGCGTTTGCGCGAAAACTGGCGCAGCCTGTCAAATGATAGCGTCCGTCATCTTCCGAAGGCCTAAGGTTCGGCTTCCCGACACACAGGCGATCGGCTTCCCACTTCGATCGCCCCGAGGCCGCCATGCTGGAACCACTTTATCTGCAACTTAGTCAGCATGACGATCTATCGAACGAAGAGAAGGCTCTGCTCGCCGAGACGGTCGTTTTTGGAAGAGATTTTGAAAAGGGCCAGGATCTCGTCTCGACAGGATCGCGGCCAGCCTACAGCACCATGCTGCTCGACGGCCTGGCGGCACGCTACAAAGTGCTCGAGGATGGTGGCCGGCAGTTCACTTCCTTGCAAGTGCCTGGCGACTTCGTCGACCTCCACGCCTTCCTGCTCCGGAAGATGGACCACGGCATCGTCGCACTTTCGCCTTGCCGTGTCATGTTCGCGGACCACAGCAAATTGAAGGCAATCACCGAACACGCTCCGCATCTGGCTCGGTTGCTGTGGCTCGACACACTGGTCGATGGCGCCATTCACCGCGAATGGATCGTGGCAATGGGCAGGCGCTCAAAGACTTCGCATCTCGCCCATCTCATATGCGAACTGTTCGTTCGCCTGCAGGTGGTCAAGCGTACCAGCGGCATGAGCTTCAACCTGCCCCTTTCGCAAGCGGAGATGGCCGATGTGCTGGGGCTTTCGGTTGTGCATATGAACCGGGTGATCGGATCCCTGAAAAAGACCAAGGTCATCAGCTGGGTGAACCACACAGTCACCATTCTGGATTGGGATCAGCTTGCAGAGCTTGCCGAGTTCGATCCTACGTATCTGAGCATGAACAACGAACCCAGGTGAGCGCCTTGCTCAACTCGCGGCGCTTCGAGCTCACCCATAGGTGAAGCCAGCCTGCTAAAGGCGCACGATAGCCGCAAGTTTCAAACGCCTGCGCTGGCCCTCTGCATAGGCAAGGGCAATGGACTCGAGCTCGAACTGACGACTGTCCTGCTGGTCGCCTCCGATCACACGGACGAACCATTCGCCACACGCTTCGACGACCTCAATTCGCGGCTCGACGTCGGTCCCGCTGCATTCGAACTCCTCGTCGTTTTCGCGTTGGAGATGAGCCATCTCCTTCCTCCTGATTTGGCGAAAACATCAGCGTCCCATCGCACCAAGGCCCGGTCATTTAAATTTGATGGTGCCGATGACTTTTGGCAGTCCCTCGGCTTTATCCCGGAACCAACCCTTTTTTGTGAAGTTTTATCCGGTGAAGGGACGATTTTTTCAGGGAGATTTTCCTATGAAACATGTTCTCATCACCAGCATGCTGGCGATCGGGCTTGGCTGTGGAACGGCAATGGCTCAACAACAGTCGGAAAGCCAGCAGGGAGCAGATACAAACTGCGCCGCCGGGGCGGCTAACTGTAAGACCGGAACGAAGACAGATGAGCAGGCCCAGGGCAAGGCCAAGATGAAGACCGATGAGCAGGCCCAGGGCAAGGCCGGCGCCGCCACGGACCAGCAGGCCCAGGGCAAGACCAAGATGAAGACCGATGAGCAGGCCCAGGGTAAGGCCGGCACCACCACGGACCAGCAGGCCCAGGGCAAGGCCAAGGTCCAGACCAATGAGCAGGCCCAGGGCAAGGCCGGCGCCACCACGGACCAGCAGGCCCAGGGCAAGACCAAGATGAAGACCGATGAGCAGGCCCAGGGCAAGGCCGGCGCCACCACGGACCAGCAGGCCCAGGGCAAGGCCAAGGTCCAGACCAATGAGCAGGCCCAGGGCAACGCCGGCACCGCCACGGACCAGCAGGCTCAGGGCAAGACCTCTACGCAGGATAAGACTTCAACCGCTTCGATCAACAATGTGACGGTCGAACAGAAAACCCAGATCACCCAGGTGATCAAGGAAACGAAGGTCGAGCCCGTAGCCAATGTCGACTTCGACGTTTCGGTGGGCATCGAGGTGCCGCGTCACAAGGTCAGGCTGCATCGCTTGCCGGCTCGCATCGTCAAGATTGTCCCGGCTTATGAGTCATATGAGTATTTCGTACTCGCCGACGGCCGGATCGTCATCGTCGACCCGGATACGTACAAGATCGTGCTCATTCTGACCTAGCAGGATACCCCGCAGCCCGTCTTGCCCGCGGCACGACGGGCTGCGTTATTGCCATCCGGCGATCACGGGCAATTAGAAAGGCGAACCGGCGTGGCGTTCGGCTGGAGCATTCAGGCGCTTGGGACACCGAGTGCCAACACCCCACCGCAAAACGACCTTCACCGCAAGACGCCAGGATAGGCTTCGCCTTTCAACAAGCTGGCGAGATGGGCAGCGTTGGAGGCAGCCATTTCGATCGCGGCGGCAACCTTTTCCGGCGTTTCGGGCAGGTCGACATAGTTGACATCGTCCATGGCCTCGCCGACCCAGTAGATTCCGCTATTGGCGGGAATGGTGAAGCCGACATCGTTCAAGGCTTGAAAGCATGCGGCATGGCAGTGATGCGCCCCATCCTCATTGCCGACAATGGCCACCAGAGCTACCTTTCCGGCTGCCGGCATGCGCCCCCGATCATCGGTTTCGTCCAAGAACGCGTCCATGCGCTCCAGCACGCGCTTGGCAACGCTCGAGGGCTGACCGAGCCAGATCGGCAACCCAAGCACGAAAATATCGGCTGCCAGAATCTTCTGTCTGAGTTTTGGCCAGTCGTCGCCCTTGCCCATGTCTGAAAGCACACCCGGCTTGATGTCGTGATCGAGCGAACGCACGATCTCGCCCTTGACCCCATGCGGCACCAACGCCGCCAGAAGATCGGCAAGCAGGCGGTCGGTGGAGGATTTCTCCTTGTCGTCCGAAGCCTTGAGGGAGCAATTAAGGGCGAAGGCTGTCAGTTTCATTTGAACGTCCTTGACTGCTGCGAGTGCTACCCAATCACTCGGCATTGTTGCGGAAATATCTACCGGGATGCGGACGTCACGCGCCAGACCGTGTTTCCGACATCGTCCGCTATCAACAACGCACCCGCCTTGTCGACGGCAACTCCGACCGGCCGCCCATGCGCCTTGTTGTCGTTCTCGAGAAAACCGGTGACGACGTCTTGCGGCTTGCCTTCCGGATGACCGTCCTTGAACGCTACGAAGACGACTTTGTAGCCATTGAAGTGCTTGCGGTTCCAGCTGCCATGCTCGCCGACAAAGGCGCCGTTGCGATAGGAGTCCGGCAGGTTGGTTCCGGTGTAGAACACCAGACCCAAAGGTGCGACGTGGGAACTCAGGGCATAGTCCGGAGGGATGGCTTTCGCCACCAGGTCCGGCCGCCGCGGCATCACGCGCGGATCGACATGCTGGCCATAATAGCTGTACGGCCAGCCATAGAAAGCACCATCCTTGACCGATGTCATGTAATCGGGAACCAGATTGGGGCCGAGCTCGTCGCGTTCGTTGATGACCGCCCACAGCGCCCCGCTCCGCGGCTCCCAGCTCAGCCCGTTGGGATTGCGCAGCCCGCTCGCGAAAATGCGATAGCGCCCGGTGGCCCGGTCGACCTCCCAGATCGCGGCCCGGTCCTTCTCGGCCTGGATGCCGTTCTCGGTGATGTTGCTGTTGGAGCCGATGCCGACATAAAGCAGCGCCCCGTCAGGACTGGCGACGAGCGACTTGGTCCAGTGGTGATCGATCGGCCCCCCGGGCAACGGTGTTAGTATGGTGCCGGGCGCGGTGATCTTGGTATCGCCGGTGGTGTAGGGATACCGCACGATGGCATCGGTGTTGGCGACGTAGAGATCGTTGCCGACCAGGGCCACGCCGAAGGGCGAATTGAGATGATCGAGGAATATGTCCTGAACATCGGGCACGCCATCGCCGTTCGTGTCGCGCAGCAGGGTGATCCGGTTGCTTCCCTCAGTCCCTCCGCCCGAGGTCGCCATGGACTCGATCCAGCCCATGACCAGATCTTTCGGACGCTTGATCGCAGCACCGGGCGGCGCCACGGACTCGACCACGAGAATGTCGCCGTTCGGCAAAGTGTAGAGCGAGCGCGGGTGCTTCAGTCCTTTCGCGAAGGCCTTGATTTGCAGGCCCTTGGCGACTGTCGGCGTCTCATCCTGCTTCCAGCCGACGACCGAAGCGACGTGCATCGGCGGAACAAGATACTGAGTCAGTTCTGGCAGTGTCGGGTTCGCTCCGACCTGATCGCCTGGGTCCGGCTCATCATTGCTGCACGCCGGCAGTGTGAGCAGCGAACCGCACAGCAGACCGAGACCAGCCGCGCGCTGGATATATCGGCCGGAAAACATCATGGCGCTCATTCGACCACCTCCACTCGATTGCGGCCGAAACTCCATTCCAGCAGACAGAGGAGGAGCAGGACGATCACCGCCGCGACTGACAGGGTGAGCCCTGTCGGCACGACCGAGGTCCAGGCATCGCGGCTATGCACCAGCGCGTTGAAGAACGATATGACCAGCACGACGAGATTGCCGAGAAGCGAGGGCCACGCAGACCTTGCCGCACCGGAAAGCCGACCGGTGAACAAATCGACAAGCGCCAGCAGAACCGCGAGCACGCCCACGACCAGGCCGGCGAAGAGTAGCCAGGCGGAAAAATCGGCCCACATCATTTCCGCGCTTTGCCAATAGGTTACGTCGGTCAGCAACGTGCCGATGAAACACGCATTGGCCACCGCCACCGGTGTCTTGTGAAGCGGACGCCGGGAGACCACCAACTTGGATTGCGCACGGGCCACGGACATTCTCCACCTGTGAAAGTTGGACCTGTCTTCCAAACCAACTTGTGGTTGGGAGGTTCCCGGAACAGTTTGCGCTCAAGAACTCGTGATGGCATCTCAAGGCGATCTCAAAGCTCAGCAGGAGCGCATGCGATTCAAGAATTTTGAGACCGCAAAGTCCGCAAGGTGATCGAGTATCGATGCAGGTCAACCGGCGGAATGCTGTGCTCCCATTCCGTGCGCGATGGTCCGGTCATCAGATAGGCCGACCTTGGCTCGACGACGATGGTCCTGCGATCCCATTTGGTGCCGTTCTTTCGCCGGAGCCGGAAGCTGCAGGGCGCCAGCAGCGAGACACCCGCCACGTCCTCGAAATGAGGCTTGTCACGGTGCCAGCCAATGCCGGCGCCAGGCCGATACTCATTGATCAGCACCTGTGCGAAGGCTTCGGCCGGCCGTCGCGCAAGGGCTGCAACCTTTTCGCGCAGAGGCAACAGAAAGTCAGGTATAGCCGGCGCCTGCACGACTTCGCGCCGATCATAGTCGTAACGCAAGCCAAAACCGACGACCCGCCGGTTGGCCAAATGGCCATGGAAATCGAACGCCTGGAAAGGCAAAGCGCCCAGTTGCCTGGCGAGTTCGGTTTCTTCCCGTGGGGTGATCAATCCAGGCTGGTAGCGAAAACCTTCCGGCAGATCGTCGACAGCACCAAAGAGATCCTGCTGAAGCGAGGATGAGCCGGGTGTTTTCGATTTGAACATCGCCATCATGGCTAGATGGTGAAGGCCAGCCCGCCTGGCAATATGGCAACGAAACCACCAATCCCACGGATCGCCCTGCGGAGGACCGTGGGACTCTTGTTTCAGCGCCAGGAGGCGATCGCTGATCGTGATCTCTTCGCGATGAGTCCGGAACCTGCCCGGCACCGCACCGTTGAAGTCTCGTCGAAGCGGCAAAACACCGTCGTTCTTTAGCGCTTGGCATGGTCGGGGTTTCCCCTGATCTAACCAATTGAACAGTGGCGCGAGCGCTCCGCCCAGCCACCGGGGACTGAGATGTTGTCCGATCCGACTGTCGTTATTTTGATGTACTTCATCCTGCCGCTCTGGCTCCTGGCCGGGTTCGCAGATTGGCTATGTCATCGCGCCTCGCATATCGAGACGACGACTGGCGCCAAGGAATCTCTTATTCATCTCCTGATGTTCGTTGAGGTCGGCATTCCGCTACTGGCGGCCATGTTCCTCGATATCAACGCCTTGATCATCGCCGGCATGCTTGTGACATTCCTCGTCCACGAAGCCACAGCCATGTGGGATGTGCGCTACGCCACGACAGCACGAACCGTGACGCCGGTCGAGCAGCACGTTCACAGCTTTCTGGAGATGATCCCGCTGATGGGCATCATCATCGTGATCTCCCTGCACTGGGGTCAATTCCTCGCACTCTTCGGCTTGGGATCAGAGCCGGCACGATTCAATCTTGTCTGGAAATCGGAACCTCTGCCCGTCACCTACATCGTGACGATGCTTGTCATCATTCTGCTGTTCGAATTCCTGCCTTACATCGAGGAATTCGTCCGGGGACTTCGCGCCAATGCCGGAAAACTCGTCCCTGAGAAGGCGCGGAAGGGAGACCCGGGACAGACCGCTCGTCGCTGACGGGCCGACGCCATCATGCGGAGACCGCATAACGCGGTTCTCTATCCCGGCCATTCAGACATGCGCACACCGGAAGATCTTGAGGATCTGCCGAATGCACTTGCCGGTGGCGGTTTGCATCTGTTCCAGATCGCCATCAGATAGCGCCGGTCATGCAAGACCGGGAACCGGCCTCGTCTTGCCGCTCATATACGCGCCAAGTGTCAGTGTTTGCGGGAAATTCCGGACAGCCGCAGCCATCAATGCGGGACCGCCGGGGCCGAGCGCTATTCGGGCGATAGCCGCGGCAGCGTGGACGCGCGTCGAAAACAATTCTCGCCAGGCCGCTTGATAGCGCCTGCCGGCAGCTTCGCGCCCTGCCCGGCCGCTTGGCGCGCCAGCAAGTTCCCTGGCTAGCAGCCAACCAGACTGAAGCGCCATCGAGATGCCTTCGGCGATGATCGGATGAGACTCCCCGGCAGCATTGCCGACGCGAAAGATGTCCCTTTCATAACAGGCCCGGATACCGGGACGGATCGGGCCGGCTGCGAGCCACCGTCCATCGACACAGGCTCCATCCAGAGCATCGCTGACGCCCCGGCAAGAAGCCATGAGATGATGGAAGACCACGTCAGCGGCCGACACAGGGCTTGCGACGCCATCATGTCCGGAGCCATGTTTCCCGCGCAGTCGCGCGAGCATCTCGCGCCTTATGCAGCACGAGATCGACAGCCGGCCATGATCGGCCAAGACCATGCCGCCATAGCCGCCGGGAAACGCCAGCAGAGGCATCAGATCGGGCGCGAGCGTCGAGCCGGTGAAGTGCGCCTTGAAGCCGAGCAGGTCCGACGGACGGTTGGTCTTTTCGAGCTGGCTTGGCAGCGGTCCCGGTTCCCAGGAACCATGCGCGGCGACAATCACCGGCGCCCGCAAGGTCGTCGTCTCGTCGCCCGAATTCTCGCCCCTTGCCTGAATGCGCACCCTTTGCATGTCCCCATCCCGATCGATGGCAACGGCCCGGCAAGGCTGGAAGATTTCGGCGCCCGCCGATCGCGCCGCCTGCAAGAGCAGCGCGTCGAGAACGTCACGGCCCAGCGCGCGGCCGAAGCAGTCTTTTGCAGGACTATATTTTGCGTCCGGCATCGGCGCCTCGACGCAGGTCTCGCCGGAAAAGAAGCCTACGCGGCGGATTTCGGGGCCAGCATCAGCGCGCCAGGCATCGCCGATCTCCAATCGATCGAGAAGCACGAGATTGCTCGCCGAGATGTATTCGCCACAGACCTTGCGGCGCGGGAACGCGCTCTTTTCCACGATCGCCACGGACCACCCGTGTCGGGCCAGTGTGAGTGCGGCGGAAGTGCCCGCCGGGCCGGCGCCGATGACGATCGCATCATGGGTCGATAGGTTGCTCACGGGTTCAACTCAAAACCGGCATTGTCGCTGACCCGACGAAGACATGGGAAAAAACACCGGCGCGCCGTTCCTCGAGCGGCTTGCGACCGGCCGCGAGCCAGAGACCGGACAGTTCGCTGCCGCGAAAGCCGGCACGCACGCTCTGGGCCGCATCATGTCGGGTCACGTCATTGACGCCGATCGCCGGCAGGAGGCGAGCCGCTGCCAGCGCCGGCATCGATCTCAGCGGTTCCGTCGCAAGCAGCAGGGGCGCCTTCGGCGCCAGCAGGGAAAACAGACGCACCAGACCGGCATGGTCGAAATGATGCAGGAACAGATTGACGGTGATCGCGTCGAACCGCTTGCCCCCGGCACCTTCCGCCCAGTCGAACACGTCGGCGGTGATGCCTTCGATGGTCCACCCCAGCCTGCCGAAATCGGCGGAGAGCTCAGCGGTGAGGAGACCGGCGCGATCGAGCATTGTCAGTTCCACCTCGGGCCAATGCCTGGCCATGCGCCGCGCCACCGCCAGCATGAAGGTACCGTCGCCAGCGCCTATCTCCAGAATGCGCCGTGGCGGCTTCGGCACGAATTTCCGCAGCAATGACGCCATGATCCGCGCCTGGAACATCAGCGCGTTGATGCGGCGGAGATCGCGGCGCGAGGCGAGCGCCCGCGGATCGTCGGCCGCCAATCCGTCCAGGATTTCCGGGACAAGGCGACGTTGGGACAGTTCGCTCATGATACTGTTCGAAAGAGCATGGTTTCAGCCGTCAGGCCGGGTCCGAACGACATGCCGCAACCGAGCAGGCCCGGCGGCGCCTTCAGCATCTCTTGCAGCGTGAACATTACGGTGGCCGACGACATGTTTCCGTATAGGCGCAACACCTCGCGCGACGGCTCGAGCGCGGCTGTCGTGAGGTTCAGCGCTCTTTCAACAGCGTCGAGAATAGAGCGCCCGCCGGGGTGAACGGCCCACAGATCGATCGCTTCGGTCGGCCGACCGCCGAGGAAGGCGTCCTGGTTGCTCAACAGCGCGTCGTGGATCGCCGCAGGAACCTGGCCAGAAAGAACCATGTCGAAGCCATGGTCGCGAATGTCCCATCTCATCAGGTCCCGTCGCTCGTCCGCGACAACGCAATGGAAACTGTCGAGCTTGATGCCGGTCGGTTCGGCGGTGACGAGCGCGGCCGCGCAGCCGTCGCCCCAAAGACAGAAGGACAGCAGCTTTTCCAGTTCGGTGGTTTCATTGAGATGCAAGGTGCAGAGCTCGATATTGACCAGCAAGACTCTCGATTGCGGGTCGGAGCGAACGATGTGGCGGGCCAGCTTGAGGCCATTTATCGCGGCGTAGCAGCCCATGAAGCCGATCATCGTGCGCTCGACCCTGTCCGACAGGCCGCAGCTCTGAACCAGGTCCAGGTCGATACCTGGCGCGGAAAACCCGGTGCAGGTGGTGACGATCAGATGGGTGATGCGCGACGCTTCGTCGCCAAGCTGCAATCCGTCGACGCCTTTTTTTGCCAGGACAGGAGCAGCTTCACAAAACATCGCCATTCTCGCGGCCGTTCCGGGGAATGCGCCGCGGACAAAGGTTCCGGCACGGTCGACGTACCCTCCTTCGGGGTCGATGGCGGGCGCAAAGCAGGAATAGCGGCTTTCGATGCCGGCAAGGCCGGCCATGCGTTCAAAGATCCTCCTGCGATTGGCAGCAAGCGTGGAAGCCGCGAACCGCAGATAGAATTGATGGACTTCATGCTCCGGGACCGCTGTCGCGATCCGGTTGATATAGGCGTCGGCAGACATTTCCGGTCTCCTTGGGCGTCGTGCGCGGTGTCGCCGCTGCCGAAGGGTCTTTGCTCTACGGCACCAATGTCGGGGCGCCGGCTTTGAGCGTTGCCTGTCCCACAAACGTTTCCCAAAACGAGTTTCGTCCCGCCGTGCCAGATTCACCCGCCGGGCCAAATTCCAGGGGCAGCCTCCAACGACAGGAAGTTTTGGCGGCCGCCGTCGCGGACACCGCTTTCGGCCTGATGTGCTACTGCGGCGGCTCGTTGCCGACGTCCGCCATCTCGTCCTTGAAGTTGACCGTGGTACCTTCTTGCACCACGGAGGCGAGGTCTTCGGCATCCCAGTTGGTCAGCCGGATACAGCCGTGCGAGAAGGTCGTGCCGATCTTGCCGGGTTCGGGCGTGCCATGAATGCCGTAGCTTTCGATGGAGAGGTCGATCCAGACCGACCCCACCGGATTGTTCGGCCCGGCTGCGATAGTGAAGGGCCGCTTGGTCCTGATGCCCTTGAAAGCGAACTTCGGATCGTAGTGATAGGTGGGGTTATGCACCACGCGCTTGACCTCTGCCGTGCCGCTCGGCGCCGGCTTCTCGTCGCTTCCGATCGAGGCGGGGTAGACTGCGAGCCATTTGCCGGATGCATCGAGCACGCGCACCACGCGAGCGCCCTTGTCGACCTCGACGCTGGCAATGGCGGCTGGAGGATCGCCTCGGCCAACATCGGGCACCATCAACATCGTGCCTGCCTTCCGGAAGGTGGCGCCTGGATTGAGCATTTTCAGCAATTTTTCGCTGACATGGAAGCGCTCAGCCAGCCTCTCCATCGCGTTGCGATAGCCGAGCCGCCTTAGATGGGCCATCTTCTCCATGCGAGCCGGAATACGCTTGGTGAAAGGTCCGCGCACATCCTTGGGCGCCAGTTCGTAGGCAATCAGGGCCGGACGGGTGGAGGCTGCCACCAGCTTGTCCCAGGTCTCGCGTGTCAGCTTGCCGTCCGTCTGGAGACCGTTCGCAGTCTGATAGGCACCGACCGCCTTGGCGAAGTTCTCCGACAGGCGGCCATCGATCAGGCCCGGCGAGAAGCGGGCGCGATCCAAAAGGATCTGCGCCCTCAGAACGGTAGGATCGACGCCTTTCGGCTCGCCGGCGGCGAATTGGGCCTGGTTGACGGCGTTCGGGTCCAGCTTGGCTGCGTCCGTCGCACCGCATGCAAGGGCGAGCGCCGCGGCGACGACAAGAAGGAGCCTGATCATCGATGTCACTTTCCTTGGCTGCAACCAACCTGCTTCTATGACGCGGTACGGCCCAACTGGTTCCCCTGGCTGTCAGATGCACCGTCGGCGTTAGGCGCAATATTGGCGTCGGCAGGAGTTGGCAGACTTCTCCTGTTCAGGGCCGGAACTGGATCGCATTTCCTTCAGGCTGCATCGCCACGCGGCTATGACGCGCAATGATTTTTTCCTCGTCAGTCGCAACCACACGGATTTCCACCTTGCTGTCTGGACGACTGATGATCTCGGCGTGGGCGTCATTGGCATGTTGGTCAAGCGCCACGCCAAGCCACGTCAATTTCCCGCATATCGCCTTGCGGATGGGGGATGACCGTTCACCGATGCCGGCGGTGAACACCAGGCATTCGAGCCCACCCATCGTGTTCGCGAGCGCTGCGGCCTCCCTCGCGGCGCGGAAGGCGAAAAGCTCCATCGCCTCATGGGCGCGAGGGTCATCGCTCGCTTCCAGCGTCCGCATGTCGCCCGAAATACCGGATACACCGAGCAGTCCGGATCGCTCGTAGAGCATCGTCTGCAATTCGTCCGCCGCGATGCCTCTTTCCAACAGGAGATACAACAGCGCGCCGGGATCGATGGAGCCGCAGCGCGTACCCATGACAAGGCCGTCGAGGGCGGAAAACCCCATCGTGGTATCGACGCTTTTGCCCCCGCGCAGGGCGCAAAGGCTCGCCCCGTTGCCGAGATGGGCGACGATGGTGCGTTTCGCCACGAGAGATGGCGATATCTCGCCGAGCCGCCCGGCGATATATTCGTAGGAAAGGCCGTGGAACCCGTAGCGGCGCAGGCCCTCTCCTTCATATTCGCGGGGAAGCGCAAAGCGCCGCACGAGCGGCTCGATCGTCCGATGGAAGGCAGTGTCGAAACACCCGACCTGTGGCAGGTCCGGTTGCAAGGCGGCTATGGCGCGGACCGGCGCGAGGCTGCGGGGCTGGTGCAGCGGAGCGAGCGGCGTCAGCCTGTCGATGGCCTCGATGATGTCTGGGGTCAACCGGACGGGTTCGATGAACGCGCTCCCGCCATGCACGATGCGATGGCCGGCGCAGATAAGTTTTCTTCCACCAAGTTCGCCCTGCACCCAATTCAGCATCTCGCCAATGGCTGTGTCACGAGGCTTGCCGGCGGCGAGTTGCCGGTCGCACAGCGCCGTTCCGTCGACCGCTGTCGCGCGCAGTGTAGGTACGTCGCCCAGATCCAGCGTGCCGCGCGAAACGAGTTGTAGATCTTGCGGCGAGGCAAGATCGTAAAGCGCGAACTTGATACTGGACGAGCCGGCATTCAATGCCAGGATCGACTGGCGCATCATCGAGGGACCTTTGCCGCGTTCGCGGGCCAGCTCCATTTCTGGATTTCGGGCATGTCTTCGCCATGCTCGCGGACATAGGCCTGGTGCTTCACCAGCCGGTCGTGGAGCTCGCCGGCAAGGCCTTCGGTCCTTTCGGCCAGTCCCGGCACGCGCTCGATGGCGGCAAGCGCGAGGTGGTAGCGATCGAGTTCATTGAGCACCACCATGTCGAACGGCGTTGTCGTGGTGCCCTCCTCGCGGAAGCCGTGCACATGCATGTTGTCATGGTTGGCGCGGCGATAGGTCAGGCGATGGATGAGGTAGGGATAGCCATGATAGGCGAAAATGACCGGCTGTGTTTTCGTGAACAACGCGTCGAAGGCCTGGTCGGCGAGACCGTGCGGATGCTCGGTGTTCGACTGCAACGTCATCAGGTCGACGACGTTGACGACGCGGATTTTCAGGTCGGGGATCGCGGAGCGCAGAATGTCCGTCGCAGCCAGCGTTTCCAGCGTCGGCACGTCTCCGGCGCAGGCCATGACCACGTCCGGCTCCTCGCCCTTGGCCACGGTGCCGGCCCATTCCCAGATGCTCGCGCCCGCTTTGCAGTGGGCTTCGGCTTCCTCGACGGACAGCCACTGCGGCGTCGGCTGCTTGCCGGCGGTGACGACGTTGATGCGGTTATAGGTCCTCAGGCAATGGTCGGTAATCCACAGCAGGGTGTTGGCATCCGGTGGGAAGTAGAGCCTGACCGTATCGGCCTTCTTGTTGGCGACCAGGTCGGCAAAACCCGGATCCTGATGACTGAAGCCGTTGTGGTCCTGGCGCCAGACATGAGAGGTCAAGAGATAGTTGAGCGAGGCGATCGGCTTGCGCCAGGCGAGTTCGCCGGAGGTCTTCAGCCATTTGGCATGCTGGTTGACCATGGAATCGACGATATGGATGAAGGCCTCGTAGCACGAGAACAGGCCGTGACGGCCGGTGAGCAGATAACCTTCGAGCCAGCCCTGGCAGAGATGCTCGCTCAGCACTTCCATGACGCGGCCGTCGCGCGAAAGATGGACGTCGTAGGGCTCGATGCCTTCCATCCAGACCCGATCCGTGACTTCGAACACATCATCGAGGCGATTGGACGATGTCTCATCCGGTCCCATGAGCCGGAAGTTTCGCGCTTTGGCATTAAGGCGGAACACCTCGCGAAGGTAGCTTCCACAAATCCGCGTCGCTTCGGCAACGACCCCTCCCGGCCGGGGCACTTCCAGCGCCAGGTTTTTCCAGTCCGGAAGCACAAGGTTGCGCTTCAACAGCCCGCCATTCGCATATGGGCTCGCGCCCATACGCTTTGATCCAGTCGGAGCCAGCGCAGCGAGTTCCGGCAGAAGGTATCCGTTTTTGTCGAACAGTTTCTCCGGCTCATAGCTTCGCATCCAGGTTTCGAGGATCCTGCGGTGTTCCTCATTTCCCCGCGCGTTCGACACTGGCACTTGATGCGCACGCCAGAAGCCTTCGACCTTCTCGCCATCGACCTCCTTTGGTCCGGTCCAGCCCTTGGGGCTGCGCAGCACGATCATCGGCCACAGCGGACGCCCGCCACGCCATCCCGGAGACCGGGCCTGTTCCCGAACGGACCGGATGCGGTCGAGCACCGTGTCGAGCGTCCCGGCCATGGATTGGTGCATGGCAAGCGGCTCGTGGCCTTCTACGAAGAATGGTTCGTAGCCATAGCCGGCGAAAAGGTTTCGCAACTCCTGGTCGTTCATGCGGCCAAGGATTGTTGGATTGGCGATCTTGTAGCCGTTAAGATGCAGGATCGGCAGGACGGCACCATCCGACGCCGGGTTCAGGAACTTGTTGGAATGCCATGACGCCGCGAGCGGACCGGTCTCGGCTTCGCCGTCGCCAACGACGCAGGCAACCACCAGATCCGGGTTGTCGAAGGCCGCACCAAAGGCATGGACCAACGCATATCCGAGTTCGCCGCCCTCATGGATGGAGCCGGGCGTTTCGGGCGCGGCGTGGCTTGGCACGCCGCCAGGGAAGGAGAACTGCCGGAACAATTTCCTCAGGCCGTCCTCGCCCTGCCCGATATCAGGATAGATTTCGCTGTAGGTGCCCTCGAGCCAGGTGTTGGCGACCATCGCGGGACCGCCATGGCCCGGACCGCAGATGAACAGGACATCGAGTTCGCGTTCGCGGATAACGCGGTTCAGATGCAGGTAGAGAAAATTCAGGCCCGGCGTCGTGCCCCAATGGCCAAGCAGCCGCGGCTTGACGTGCTCGGCCTTCAAAGGTTCGCGCAACAGCGGGTTGTCGAGCAGGTAGATCTGGCCGACCGAGATGTAGTTCGCGGCACGCCAGTAGCGGTCCATGAGATCGATCCGTTCGAGGCCGATCGTCCGCGGCGTTGCACCAGCCTTGTCGTTCATTGCCCAACCTCCGGTACCGGTTCTCCAGCAGCGCTTCGCTGCAGGTAACTGGAGCGGCTGCGCGCCCGAGCAAGCTCTGATCCGCCATCAGGGCCGGCTTCGAACCGCGCACTGCCCAGCAAGAAAGGGCCGTTCGCGATTCACAATGAGCTGGCGGCCTGTGCGGGGAATTGTGGGAACCTTGAAGTCCTCCAGCGGTTAGACAGCCGAGCTCAAGGCGATCGCTAAGGTGCCGCGAAGGATGTCCTCCAGGCGTCGCGGACAAGCGATCACCAAAGGGCGGCCACCAAACGGAGCTGGAAATGCTCGATCTCTCCCGTGCCCGCGATCGAATGGTCAAAGTACATGTCGGCCGGCGTGGCATCCACAATCGCGAGATTCTGCAAGCCATGCGCGAAGTTCCGCGCGAGGCTTTCGTCGATCCTGGCTTCGAAGAGTTCGCTTATGAAGACGGACCGCTGCCGATCGCGGACGGACAGACGATATCCCAACCTTACATCGTTGCACTCATGATCGAGATGGCGGATGTCAAAGCCGGTGATCACGTGCTCGAAGTTGGTACCGGTTCGGGCTATGCGGCCGCCGTGATGAGCCGGTTCGTCGAACATGTCTATACGATCGAGCGTCATCCCGGTTTGGCTAAGTCGGCAAAACAACGTTTTGAAAAGCTGGGCTATCGCAACATCGAGGTCCGCACAGGCGACGGAACCAAGGGCTGGCCGGAGGCCGCACCATTCGATGCCATCGTGGTGGCGGCCAGCGGACCGGGTGCGCCGCTGGCACTTCAGGAACAACTCGATGTCGGAGGCGTCCTTGTCGTTCCTGTCGGCGACGATCCGGATTTGCAGCGTCTGCTAAAGGTCACACGCACGGGCGCTTCGACCTACAGCGAAGAGGACTACGGCGGTGTGCGGTTCGTCCCGCTCATCGGCGAACAAGGTTGGCCGGAAGGCGACAAGCCGGCCGAGGCCGGTCGGCCGCTCCGACATCCGCCTCCCGTCAGCCTGCCCGATATGATTGCGAGGGCGGCTGAACCGCTTCCGGATTTCGACGACCCGACCTTTGGCGAATTGTTCGATCGGTTTGCCGACCGGCGCGTCGTCCTGCTTGGCGAGGCAAGCCATGGCACGTCCGAATTCTACAAGGCCCGCGCGGCGATCACCCGCAGGCTCGTCGAACGGCACGGTTTCACCATTGTCGCGGTCGAGGCGGATTGGCCCGACGCCGCCGCGATCGACCGCTACGTTCGCCGTCGTCAGCCGCAAGCCAACGCCATTGCGCCATTTCAGCGGTTTCCGACATGGATGTGGCGAAACACCGATTTTGCGGCTTTCGTCGAGTGGATGCGCCACCACAACGAGAAGCTTGAGCCATCAGGGCAAGCGGGGTTCTACGGCCTCGACATCTACAATATGAGCGGGTCCATCGCCGCGGTTCTCGACTATCTCGACCGGGTCGACCCGCGGGCGGCGAAGGTCGCGCGCGAGCGCTATGGCTGCCTGACACCTTGGCAGAACGAGCCATCCACCTACGGCCGCGCTGTGCTCACCGCCGGCTATCAAAAATGCGAGAAAGCGGTGCTTGAGCAATGCCGGGACCTGCTCGCCAGACAACTCGAATATGCAAGGCAGGACGGTGTGGATTTCCTCGACGCCAGCCAGAATGCCCGGCTGATTGCGGCCGCCGAGCGGTATTACCGGATCATGTACTATGGCGGCGCTGAATCCTGGAACCTGCGTGACACCCATATGTTCGACACGCTGGAACATTTGCTGGATGCTGGCGGCCCGAGCTCCAAGGCCATCGTGTGGGCGCATAATTCGCACATCGGAGATGCCCGCTACACCGAGATGGGTGTCGTCAGGGACGAACTGAATATCGGCCAACTCTGCCGGCAGCGTTTCGGCGATGAGGCCGCGCTGATCGGCCTTGGCACCCATTCCGGCACCGTGGCTGCCGCCAGCGACTGGGATGGGAAGATGGAGGTGAAGCAGGTTCGCGCCTCCCACCCCGACAGCTACGAGCGGCTTTGCCACGATAGCCGCGTGCCGCGTTTCCTGCTCGACTTGAGGCGCGACGAGGTGCTGCGCGAGCGCCTGCTGGAACGCAGGCTGGAGCGCTTCATTGGTGTGATCTACCGGCCGGAAACCGAGTTGCGTAGCCACTATGCCGACGTCTCCTTGCCCCGGCAATTCGACGCGTTCGTGTGGTTCGACAAAACCGCGGCGGTGACGCCGCTTGGCCCGGAACACGCAGGAACCGGTGTTCCCGACACTTATCCGTTCGGGCTTTAGCCGAGGCGGACAGCGAGCCCGTGAAAGAGGCCGGAACAATTCATCCGGCTTGCGGTTTTGAAACCGAAAACCTCTTCGAAGGAGTTTTCTGATGACCGGAACCAAGCATCCAAAGTGGAAGAAACCGAGCGATGCCGACCTGGCGAACAACCCTGGTATCGGCACCTCGAAGGGAACGATCAAGGAAGGCGAAGAATTCGAGCTTGAAGGCGAGAACACGGTTGAAGGCGACGTCGAAAACGACACCAACGCCGCCGGCGGGATCAATCCGAGACAGAAGATGCGGACCAACAAATAGCGTGCCGATGCACGCGATCAACTGTCGCCGTAGGAGTGAAGCATGCCCCTCACACTCAGCAGTACCGCCTTTGCCGAAGGCCGACAGATTCCCGAAAAATACACCCGAGACGGCAAGAACGTGTCTCCGCCGCTGAAGTGGGCTGGTGTGCCGGCCGAGACGAAGAGCCTCGTTCTCGTCGTCCAGGATCCTGATGCCCCAAGCGGCATGTTCGGCCATTGGGCAGTGTTCAATATCTCCCCCGACACCCGCGAACTTCCCGAGGCGGAAAGCGGCAAGCCGGGTCCGCAGGCCCTCAGGCAAGCCACGAATGATTTCGGAAACGCCTATTATGACGGCCCTCAACCACCCGTCGGGCATGGCGTCCATCACTACCATTTCCGGCTGGCTGCGCTCGACACGCCGAGCCTTGCCATCCCGGCGAGCGCGGGCGTCGAACGGATCTGGCAGGAGGCGCAAAAACACGCGCTTGAGCAAGCCGAACTTGTTGGAACATACGAACGCGCCCGGTAGTTCGAGTGCCGTCAAACGGGTCCAATCCCGTCACCCATGTCGTCATGAGCGGAACGGTTCTTCTCCTTGCCGATTGTCTTGGAAAGGAGATGTGCCATGTTTGAAAGTGTCATGTGGTTGCTTGTCGTCGCCGGTGGGCCATTGTTGCTGGTCATATTGATGGCCTATGTTGTTGCGAGGCGTCGCCGTCCTGGCCCCGCCGAACGCAGGGAAAGCGACCGGGCGACCGACCGGCTGTACCATGAGGACAAGGGTTGATCTCCGCGTCGGGTAACGAAGACCTTATATCGGCTCAACCAGGCGACGATCCCCGCCTGCGGTCAGCGCATTATCCTTTGCCTCAACCACGTAAAGAACCTGCCGCTAATCGCTGAGCGGACCCGGCTGGCGGCCCAACGCGCTCTCATGGTTGAGCCGACGTGACAATCGCAGACGATGTCGTGCAGCTGCCAGTCGTTCAGCTCGAAAAAGCGCTTTGCCTCACCATACGTATCGTCTTTCAAACCCGACGCGCGCAGCACCGGATCTTCGAAGGCAACCGAAATTGCCGATCCCTCGCCCCGCATCGCTGCACGTGCTCCAGGGTGAAGATGTTCGGTGCCTGCAAACGCACCAAGGCATCGCTCGGGATTACGCTCCAGCAGTTCAGCCCAGCGCTCTATGCGCTGATTTCGTGTCATTGCGGAATATGCAGCCGAGGATTCAATCTTGGCGACGGCATGCAGTTGGTCGAGTGTCTGATGTTTCATGGCCGGCTCCTTTCAGGAGTGAAAAACCACCCCTTCAGGAGAATTATCGCGCTGTGATGCCTCGACAAGAGCGGGAGATCGAAGCGGTCGAGATCGTAAATGGCCAGAAAGCGTTCAATGGCGCGGGTCGATAGCATCGGCCAGAAGATCCAGGGCCCAGGCTGTTCGATCCGGCCATTGTGTGACGAGCGGGCATTCAATAGTCTTTCCGCTGGGTTGAGGAACGCACGCATGACGCCGAAACTGAACCGTTGGAAGCGCTTCGCCGACTGGGACGAGCGGCCGTTGCGGCTGGACAAGTTCGCGGCGGAAGACCCCGCCAACGGCTTCTCCGCCTTCTCCAGCCCGGCCGATCCCAAACCCGGCATCGGCATCCAGGGCGGGCGCGTCGTGTCCCTTGATGGCGTGCTCGAGCACGACTACGACATGATCGACCGCTTCATAGCCCGCCATCACATCGACCCGGAGGTGGCGCCTGAAGCGATGGCGCTGGACTCGGCGACCGTCGCACGCTGGCTGGTCGACATGAACGTGCCGCGCGAAACACTGGTGCGGCTCGCGCATGGCATGACACCCGCCAAACTCGCCGAGGTCGTGTCGCAGCTCAACGCGTTGGAGATCGCCTTCGCCTATTCGAAGATGCGGGCACGCAAGACGCCCGGTAACCAGGCGCATGTAACCAATGCCAAGGACGACCCGCTGCAGCTCGCCGCCGATGCCGCAACCGCCGTCGCCTTCGGTTTCGACGAGATAGAGACCACGATGCGCGTGTCGCGCAACGCCTGGTCCAACGCGGTGGCGTGCGCGGTGGGCGGCGCCGTCGGCCGCTGGGGAACGTTGTTCCAATGCTCCAGCGAGGAGGCGGAGGAGCTGCGCATCGCCATGGCCGGCTTCACGTCCTATGCCGAAACCGTTTCCGTCTACGGTACCGAAAAATCGTTCACCGATGGCGACGACACGCCGTGGTCCAAGGCATTTCTCGCCGCCGCCTATGCATCGCGCGGCGTGAAGATGCGCTGCACGTCGGGTGCCGGCTCCGAATTGCTGATGGGCTTCCACGAGGCAAAGTCGCTGCTTTACCTGGAGGCACGCTGTCTCTGCCTGCAGCGCGGCATGGGGGTGCAGGGTACGCAAAATGGCGGCATCGACGGGGCGCCTTTGACCGCCACCATACCTGGTGGCGTCCGCGAGCTGATGGCAGAGAATCTCATCGCCGTCTGGCTCGATCTCGAATGCGCATCCGGCAATGACGCGCGCTCCACCGAATCGGAGATTCGCGTCGGCGCAAAGATCCTTCCCTACCTGATTGCCGGCTCGGACCTGATCTGCTCGGGGATGGGATCGATCCTGAAATACGACAATTCATTCAACCCGTCGCTGATCAACGGCGAGGAGTTGGAAGACTATCTGGTGCTGCAGCGCGATTTCGAGGCCGATGGCGGATTGACGCCACTGCCCGAGTCACGCGCGATCGAGTTGCGCGAGCGGGCGGTGGAGGCGATCGCCGCAGTGTTCGAGGAACTCGGCCTGTCGGCGCCGACCGAGGATATGAAGACCAGTGTGGTCTACGCCTCCGGCTCCGACGATACGCGCAGCCTGATGCCGCGCGACGTGAGCTTCATCAGCGAGGCCATCAAGGAGCGTGGCATCACCGTGATCGACGTGGTCAAGGCGCTGGCCAACCGGGGTTTCCGCGAAGAGGCCGAGAACCTGCTGAACGTGGTGAAGCTGCGCCTTTCAGGCGACTATCTCCAGACCTCGGCCATGATCCGCAACGGGCGCATCGTCAGCGCGGTCAACGACCCGAACGACTATCTCGGTCCAGGCTCCGGCTATCGCGTGTCTGAAGAACGGCGGCTGCAGCTCAACGACATTCGCGATGTGCTGGACCAGAAGGAAGTGTTGCGTTCGGAGGCGCTGCACGAGAAAGACGAGGCGAGACATATCCGCTATCGCAACGTTGGCCCCGCGGCCAATGGATCGGCGAAGGACGACGTGGTCATCGGCATCAGCCCGGCATTTGGACTGAAGCTTTACCGGACGACGGCCGGGCATCGGCTTTCCGAGGTCCTTGGCGCCATGCTGGATGCAATTCGCGGGCGCGGGCTCAAGGCGCGCGTCGTTCGCTTCCGCCACACGGCCGATACCTCCTTCCTCGGCCTGTCCGCCGCTCGGCTTGCCGGCAGCGGCATCGGCATCGGCATCCAGGCCAAGGGCACGGCTGTCATCCATCAGCGCGACCGCCAGCCGCACAACAACCTCGAACTGTTTTCCAATGCGCCGATCACCAGGCTCGAACACTATCGCGCGTTGGGTGCCAATGCGGCCGCCTATGCGCTGGGCGAAATGCCGGAGCCCATCGTGGTGCCGCAGCGAGGCGAGGCCATGGGTTCGCGCTACCACGCCCGCGTCGCCCTCATCTATGCCATCGAAACCGGGCTGACCGAGGCTGGTGCGGCTCCCGAAGAGGTCGATGTCACGCTGACGGGAGCGAAATCATGACCCATACCCGCGCCGACTATCCACTTGCCGAAACACAGCCCGGAGAGGTGACCGGCAAGCACGGCAAGGCGCTTTCACAGATAACGCTGGATGCGGTGCTTGCCGGCGAGGTGACGATGGAAGATCTTCGCATCACGCCGCAAGCGCTGCAGGCTCAAGCCGATGTGGCGCGCGATGTCGGACGGCCGACACTGGCCCTCAACTTCGAGCGCGGGGCGGAGCTCGTCGAGGTGCCGCAGGATTTCATCATGCAGGTCTACGAATTGCTGCGCCCCGGCCGTGCCAGGTCCAAGGAAGAATTGCTCGGGGCCGCCGCCACGATGCGCGATACCTACCAGGCCGAACGCATCGCCCGTTTCATCGAAGAAGCCGCCGAGACCTATGCGGCGCGCGGCCTTTTCACGTTCCGCTTCTGAAAGGATCGCATGAGCTGGAAAACCGGATACCGTTCGCTCTATTACCTCGGTGCACCCGAGCCGGATGATCCGGTGCTGGTGCCGGCGCAAACCGCCATCCTGGTCATCGACGTTCAGAACACATACCTGGAACGGCCGGATCGCGTGTCGCTTCCGCCAGAAGAACAGCATCGGTACGATCTGTGGACGCCGTTCCACGAGCGCATGCACGGCACGGTCATACCGAACACGGCAAGACTGCTCGATCTGGCACGGCAAAATGGCATCGAATGCCTTTTTGCCCGTATCGCCAGCCACACCAAGGACGGCCGCGACCGTTCGCTCTCCCAGAAAATGCCGGGCTGGAACAATTTGCTGCTGCCAAAGAACGACGCGCCGTCGCAGCTGGTTGCCGAGCTTCAGCCCGCCGGCGACGAAATCGTGGTGACCAAGACCACCGATTCAGCGCTGACAGGAACAAATCTGCGCCTGATTCTGCACAATCTCGGCATCAGGAATGTCATCTGCTGCGGCATCTTCACGGACCAGTGTGTGTCCTCGACCGTGCGCAGCCTGGCGGACGAGAGCTATGCCGTCATCGTGCTCGAGGATTGCTGCGCGGCGGCGACCGAGGAGCTTCATCGCAAAGAACTCGAAATCATCAACATGATCTACTGCCACGTCATGTCGAGCGGCGAGCTATGCAAAATCATGGCCTTGGCAAAGTGACGCAGCGTCCGTAGTGTGATGGCTGCACACGCAGGCCGGGACACATCGGCCGCTACGTGCGGGGACCAAATACAGCTGTCACGAATGGAGAGGGCTTCATGGCCATAGAAACTGCACGCGGGACGATCGACGTCTCGAAGAGTAACAGCATCAATCTTTTGCACTCCAAGGCCGTGGGGCTCGCGGGAGTGCTCTTTCTGGCCGTCACCGGCGCGGCGCCAATGTCGGCGATGCTGGGCAACGTGCCGTTCGCGGCAGGCTATGGCATCGGCAAATACACGCCAGCCGCCTTCCTGATGGCGACGATCGTGCTGACCATCTTCTCGGTCGGCTATGCCGCGATGGCATCGCGCGTCTCGTCCGTCGGCGGCTTTTACTCCTTCATCAGCCAAGGGCTCGGCCGCGAGGTCGGCATGTCGGCGGGCATTGGCTCGCTCGCCTGCTACTCACTGTTCGAAGCCTCTCTCACTGGTCTGTTTGCATTTTTCGGCAATCTTTGGATTTCCCAGCATTTCGGCATCAACGTGCCGTGGATCGTGCTCGCGCTCGCCATGATCGTGGTCATCGCGGCGCTTGCCTATCGTGATGTGAAGGTGTCGGCGCGGCTACTCGGGATCGCACTCATTCTTGAAGTGATCATGCTGGTGATCTTCTCGCTGGGCGTGCTTTTCGCTCATGGCCCGACGAATTTTTCCGGCGATTCACTAAATGTGTTCAAGGTGTTCACGCCTGTCGCCGAGCAGAAAGTTGGTGATGTGGCCATACCCGCCGGCGAGGCCGCCGTCGGTATCTTCATGGCGTTTTGGTCGTGGGTCGGCTTCGAGATGGCGCCGAACTATGCCGAGGAATCCCGTGATCCCAAGCGCATCATTCCACAGTCGCTGTTGATTTCGGTGATTGGCCTTGGCCTGTTCTATACCTTTGTCAGCTGGTGCGCGGTGGCGGCCTATCCCACCGAGGCCGACATGGTGGCCAAAGCCTTCTCCGACGGCGTGAACTTCTTCCTGACACCGGTTCAGAATTATGTCGGCGGCTGGGGCTACCAGCTGATGTCGCTGCTCATCCTGACCAGTTCCTTCGCCTGCGGCATGGCCTTCCACAACACCGCTTCCCGCTATCTGTACTCGCTGGCGCGCGAAGGCGTCCTGCCGCAGGTGATCGCGGAGACGCATGACCACCACAAGAGCCCGCACAAGGCCTCGGCGCTGCAGTCGGTGCTGGCGGCGATATGGGTCCTGCTCTACGGTCTGGCCTACGGCTTCGACGATCCGTCGGGACAGGCCTGGCTCGGTGTCTATACGCTGTTCGCGGTGCTGGGCACCGGATTGCTGCTCGTGCTGCAGGCCGTCGTCTCGCTGGCGATCTACATGTGGTTCAAGAAGAACGGCGGCGGCAGCCTGCTGACGACAGTCATTGCGCCGTTGATCTCGCTGGTTGTCCAACTGCTCCTCGTCTACACGCTGGTGGCCAATCTCGCGACGCTCGGCGGCACCAATGGCTTTGCCAGGAGCATCCCCTATGTCGGGCTTGCGATCTTGATCGTCGGCCTGATCTGGGGCTTCGTGCTGAAATCCGCCAACCCCAAGGCGTACGAGAACATCGGTCACATGGTGAACGAGGGCTAGCGGCGGACGCCGCCCTGGCATCCTTTTCGGCAACGGGGACAGAGTATCGCTCTGTCCCCGTCTCATTTTGGAGCTTCAGATCATGACCCAATCTTTGAAGGGTCGGTCCGTCGTTGTTACCGGCGGATCGAAAGGCATCGGCAAGGGCATAGCGCGGGTGCTTGCGCTATCTGGCGCCAAGGTCGCCATCATCGCGCGCCATCTCGACCAGGCCGAAGCAGCTGCCGCCGAGATCGGCCACGGCGCCTTCGGCGTGGTTGGCGACGTCACCTCGCTCGCCAGCATCGAGAGCGCTTTTGCGACAGTGGCCGCGAGAAACGGGCGCATCGACGTGTTGTGCGCCAATGCCGGAATTTTCCCGCAGGCCCGGCTCGAGGAGATGACTTCGGAACAATGGGACGAGGTCGTCGACACTAACCTCAAAGGCACCTTCCACGCGGTCAAGGCGGCGATTGCCTATCTCAAGAAATCCGACCAGGGCCGGGTCGTGCTGACGTCATCGATCACCGGCCCGGTCACCGGCTTTCCCGGCTGGTCGCATTACGGCGCCACCAAGGCCGGGCAACTCGGCTTCATGCGCACCGCCTGCATCGAGCTGGCGAAATACGGCATCACCGTCAACGCCGTCATGCCGGGCAACATCATCACCGAGGGCCTTGCCGGCCTGGGCGAGGACTACCAGAAGACCATGGCCACCTCTGTCCCGCTCAAGCGGCTCGGAACCGTGGAGGACATCGGCTACGCCGCACTCTACTTTGCGTCGAAGGAAGCCGCATACGTGACGGGGCAGACGATCATCGTCGATGGCGGCCAGATCCTGCCGGAGAGCTTGGAGGCCCTGGCATAAAGCTGTTCATCGCGAACCGCTCTATCTCCTTGTTTTGAAGCAATTCCCAACGGAAAGCGCTACGCGCTTTTCCGGGAACACCGCTCACACTTTTCATGGAATTGCTCTCAGGAAAACTTGCTCAGATAGGCTTCGCACAGCCCCTCCGTTCCCTCGGTGTATGGCAGGCCCATGGACCTAGCGAGGTCCGTTTCAGCGTGCGAGCCGATCCAGGCAACCAGCAACAGGCGGCGCAGCATCACGAAGGTCGGGATCTCGTCCTCGTCCGCCTTGGGCAGGTCAAGCACGCGGCGATAGCCGGTCGTCCACGATTGGATCAGATCGGCTGCCTGCGGCTGGTGCTCGTAGAAAGAGATGGGCGTAGCGGCGTCGTACATAAACCAGCCGAAGCCGCAGTCGTCGAAGTCGATGACCTTGACCGTCTTGCCGTCGATCAAAAGGTTGGCGAGCCGCAGGTCGCAATGAATGAGGCCGAAGCGGTCTTGGCCCTTGCCGAAGGCATCGAGCCTGCGGCCAATCAGCTCCGCGGTACGGCCAAAGAGTTTGGCTTTCGCGGCGTCGACGCCCATGCCGTCGCGCCAGCGCCCCCAATGGGGTCTTTCCTCACCGAGGCTTGTCTCGAAATCCCACACGTGGCGGCTGAACCAAGATGGGCGTTTCCACTGCCGGGCGTGGATGTGCATGCGGGCCGTCACCTCGCCCAGCACCTCGAAGGGCTCGCCAAGCGCCTCGCCCATGCCCGGCTCCGCACCGGTCTCCCATTGCGACAACACGACATGACGCGGTCGCGCCAATCCGGCATGGCCGACAAGCTGGATTTGGTCGCCGTCCTTGCCCGCGACCGGAACGGGTGTGGGGACGATCCCGGTCTGGCGCAGATCCGTAAGCCAGGCCAGTTCGGATTGGATGGCCGTCTTTGAATGGTACCCGTCGCGATGGATGCGAAGCGCCCAGCGCCGGCCGTCGCGAGCTGCAATCTTGTAAGTCGCGTTCTCCGACAGGTTGATCATCTCGACGGAGACATCCGCCGGCAAGTCGTAGTTGGCGGTGGCCGCCTCCGCCGTCTCCTGCAGGATGCCGAGTTGCTGGTCGTGAGTGAGCGCGTCGAAATCCGTCATCGTCCGTCCTGCCCCATCATTGCGCCATCGTCCCCTGCCCGACCCTGGGCTATCCCGGCAAGTCCAGTGGCCAGCCCGCACTCGATGCCTGGCAGTTTCAACCAGGTTCGGGACATGTCAACTCGCCTTGCCTGCCTGATGCAGCAGCTCGCGGGCGCGTGGCATCGCGGCATCGAAACGATCCATGATGTCCCGGCAGGTTTCGTAATCCAGAAGAACGCCAGGCTTCCATTGCAGCACCCGCTTGTCGAGCGACGAGAAAATCGCCCACACGCCCTGCTCGTAGAGTGCACGCGAGAAGAACACGGCGCCTTCCGGATGATTGCTGAACTCCAGGCCGAGGATCACGCCTTTCTGGCGCACCCCGGTGAAGATATCGCCGTGACGAGCCTGCATCTCACCCATGGCCTGCGCCATGAACTCGGTCACGGTGCCGACATTGGCCACCAGTTCAGGCCGCTGCAGCATCTCGATGACCTTGTGAGCAACGACACAGCCGAGTTCGGCCCCGCCGGTGGTCGAAATGTGGGCCGCCCCGTCCTCGTTGAGCCAGCCTCCGGCCCTGTCGTTCACGAGCGTCGCGCTGATCGGATAGAGGCCGCCGGACAGGCCCTTTGCCGTCACCATGATATCCGGCTGGACGCCATAGGCCTGCCACCCCCACATGCTGCCGGTCCGCATCAGGCCGGTCTGGACCTCGTCGGCGATGTACATCACGCCATGCTTTTCGCACAGCGCCTTGCAGACGCCGAGATAGCCGTCCTTCGGCATCGGGAAGCCGTATGTGGCGGGGATCGTCTCCATGATCAGCGCCGCGACGTCTTCGCCCTTCAGCGCCTGCTCCATGGCGTCGATATCGTTGAAGGGAACCTGGATAAACGTCTCCGGCTGGTCGGAAAGAAAGATCTTGGTGAAGCGATCGTCGCCGGTCGCCACCGCGAGCCCCGAATGCCCGTGATAACCCTTGATGATTGACACGACCTTGCGCCGCTTGGTGGCATAGCGAGCGCTCTTGATGGCGATGTCCACCGCCTCCGCGCCGCCCGGCGCGAAGATCGCATATTTCATTCCCGGTGAGACATTGACCAGGGATTCGGCCAGCGCCGTCCGCGCCACGGAGGGAAACCAGTGGTTGCCGATATCGAAATAATCGAGTGCGCTCTTCAGCGTCTCGACCAGTTCCGGATTGCGGTGACCGAGATTATAGGTGCCGCCATTGAGGTGCAGGTCGATCAGGCGGCGGCCCGACATGTCGTAGAGGAAATAGCCTTCCCTCCTGCCGATCACCAGATCGATCCCGGCTTTCTGCCAGAACCTGGTCTTGTCGGGATTCCAGAAACGGATTGCCTTGTCGAAAAAATCCTGCTTCGACTCGAACTTGAAGGGGCCGAAGTCGTACATGCCTGTTTTCCCCAGAGGTTGATCGGCGCGCACCCAAGCTTGGGGGGCTCGTCCGCCGGATGATGCAGGATTGCGGGCCGGCGAGAAAGGGGACTGAAAGATGATCCTGAAGGACAGGACCGCGATCGTCACCGGGGCGGGATCGGGCATCGGCAGGGCGGCAGCGCTGCTCATCGCGCGCGAGGGTGCGGTGGTCGGCGTGACGGACCGCAGTGCTGACGGCGCGAACGCGACCGTCGACCAGATTGTTGCTGCTGGTGGCCGGGCGAAAGCGCTTGTGTTCGACCTGACCGACGATCAGGCGCTTGAAGCCGGTTTCCGCGATTTCATCGACACACAAGGCGGGATCGACATCCTGCACAATCATGCCGGCGTACAGGTAGAGGGTGACGTGCTGGGTGTGAGCGTCAAAGGCTTCGACACGTCCTGGACACTCAACGTGCGGGCTCACTTCCTCGGTGCCCGCATCGTCATGCCCTTCATGAAAAAGGCTGGTCGCGGGGTGATCCTCAACACGTCGTCGAGCTCCGGCGTGCTCTACGACCGCGAGATGATCGCCTATACGACGACCAAGCACGCGGTGATCGCGATGACGAAGCAGATGGCGGGCGACTATGGCCGGTTCGGCATTCGCGTCAACGCGCTTTGCCCCGGTTGGGTGGATACACCCTTCAACGGCCCCTTCATCGCACAGATGGGAGGACGGGAAGCCATTGAAGCCTACATCCGCGAAAAAGTGCCGCTTGGTCGTTGGGCCAGCGTCGAGGAAATCGCGGAGGCAGTGCTGTTTCTTGTGTCCGACCGGTCCTCGTACATGACGGGCCAGATTCTGGTTATCGATGGCGGAGAGACGGTGATCTAGGCGTGGGCTCGCGAGATTGTCTCGGCAGAATTTTCTACACAAAATCAATCGTTAACGGATTATTTGCTAGCCCGCATCTCTCGTATGATCTCACTTGGGGCAGTGGGCCCGGCTTCATCGCCGATTGAATCGGGATTCCCAAGAATGAGCAAATCAGATTCGACCTGTTCGGCATGCTGCTGAGAGCGGCGATGCAGCCGGCGGCCTGAGGTCAGACGATCCCGGCCGGCGGGTCGCAAGCATCTCACTGCCCCACCAACGTCAAGCCGAACAGAATGGCCAGCCACAGGCCCGTCGCGGCAACGGCGAGGCGCGGCAGGACATCTTGTCTTGCCAGTTGCATGAACAAAATGGCTATCACGATCGCCTTGGCCGCGGCGATCACCAGGTTGAGGGCAGAGTTCAATCCACCAAGTTCGACCAACGACGACCCGACCGTCAGACCCAGCAAGGCCAGGAGCCCTAGATAGGCGAAGGTCAGTTTGCGAAATTCGCTCATCGGTTGATCAGGTAGAGAACGGGGAACAGGAAAACCCAGACGATATCGACGAAATGCCAGTAGAGGCCGATGGCGCGCACGCGACGAAGCCGGTTCGCTTCCGTCGCCCGCGACCAAAGCACCAACATGCCGGCAATGACAACGAGACCGCCAACGAGATGCAATGCGTGCAGCGAGGTCATCGCGAAATAGAGGCTGAAGAAGAATTCGGCATGCGCGGGATCCGGCCCATCGTAGGTGAACGGGGCGCCAAGCACCGGAGCGACGCCTTCGCGGAACTCCGTCGTATATTCCGCTGCCTTGATACCAAGGAAAGCGACGCCCAGCAGCGCTGTTGCGGCCAGCGACCAGGCCGCCGCACGCCAGCGGCCAGAGCTGGCCTGGAGGTGTGCCAATGCCATGGCGAAACTGGAGGTAATCAACACCGCCGTGTTCAACGTGCCGAGCGGCAGCGAAAGGTGTTGTGACGCGGCGGCGAAGGCTGGCCCGTAGCTGATCCTCGCGATGAGGAACACCAGCAGGATCGCGCCGAACAGCATCGCTTCAGAACAGATGAAGACCCACATGGCAAATGTATCGGCCGACCGCTCGCGGGCCGGTGTGTCGAACGCGACGCTTTCATTCGACGCAGCCATCAGGCCTCCTCCTTGTGCGGGCTGAATCTTTCGTGCTGCAGCCCCTTCATGGCGTAGTCATAGGCCGGTCGGCTGACCTTTGGCATGGTGTCGAAATTGTGCGGTGGCGGCGGCGAAGCAGTCTGCCATTCGAGCCCCGTGGCGCCCCATGGATTGGCGGGCGCGCGTGCGCCGCGAAACATCGACCAGCCGAGATAGAACAGCGGCATCAGATAGCCCACCGCCAGTACAACGGCGCCAGCCGACGACAGGACATGCCAGAACTGGAACTCCGGCGGATAGGTATGATAGCGCCTTGGCATGCCGAGGAAGCCGAGCACGAATTGCGGAAAGAAGGTGAGGTTGAAGCCGAGGAAGGTGACCGTCGCTGCAATGCGTCCCCAGGTCTCGGAATACATCCGGCCGGTCAGCTTCGGCCACCAGAAATGCAGTCCGGCCATATAGGCCGTCACCATGCCGCCAACCATGATGTAGTGGAAATGGGCGACCACGAAGTAGGTGTCGTGGACATGGACGTCGATGGCGAGTGCCGCCAGGAACAGACCGGCCAGGCCGCCGAAAGTGAACAGCGCCAGGAAAAACAGCGCGTAGAGCATCGGGGTTTCAAACGTGATCTCGCCCTTGCGCAGCGTCAGGCTCCAGTTGAACACCTTGATCGCCGAGGGAATAGCGACACAAAACGACAGGAACGAGAACAGCACGCCGGCATAGGCCGACTGGCCGGAGACGAACATGTGGTGGCCCCAGACCAGGAAGCCAAACACGGCGATCGCCATCGAGGACAGCGCGACCGCCTTGTATCCGAACAACGGCCGTCGGCTGAAACAGGGCAGCACCTCGGAGACCACGCCCATGCCGGGCAGGATCATGATGTAGACGGCCGGATGCGAGTAGAACCAGAACAGGTGCTGGAACAGCAGCGGATCGCCGCCAAGCGCCGGGTTGAAAATGCCGATGCCGAACACCCGCTCCAGCACGATCAGGATCAGCGAGGCGGCGAGCACGGGTGTCGCCAGCACCATCACCAGGGCGGTGGCATACATCGTCCAGACGAAGATCGGCAGACGAAACCAGGTCAATCCCGGCGCCCGCAGCGTGTGAACGGTGACAATGAAATTGATGCCGGTCATGATCGTCGAAAACCCAACGATGAAGACGCCGAGCGCTGCCATCGACACGAAGCCATTGGCGTAGAGCGTGGAGAGCGGCGTGTAGAAGGTCCAGCCCGTATCGACGCCGCCGGCAAGCACGGAAGCCAGGGCAAACAGGCTGCCCAGCATGAACACATACCAGCTCGCCAGATTAAGCCTTGGAAAGGCAAGATCCCGCGCGCCGATCATCAGCGGCAAAAGGAAATTGCCGAGCGTGGCGGGGATCGATGGCACCAGGAAGAACCAGACCATGATGATGCCGTGCAGCGAGAACAGCCGGTTGTAGGTGTCATCGGACACGAGGTCGCCGGCAGGCGTCGCAAGTTCGACGCGGATCAGAACGGCAAACGCGCCGCCGAGGAAGAAGAAGGCGGTGAGTGAAATGAGGTAGAGCCAGGCGACGCGCTTATGGTCGGTGGTCAGCAGCCACGCGGCGGGACCGGCACCCTCTCCCAGGTAACTCGACGGCCTCAATGTCTCGGTGCTCATTGAACTGCCCCGCTCTTTGTCGCCGCCCGAGGCGAAAGAGATTTGAGATAGGCAAGCAACATCTGCATCTCACCCTCATCGACCACGCCGTCGAAACTCGGCATCACTGGATCGTAGCCGGCAGCGATTTCCTTTTTCGGGTTGAGGATGGAATCGCGCAAATAGCGGTCGTCGGCTATGACCGTCTGCTGGTTGGCCAACGCCACCGGCCGTCCGAAGATGCCGGCCAGATCCGGTGCCCTCACCTTGCTGGAGTTGCCGTGGCAGCCTGAACAGCCAAGCGCGCGAAACAGCTTTTCGCCGTCGGCGGCAAGCGTGTCGCCCTGACCTTGGTCGCCAAGCCACGCGGCGTAGGCTTCCGGTGGCATCACCGTCACCCAGCCGCCCATTTCGGAATGCTGTGTCCCGCAATATTGCGCGCAGAACAGATGGTAGCGACCAGGCTCGTCGGCGATGAACCAGACATGCGTTGTGCGTCCCGGCACGGCATCCTGCTTGACCCGGAAGGCCGGCACGAAGAAGGAGTGGATGACGTCCTGCGATGCCAGCGACACGATCACCGCCTTGCCGACCGGTACATGCAGTTCGTTGATTTCCCGCTGGCCGCCGGGATGACGGAATTCCCACATCCATTGCTTGCCCAGGCCGGCGATCTCGAGCGCGTCGATGGGGGGATGCTCGCGGCGAAGGAAGAGCACGGCGCCCCAACCAAAGATGACGAAGGCAATCAGCAAGCTTGCGACCGTCCAGGTCAGCTCGAGAGGCAGGCTGCGCGTCCGTTCCCCCGTGCGCTCGGCCTTTGAGCCGGCGCGGTATTTGATGGCGTAGAAGACGACGAGGCCAGCCAGAAAAACGCCCAAGGCAAATGTGAAGGCAAGCAAGGTGTAGAACAGCGTATCGACGCTGCCGGCGATCGACGAAGCCTCAGGCGGCGTGAAGGGAATGCCGAAGCTCAAATCCGCCTCCGCCGCGTCAGCATCCACAGGCTCGCGCCGAGCGCCAGGAGAGTCGCGGCCCCCGCCACCTTTACAGCCGCCTCTATCGCCGAGGTGTACTGCCCTTTCGACGCATCGAAGCCGGCGCACAGCAGAAAGACATGGTCAGCGATTGATCCGAGGCGGCCTGCCGATGCTTCAACCAAAGCGAGCTTAAGATCGCGCGGCTCGAAAGTCAGCGCCGGCAGCACTTGCGCAATCCGCCCCTGCGGCGTCAGGGCTATGACGGCGATTGGGTGGACATACTGTGCTATTCGGTCACGCCTATCGAAGGTGATGCCGGCCTCGGCCGCAAGAGCTGCGCCCGCTCCGTCGGCACTGGTCAGGAAGCGCCAGGCTGAAAACTCTCCTGGCGCCGCCGATTGCGCAACCACTGTCTTGGCAGCACTTGCGTCCTGCATGGTTTCGGAGGGATCTATGGAGATGAAAAGCGCCCGGTAACTCTGAGGATCGAGACCCGTCTTGTTCAGGTCGGAAGCCACGGCCTGCTGGGTCACACCGCAGAGGTTGGGGCATTTGTCATAACCGAAGACGACCAGGGCTGGGCGTCCGTCGAGGACGGCGGACAGCGTTGACCGCTCGCCCGACGTATCCTGAAACATACTGTCGACGGCAAGCTGCGCGCCGATCTGCGGCTCGAAAGACGGCCGCTCCGCCGCCTCGACAAAGGTCGAGGTAAGCAACGCTGCCAAAGCCAGGAGCCATCGCCTCATGGCTTTGCCCCGCTGCCACCCGGAACAGTGGACTGATCATCACTCGGCCGGGTACCAGGGCTCTGATCGGCACAATTGGCAAGTTGAGGCGCTCGCGGCACCTGGCTTCCAAGCAGCGCGCAATCTTGCCCCGCCGCCGTGGCTCGCCGAGTCCAGTCCGGCAATCCTTTTGCCGCGATCAGTTTCATCGCGTCGGCGATCGGGATGCGCGCAATGCCGGCATCGCGATCGACCCAGGCGAATTTGCCAAGCTCCAGATCTTCCTGCTTGCGGAATGCCGCAAGGTCGGTTGCTGGCGACCGCTGCAATGCGGGGCTCGCTTCGGAGCTTGTGGTCCCCGCACCCGCCAGCGGCCAGTAAGGTGTCGTGCTGAAAATCACCTTCAGTGCGACCGCGGCCAGCGTCAGGAATACGAGCAGGCCGGCACCAAACAAAAGCAGCACCCTTGGCCGGACATCGCGCGTTTCCGGATGCAAGGCCTTAGCCACGGATCTGCCTCCTGCGCCAGAATGAAATCCGGTCCGGCTCGGACAAGGCCCAAAGGAACCAGGCGCACCACGCGCCGCCGGCCGCGGCGATCGCCGCCAGGTCGGTCCAGGACATCGGTGCGCTGGCAGCCGACAGAGCCGGGCGGATGCGCCAGACGGCATCGAGGAAATGTCCGGCCAGAACCAGCGTTCCAAGTCCGAGCAGGCCCTGATGGCTACGCTTGACCGAACGGTTGAGGAAGCCGGCGAAGGGCACGGCGAATTGCAGCGCGATCAGCAGCCAGAGCAGATATTGCCAGCCATCCCGGCTGCGAAGGACGTACCAGTGGATTTCTTCCGGCAGGTCGCCGGCCCAGATGATCAGCCACTGCATGAAGGACAGGTAGGCCCAGATCAGCATGAAGCCGAAGAGCATGTTGGCGACGTCCTCGCCCAGCGCCGTATCGTCCTCGCCGCCTGGCATCGTCTCGATGGCGCGGCTGGCCGCCAGCACTATCAAAGCCAGTGCAAACGCACCGACGACCTCTGCTGCGGCTTCAAGCATGGCGTAGATGGTCGAGGTTAATTCCGGTTCGATCGACAGCATCCAGTCGATCGCGAACACCGTTACGGCAAGTCCGTGAACGATCAGCCCGATCGCATGGCGACGGCTGGACGGGGGAGCGGAGCGGTCAATGGCGGGTGTTGTCCAACAAAGGGTCAACCAGCCAAGCGCCAGCCAGATCAACGTGCAGGCGATGAAGCGAATGACGAAAAACGGCACGTTGAGATAGGCCAGCTTTTGCCGCACCGTCTCCGGCAGCGCAGCCGGGGCGGTTCCCGCCCACGGGAAGACGAGATCAAGCCGCGCGACAATGGGCAGAAGCAACAGCAGCGCCAACGGCAAAGTGGCGACAATGGCGCGCAAGGGCGCACGCAGCGCCTCGCCCCATCTACCGCCTGTCAACCCATGCACCATCAGGATCGTCATCGCGCCAAGAGGCAATCCGAGCAGGAACAACGAGACCGTGAGCCAGCCGGCCAGCGTGGTGCGTGGTTCGAGGGACAGGCCGGCGATGCACAACAGAACCCCGGCGCCGGCCACCAAGACCGCCGGAGGATAATATCCTGCGGGCGACACGAGCCGCCTCATCGTTCGGCCTCCGCATCGAATTTCGCACGAAGATCGTCGGGCAAGGTGCTGGCAGGCACGTCGTGTGAATATTGCAAAGCCCTGATATAGGCGACGATCGCCCAGCGGTCTTCCGGCGGCACGCGCGCGGCATAGGGAAACATGGCGCCATAGCCATTGCTGATGACGTCGAAGAAATGCCGGTCCGTCGCCTTGCGCAGGGCATCCTGATGATAGCTCGGCGGTGGCGGAAAACCGCGCTGGACCACCATGCCGTGACCGTCTCCGGTGCGGCCATGGCAGGGCGAACAGAAGATGTCGAAGCGTTGCTGGCCGCGCTGGAGCAACGCCAAGGTGATCGGATAGGGAAATTTATCCGGCGTTGCCGTCAGGTCGGCGTCCCTCGTCACGGTGCCGTCGGCCGGCATCCTGGCCGACATGCCGTCCGCGAACTGTGTGCTGCTGGCGAGCGGGTCGTAGCGCGGCTGGTCGGCCATATCCTGCTTGCAGCCGGCGATGACCAGGAGCAGCGGCAAGAGAAGCTTCAGCGCCTTCTTCATGCCTCCACCTCCTCGACCGTTACCGCGCCAAGCCGCGTCAGTTGGGCCTTGGTGATGCCCTTGCGATATTTCGGGTCGGTTGCCTCGACGAGCAGGTAGAACTTCCCACCGCCTGCATAGGTGAAGCTCTTGGCGTTGAAGACCGGGTGATGATATCGCGGCAGACCATTTGCCCACAGCATGCCGCCGAAGCCGGCAAGGGCCGCGCCGAGGATGGCAGCCTCGAAAGCGATCACCGTGAAGGGCGGCCAGGAATGCAGCGGCCGGCCGCCGACATTGATGGGAAAATCAACCTCGACCGAATAGAGGATCAGCGTGTAGACGAACACCGCGCCGGCAACGGCGCCGGCCAGCACCGCCCATGGCAGCCGCGTCTTTCGCATGCCGAGACTATCGGCAAGGCCGCGCACCTCGAATGGCGAGAATGCATCCATGCGCCGATAGCCTTTGTCGCGCATCGTGAGAGCCGCCTCGGACAGCGCGTCCGGATCAGCGAAAGCCGCGATGACACCATAGAGGCTCACGTCGCGCCGCCCTTCTCCTCAGCCAATTCCTCGACCTCGAAGATAGTGATCGCCGGCAGGATGCGGATGAACAGGAAGACCAGCGCGAAGAAGGTGCCTATCGAACCGAACAGGATGCCGAAATCGAGCCAGGTCAGCGATTGCTCGCCCCAGGAAGACGGCAGGTAGTCGCGGCTCGGGCCAGTCACGACGATGACATAGCGTTCCAGCCACATGCCGATGTTGATGACCAGCGCGATCGCGAACAAAAACGGCATGTTGAGCCGCACGCGTCGTACCCAAAGCAGCTGCAGCACGACGCAATTGCAAAACAGCATGGTCCAGAACAGTGGCGCATAGGGGCCGACGGCGCGTTGGACCATCATGGCGCGCTCGTAGGGCCGTCCTGAATACCAGGCAAAGAAGGCTTCCGATGCGTAGCCGTACATGACCACCATGCCCGCGGCGATCATCAGCTTGGCGGCATTGTCCATATGGCGAAGCGTGATCAGGTCTTCGACCGCGAAGGCCCAGCGCAAGGGAATGGCGATGGTCAACACCATGGCAAAGCCGGAGAGCAGCGCGCCGGCGACGAAGTAGGGCGGGAAAATCGTCGAATGGTAGCCCGGCGTGATGGCGAAGGTGAAATCGAGCGCGACAATCGAATGCACCGACACGACCAGCGGCGTCGCCAGCGCGGCCATCAGGAAATACACGGTCTGGTAGCGCGCCCAATGGAAGGCTGAGCCGCGCCAGCCGAGCGCCAGGATGCCATAGAAGACTTGCCCGGCACGCGATTTTGCACGGTCTCGCAGCACACCAAGATCCGGCACCAGGCCCATGTACCAGAACAGCAGCGAGACGGTTGCGTAGGTGGAGATCGCCGCGAAATCCCAGACCAGCGGGCTTCGCCATTGCGGCCAATGCATGTGCGTGTTGGGCAGGGGCAGCAGCCAGTAGAAGAACCATGGCCGGCCGAGATGCAGGATCGGATAGAGCCCGGCCATCGCCACGGCAAACAGCGTCATCGCCTCGGCGAAGCGATTGATCGAGGCGCGCCAGGGCTGGCGTAATAGAAGCAGCACGGCCGAGATCAGCGTGCCGGCATGGCCGATGCCGATCCACCACACGAAGCTGGAGATCATCGTTCCCCAGACGACGGGAATGTCGACACCATAGGCGCCGACACCGACAGAGATCAGATAGGTGATCGAATAGAGAAATAGCAGCACGAGAACGAAACAGGCGAAGAACGCCGCCCAGAAGAACCGCGGCAGCTTGCCTTGCAGAACGATCGCACTGATGCGGCCGCTGATTTCCGGAAAATCATGACGGCCGCGCAGCACCGACGGGCCGGACGGGTTCCCGTTAGCGTTAGCCTTGGCCCTGGCCGCGACCGCCTCAGCCATCGCCGGTCTCCGTGCCAGACTTGCCGGCGATGCGGCCATTTGGATTGGTGATCTTACCGAGATAGGTGGTGCGCGGTCGCGTGTTCAGCTCTTCGAGCAGCGCATAATTGTGCGGCGTACTCTTTTCGCGCACGACTCTTGAGCCCTTGTTGTTGAGATCGCCAAAGCTGATCGCCTCGGTCGGACAGGCCTGCTGGCAGGCGGTCACCACCTCGCCATCGGCGATGTCGCGGTTTTCGATCTGTGCGCGAATGCGCTTTTCGGAAATGCGCTGGACGCAATAGGTGCATTTTTCCATGACGCCGCGCGAGCGCACGGTGACGTCGGGATTGTGCACGGCCTGCTGTGGGCCGGCGCTGTCCTTATCGAAGTCCTGATAGCCGAAGAAGTTGAAGCGACGCACCTTGTAAGGGCAGTTCTGCGAACAGTAACGCGTGCCGATGCAGCGGTTGTAGACCTGTGCATTCAGGCCGTCATGTGTATGGGTGGTTGCGTTGACCGGACAGACCACCTCGCACGGCGCCTTCTCGCAATGCATGCAAGGCACCGGTTGGAAGAAGATGTCCGGATCGTCGACGGTGCCCTCGTAATAGCGGTCGACGCGCAGCCAGTGCATTTCGTGGCCACGTGCTACTTCGTCCGGCCCGACCGTCGGGATGTTATTCTCCGCTTGGCATGCAGAGACACAAGCCATGCAGCCTATGCAGGCCGACTGGTCGATCGCCATTCCCCAGGCTTCCTGGTCATAGCTCCAGTCGGGATAGAGCGACTCCGTCGGAACTGGCGGCACGCCCTCGCGCACGAAATGCGGATTGCGCTTGAAGGCATCCAGCGTGGCGTGGCGCACGATCGCCCTGCCCTCCATCGCCTGATGGTGCTGGGTCGTCACCACACGCGCCGAACCATCGCGCGCGGTCAATACGAGACCATCCGCGGACCAGGGCGCATCGGCGGTCCGCAGCGCAAAGGCATCGTACCCGCCAGCCAGCGCGGCCACCGACCCGATCTTGCGCCCGAAGCCCAGCGACAGCGTCACCGTCTCGTCCGGTTGGCCGGGCGTGATCCAGACCGGCGCGTCGATATCCCTGCCATTGCGCGCCAGGTTGACGGCCTGGCCGTTCTTGAGCCCGAGACGCTCCGCTGTGGCGGGCGAGATCAGCGCCGCATTGCCCCAGACAAGCTTGCTCAACGGCCGAGGCAGTTCCTGCAGCCACGACGCATTGGCATTGCGCCCATCGCGCAGCCAGGGATCTGCGACGAAGCGAACCTCCAGCCGGTCCGCGACAGGCGGTCTTGGCGAAGCGGCGTCAATATCTGACGGCATGGCGATGGCGACAGGGGCAGTGGCACTGTCAGGCACCACGCCATCGCGCAGCGCCTTGCGCCAGCCGTCCTCGTCCATGGCCTTCCACGTCGCACGCACCAATGCCCGCGCGTCGGCATCGTAATCCGCGCCGAGCGCGGCAAGCAGCTGATGCAGGCTCTTGCCGCCAAACAGGGGCTGGATGAGCGGTTGCACGATCGAAGCTGTGCCGTCATAGGCACGGATATCGCTCCAGCCTTCCAGTTCGTGCGCGGCGGGAATGTGCCAATGAGCCAGAAATGCCGTCTCGTCGCGGTAGAGTCCCCAATGGACAAGAAGCTTGAGCCTCGAAAAGGCCTTGCGGACATCGACGTCTGAGGGTGCCGTGTGCAGCGGATTGGAACCGACAACGACGACCGTGTCGATCGAGCCGCCGGCGATAGCCTGGCAAAGCACGGCAAGGTCGCCATCGTTCGGCATGACATCGGGAGGCTCGATGAATTCCAGCGTGTTGCCGATGGCGCCAAGCCCGGCATTCATGGCAAAGGCCACCGAATGGACAAACGGTCTCTGGTGCGCACCGGGCACCACCAGCGCGTTGCGGCCGGCGGTGCGGAGATCATCGACAAGCGCGCTTGTCCAAGCCGGCTCCAGCGGCGACGAGGCGGCCACCGCGTTGCCGTCGTCGACCGCGGTCTTGATCGCCGCCGCAATGCTTTCCACTGCACTCGGCCTGACGGGATGGCGGTGATCCGCCGCGGCGCCCGTGATCGTTGGCGTCGACTCGACGACGTAAAGACGGCTCATCGTGTCCGAGGATTTGCGCACGCGACGCCGTCCCGCGAAATCGCGGGCATAGGCCAGACGACCTGGCCCCTCCCCGAGAAAGTCGGCATCCAGGCTGACGATCACATCGGCGCGGTCGAAATGGTAGATTGGCGTCAGCGCTCTGCCGAACAGCTTCGTCGTCGCCTGCTCACCGGAGATAGCCGCCAGTGGATCGTGCCGGAAGACACGAAGCTTGGGATAGCGTTTCTTGAGCCCCTCGATCTGAGCTTTGGTCGTCGGCGATGTCGTCACCTCGGTCAGCAGAGCGAGGCCTTGTCCGCCTGAGGTGGCCCATCCACCGGCAAGCCCTGCGATGTCCTTCAGAAAGTCATCATAGCTGGCCGGCTCGCCCTGTTTGAGCGGCGTGCGAGATCGCTCGGGATCGAACAGCGACAGCACCGAGGCTTGCATGATGGCATCGGTTGCACCGCGCGATGCCGGGTGATCCGGATTGCCCTCGACCTTGGTCGGCCGGCCTTCATGACACTCGACAACAGCGCCGATGCCGTAGCCATCACTGGAGAGAGCTGTCGCGTAGTTGAGCGGCTTGCCGGGAATGACGTTTTCCGGCTGGCGCACATAAGGCACGATGTGCTCGGCCTCGCTGCAGGCCGTCAGGCCGGCCAGCGACAGCGACGCGCCCATCAGCTTCAACATGGTGCGGCGATCGACAGCCAGAGGCATGCGTTCGGCGATCGCCGGAAACTCGGCTTCGACGAAGCGTTGAAATTCGGCTGTGTCGGCCAGTTCGTCCAGGCTTCGCCATGGTTCATGCCTCGTGCCGGCGAGCCGAAGTGCCGCAAGATCCGAGGCCGAGACCGGCTTGATGTCAGCGGTGGCAGACATAGCAATCCGTCATGGTCTCTGGGTGGATGTCGAGGATGCTGATCAGCGACCGCCTGATCTGTTCGATGTCCCGCGGCGGCTTCCAATGCAGGAGGAAGACATCCTGCGGCGGACGAAGATTGGGGCCGGGATCGCGGTGGCAGCCGAGGCACCATTCCATCGACAGCGAATGTGCCTTTTGCATCAGCGGCATGTCGTCGACTTCGCCGTGACAGGTCTCGCAGGCGACACCCTTGGCGATATGGATCGAATGGTTGAAATAGACGAAATCCGGCACCGAATTGACGCGCAGCCACTGCAGCGGCTGTCCCGAGACGAGGCTCGCACGCACCGGCGCCAGCATCTCGGCATTGGTGAATATTTGCGAATGGCAGGTCATGCACACTTCGGTCGCGGGCAGTCCCGCCGATGCCGACGTCTCGACGCCGTTGTGGCAATAGCGGCAGTCCAGCCCGATCTCGCCGACATGGTGCTTGTGACTGAAGGGGACAGCCTGCGCGATCGGGCGTCCGACGCCGGTGATAAAGCCGGAACGCAAAAGCGCGGTTCCGCCGATGGCGACAAAAATCGCGAAAAAGCAAACGCCCCACAACACAAAGCGGGCAATCCCATTGGCATTGCTGGAAAAAACCTGCGGCATCCCCTGGCCGATTTGCGTGGAGACAGCTTTTGGATTGAGCGCTTAACGGGGGCGATGCAGCAAAGGTTCCGCCAGCGCGACCGGCTCACAAAATGGTGACCCCAACCCGAGGCTGAAAAATAGACAAGCCCGCAACCATGGGGAATGGCCTGCGTTCGAGATGATCACCACCGACAGACACGGGAAATTTTGCCATGTCCACCGGCCTCGCCAATTCGCCCACTGACTTCAGCCGTTCCGGCCTCGCCTTCTGGTGGACCGTGTTCGTAGGAGTGTTGCAGGTGATACTTGGGTTGCTGATTGGCGCCGGCGGTGGCTGGCTTATCGCACTGGGCGGCTCCTGGTATTATCTGCCAGCCGGAATAGCACTCTTGATTTCAGGCGCTCTGCTGTTGCGCGGCAACGTTGCCGGCGTCTGGCTCTACGTCCTGACCTGGATCGCCACGCTCGCCTGGGCCTATTGGGAAGTCGGCATGGATGGCTGGGGCTTGATGCCCCGCGTGCTGGCACCCACCGTGATCCTGGTTTTTGTCCTCTTGACCCTGCCCGCCTTCGGCCGTCGGCGCGTGAATCGGCTTGGCGCATACGCGACCACATCGGCAACCCTGGTTCTTGCCTGCGCATTCGGCTTCCATCATCTCACAATGACGGCGCGGTCGCAGGAAACGCCCGCAATCGCCCCCGCCACCACAGCGACGCCAACGAACGGCGCCACCGGGCAACCCGACATGGCGGCACACCCTGCCGGACCCGATTGGCCGGTCTATGGCGGTTCCGAACTGGCGACCCGCTATTCGCCCGTCAAACAGATCAATGCCGGCAATGTCTCGCAACTGACCAAGGTCTGGGATTTCCACACCGGCGACATGCCCGACAAGGCCGCCAAGGACATGTATTCGCCGGAAAACACGCCGCTTGAGGTAAATGGTCATCTCTATGCCTGTTCGGCCAAAGGCATCGTCATCTCCGCCAATGCAGCCACCGGCAAGGAGGAATGGCGATTTGATCCAAAAGTACCTGACGATGCCATCCCCTACGGTGCCAGCTGTCGCGGCGTCGCCTACTATGCCAAGCCGGGCGCAGGCGCCGGTCAGCCATGCGCCACGCGCATCGTGTGGGGTACGCTGGACGCCAAATTGATCGCCATCGACGCCATGAATGGCAAGCTCTGCGGCGACTTCGGCCAGCAGGGGATTGTCGACCTGACGCAAGGGATCGGCGAGACCGTGCCAGGCTGGTACTCCGTGACGGCTCCGCCGATCATCGTGCGCGGCATCGCCGTCGTGGGTGCCCAAGTAAAGGACGGTCAAGCCGAGGATGCACCATCCGGTGTCGTGCGAGGTTACGACGTGACCTCGGGCAAACTCGTCTGGGCCTGGGACATGGGCCATCCTGATCGCACGGGCGCGCCACCCGCGGGCGACACCTACACGCGCGGCACGCCGAACATGTGGACCGTCGCCGCCGCCGACCCGCAACTCGGCTACGTCTATCTGCCGCTCGGCAACGCCGCCGTCGACTATTACGGGGTCGATCGCAAGGATTTCGAAAACCAGTACAATTCCTCGATCGTCGCCATCGATGTCACGACAGGCAGGCCGGTGTGGCATTTCCAGACCGTGCATCACGACCTGTGGGACTACGATCTTGGTTCCCAGCCCACGCTCGTCGATTTCCCGACGGCGGACGGAAAGGTTCCCGCAATCGTCGTGCCCAGCAAGCAGGGGCAGATTTACGTGCTCGACCGCAAGACCGGCAAACCGCTATTCCCGGTCGATGAGCGGCCGGTGCCGTCCGGTGGTGTCGAACCCGACAAGCTGTCGAAGACGCAGCCCTATTCCGGCTACGCACATCTCGATCAACCCGCGCTGACCGAAAAGAAGATGTGGGGCATGAGCCCGCTCGATCAACTCTATTGCCGCATCCAGTTTCACCGCGCGTCTTATCAAGGCGAATATACACCGCCGACAGTCGACAAACCCTTCATCGAGTACCCCGGTTACAATGGCGGCTCCGACTGGGGCAGCGTCGCTGTGGATACGGACGACGGCATCCTGATCGCCAACTACAACGACATGCCGAACTACGATCAGTTGCTGCCGCGCGAAAAAGCCGATCAGCTCGGCTTCAAATCCATCGCCCAGGGAGGCAGTTCCAAAAAGGCAAAAGATATTGGCGACCCGCAGATGGGCTCTCCCTATGCCATATCAGTCAATGCCGGCTGGCGGCTGTCGACTGGATTGCTCTGTTCCGAACCCCCGTACGGTCATATCCGCGCCATCGATCTGAAAACCGGCAAGACGCTGTGGGACGAACCGCTCGGCAGCGCGGTCGAAAATGGACCGTGGGGCATTCCCTCGATGCTGCCGCTCGACATCGGCACACCGAACAATGGCGGGCCGCTGGTGACGGCGGGCGGGCTGATCTTCATCGCTGCTGCGACGGACAACAAGCTGCGTGCCATCGACATCAAAACCGGCAAGCTGGTTTGGCAGACCGACCTTCCGGCCGGCGGGCAGACCACGCCAATGACCTATGAGGTCGGTGGCAGGCAGTACGTCGTCATCGCTCCCGGCGGCCATCATTTCATGGAGACGAAGGTTGGCGATGATGTCATCGCTTACGCATTGCCGAAAAGCTGATGTCCAATGGCGCGCGATCCCTCCATCCTGATTGTCGGAGCCGGCCCGACAGGCCTGACCCTGGCGCTTGAACTGGCCAGGCGCGATGTCGCATCCCGCATCATCGACCGCAAGGACGGACCGACACCGCTCGCCAAGGCGGTCGGCATCAGTTCGCACAGCCTCGATATTCTGGAACCCAGCGACGTCTCCGCCCGGCTGCTGGCCAATGGCCTGAAAATCCGCGGAGCCTGTTTTCACGCCAACGGCCAACCCCTCGGAAGGATCGATTTCTCGGTTCTGCCTCATCGTTACAATTTTCTGCTGTCGCTGCCGCAAAGGGAAACGGAAACCATAATGGCTGCGCGGTTGGCGGAATTCGGTATCGCGGTCGGATGGCGCAATACTCTGGTTGACCTGCAGGAAGCCAGCGACGCGGCCACAGCGCGGATCGACGCCCCCAACGGCCAAAGTGAGGAAACTTTCGACTACGTCTTCGGAGCCGATGGCGCGCAAAGCGTGGTGCGCCACGCCATGGCCGTGGAGTTCGAAGGATATGCGCATCGCAGGCAATGGAGCATCGCCGATGCCGACATCGACGAATGGCCGTACGAACCGGTGGCTGCCCACGCATTCCTGCACCGAAATGGCGATGTCGGTTTTATCATTCCGATCGGCCAGAACCGCTACCGCGCGGTATCCAACACCGACGATGCGCTTGCCCGCGTCCCTGGCGCCTACCAGGTCGTCCGCCTGTTGCGGACTGACCGGTTCCACATCCCCGCGCGGCAAGCGACGCGCTACCAGAACACCCGCATGTTCCTGGGAGGCGATGCGGCGCATGCGCATTCTCCGCTGGGCGCCCGGGGCATGAATCTCGGCATTGAGGATGCGGCATGTTTTGCCAGGCGTTTTGCCGAAGGCACGCTTACCGGCTATACCGGTGAGCGATGGCCGGTAGGGCGGCGCTGGATCAAACTCAGCGAGCGTGTCCTGTCGATGGCGCAATCGGACAGTCCTGTCCTGCAGACATTCAGGAATGCGGCCTTTCGGGTGGTCGGCCGCTTGCCGACACTCCAAAGGCCATTTCTCAAGCGCGTCGCCGGTTTGAAGGAATGACGCGCCCATCGTAAACCCAAGCCTGGAATTGCAGCCTAAACGGCATCTGTCGGATAGTTGGTGCGGTCTGGTGAGTCGCTTTGGAAAGCGATTGATAATCGACGGGACGGAGCCGCAGGCTGACCGAGGTTCGGGCGGCCCACAACGGGCCTAAAGCGTTTTGGGTTGAGTTGAATTTTCAACTACAAAATCGATGGTTATAGTGGCCCCGGGGGGTCAGTACTTTCTACACAAATCAATATTTTAGCGGCTGGTTCGCCAACCCATATCTCTCGTATGATCTCGTATGGTCTGGCGAACCCGATAACAATGACTCCGCTTGAATGTCAGCTCCGCGCCGCATGTCAGCTGTTGACGTGATCTTTGCTGTTGCCAGATTGCAGACATTGCCGGCGCCCCTGAACATCGTAGTTGCGTCAACTTTGGTTCGATCAGAGAGCCCGCTAGATCGTCGCCCTCTGGGCGTGTTCCCAATATATTAGAAAAAACGCAGGGATGAAGATCAACTCTCCGGGACCGGTCGCAACTACGGCCGGCTGTCCCGATGGCGATTGCCATGAGGCCTCGCGTGCAATAGGCCTTTGCCGGAAAAGAGCAGGGAGGATTGCCGTGACAGGAACAGCCCAGACATGGCGCGTCGGCATCCTTTTTTCGCGCAGCGGCATCACCTCGGTCACCGAAAGCGAGCATTTCTACGGGACGGCGCTTGCCATCGAGGAGATCAATGCCGGCGGCGGCGTGCTGGGGCGGCAGATCGAGCCCATAGCCTACGATCCTGGTAGCGACCCCGAGGCGTTTCGATCGCTCGCCCGCAGGCTTCTGACTGAGGACGACGTCAATGTCATCTTCGGCTGTTCGATGTCGGGTAGCCGCAAGGCCGTGCTGCCGATCGTCGAGCGCTACAACGGCCTGCTTTGGTACCCCTCGATCTATGAGGGCTTCGAATATTCAGAAAACGTCCTCTACACCGGCGCCACGCTCAATCAGAACACCTTCGCGCTGGCCGACTTCATCCTGCAGCGCTACGGGCCGCGCGTATTCATGGCCGGGTCCGACTACATTTATCCGCATGAATCCAACCGGGTCATGCGCGACCTTTTGGAATGCAAGGGCGGCACGATCGTCGAGGAACAATATGTGCCGCTCAATGCCGACGAACGCCGGATGCGCCGGCTGATGGCCGACATCGAGAAGGCCGCCCCGGACGCGGTGTTCTCGACGGTGATCGGGCGCAGTGCGCAAATCCTCTACAGGCTCTATGCCGAAGCCGGCATCGACCGGGCAAAGCGGCCGATCGCCAGCCTGACCTTGGCCGAAGGCGAGATCCGCGTCATCGGCGCCGAGCATTGCACCGGCCATGTGCTGGCTGCCCCTTATCTGGCGAGCGTCGACAGCGGCGAGAACCAGCGCTTCGTCGGCGAGCTCGCCCGCCGGTTCGGCGACCGGACGACGGCGACCATGTGGTCGCAAACCGCCTATACGCAAGTGCATCTGTTCGCCCGCGCGCTGGAGAAGGCGGGAACCCTCGACACCTTCCGCCTCAGCCAGGCAGCGCTTGAAGTCGACTATGCGTCGCCGGAGGGACGGATGATGTTCGACCAGGAAAACCGCCACGTCTGGTCGACACCACGCATCGGCATCGCCAACGCTGCCGGCCAGTTCGACATTGCCTGGCAGTCGCAGGTCGCGATCCGGCCCGACCCCTATCTCGCCTCGACCCATTTCGAAGAGCCGTGGCTGTAAAACTATGACGGCAACGCTCAAACGCATCCTCAACGATCTGCGGCAAGCGAAGATCCTCGTCATCCATCCCAAGGACGAGGATGGCGCGGCACTTGTCGATCATTTGCGGCGCCTCGGCTGTGAGGTGAGGGCGGCGTGGCCGCCGCCGGCTGCGATCCCTGGCGACATCGATACGGTGTTCGTACAGGTCGGCGAGGCGCCGACAGACGCGATGGTGTCACTGATCGAAGGCGTCAGTGCGGCGGTGGTCGCCATCGTCACCTATGAAAGCCCGACCTCGATCAAGGCGATCATCGATCTCAACGCCCATGGCGTCATCACCAAGCCGCTCAGGCAGCTTGGCGTGCTGACGCAGTTTGCGCTCGCGCGCTATCGCTACGGCTATGAAGGACGGCTGGCCAACAAGGTGCGCAAGCTGGAGGATACGCTGAAAGGGCGCAGGACCATCGAGAAGGCGGTCAAGGTGTTGGTCGAGATGAACGGCGTCGACGAGGAGACTGCTTACAAATTGATCCGCGACCAGGCGACATCGAAGCGCGTCGCGCTGGTTTCCGAGGCCGACGGCATCCTCGCCGCGCAGGAAGCGATGCGGGCTTTCGGCTTCGGGATTTCCGCGCAAGGCAATCAGAAACAGCCGAACGATCGATAAGGTGTTGACGGCGGGGCGCGGTAGAAATCTCCTATAACCGGCTGATTTAACTTCTATAAATTGAACTCATCACCGTCCCTTGGTGTCGGAATCTTTGGCTCTTGACGCAGTCTTCGGTCCGTGCAACTTCTTAAAGCACGAGCAGGTTTGCTCTTCGGCAGGAATGCCGTTTCACATTGATGGCTATGTAGCCCTTGGCTCGCGGATGACTTCCGCGCCCAAGGGTTTTTTGCGTTTGGAGACAGGCCTTTGGCACTATCGGCGACAGCATCCGCGGACCTCCGTCTGGCCTGCATCCAGTTCCAACCGGCGATCGGCCGGCTGGACAAGAATCTCAGATCGATGGAGCGGCTGATCCGCCAGGCCGCCGGCCTCGGCGCCTCGGTCGTGGTGCTGCCGGAACTCGCCGACAGCGGCTATGTCTTCGACAGCCAGGAAGAACTCGCCGAACTCGCAGCACCCATTCCGGAGGGACGCAGTGCAGCGCTGCTGTGCTCGCTGGCCAGCGAACTCGGTCTCCACATCGTCAGCGGCCTTGCCGAGCGCGACGGCGACCGGTTCTTCAACGCCGCCATGCTGTGCGGGCCTTCGGGTCCCATCGGCACCTATCGCAAGCTGCATTTGTGGAACCGCGAAAAACTCTACTTCCAGCCGGGCAATCTCGGCCTGCCGGTGTTCGAGACCGCGATCGGCCGCATCGGCGTGGCGATCTGCTATGACGGCTGGTTCCCGGAGACCTACCGGCAGCTGGCGCTAAAGGGCGCCGAGCTGGTCTGCGTGCCGACCAACTGGGTGCCGATGCCCGCTCAGGGCGACCACCCGGAGCCGATGGCCAACATCCTGCACAAGGCGGCCGCCCACAGCAACGGCATCTACATCGCCTGCGCCGACCGTGTCGGCATCGAGCGCGGCCAGCCCTTTGTCGGCAGGAGCCTGATCGTCGGCCCGACCGGCTGGCCGATCGCCGGGCCGGCCAGCGAAGCCGACGAGGAAATCCTCATCGCCACGATCAACCTCGGCGAGGTCGCCAAGGCGCGGGCGCTGAGCGAACGCAACGACGCCATCGGCGACCGCCGCAGCGACGTCTACGGATAACCAAGAAGAAGCCGGCACTACCCGGTACGATCAACCAGAGAAAGGGGAATACCATGAAGAACAGAGCAGTGATCCTTGCCTTCGCCAGCGCCGCCCTGAGCAGTGCCGCCTTCGCCGCGGACGGTCCGATCAAGATCGGCATCCCGGTCGGCTTGTCCGGCGCCAACAGCGTCGTCGCGCCGTCGGTGGTGCAATCGGCCGAACTCGCGGTCGCCGAGATCAACGCTGCTGGCGGCGTACTGGGACGCCAGCTTGCGCTGGAGATCGCCGACGATGCCTCGGGGGCAGCGGGCGCCCAGAAGGCCTTCGATTCGCTGGTCTTCCAGAAGGAGGTCAACGCCGTCATCACCATGGAGACCAGTGCTGCCCGCAATGCCGGCCTGCCGATCATCTCGAAGGGCGACATCCCCTACATCTACACCTCGTTCTACGAGGGCAAATCCTGCAACGCCAATCTGTTCGTCAATGCCTGGGTGCCCGAGCAGCAGGTGCCGCCGATCGTCGACAATTTCATCAAAACGCAAGGCGCCAAGAAATTCTTCCTGATCGGCTCGGACTACGCGTTCGGTCGCGGCATGCTGGAATTCGCCAAGGCCTATATCGAGAAGTCTGGCGCCAGCGTCGTCGGCGAGGAGTATCTGCCGATGGAAGGCAGCGACTGGACAGCGATCATCTCCAACCTGAAGAGCTCCGGCGCCGATGCGGTGATTACCTCGACCGCCGGCGGGGCACCCAACGTCACCTTGACCAAGCAGCTGCGCGGCGCCGGGGTCACCATTCCCTATGGCAACCTCGCCGTGGATGAGGGAACAGCCAAGAGCATGGGCGCGGACGCTGCCGGCATCTTCATTTCCGCTTCCTACGTGACCAGTATCGGCAGCGACGCCAACAAGAGCTTTCTTGCCGCGATCGAGAAGAAGTTCGGTGCCGAGCTGCGCACCCCCAATGACCTCTCGGTGCCGGAATATGAGGGTATCTATCTCTACAAGGCCGCGGTCGAGAAAGCCGGGTCAACCGACACCGCCGCTGTGCTCGCAGCACTTGCCGAGGTATCCTTCGCCGGCCCGCGTGGCATGGTCTCGATGAGCAAGCAGCACCATGCTCCGCTGACCATGTATCTCGGCCAGGTGAAGGCGGACGGCTCGGTGACGGTGGTCGACAAATTCGAAGGCGTCGACCCCGGCCAGCAGTGCCCGAACCTGTAATCGCCCCTCTAATCGCAACGGGGCGGCCGTGTGCCGCCCCGTTCCACACCATCGGGGACCTGCCATGACGCTTCTCCTGGACATGGTGACGACGGCGGCGATCCTGTTCATCGTCGCTGCCGGCCTGCTTGCGATCTTCGGCGTGCTGAAGATCATCAATTTCGCCCACGGCGCCTGGCTGACCATCGGCGCTTACTGCGCGGTGGCGACGGCCGGCCTCGGGCTCAATCCCTGGGCAGCGCTGCCGATTGCCTTTTCCGTCGGCGCAATCCTTGGCGGCATCACCGAACTGGCAATCGTGCGGCCGCTCTATCGCCGGCCGCTCGACGCCATCCTGGCGACCTGGGGGCTGGGCATCGTCATCGGCCAGCTGATCACGCTGTGGTTCGGGCGCGACGTGCAGTTCACTCCCAATCTTCTGTCGGGCACGGTCGATGTGTTCGGCATAGGCTATTCGCTTTACCGGCTGTTTGCCGTCGCGGCCGCACTGATCATCGGGCTTGCCTTCACCTTCCTGCTCGAAGGCACGCGGCTCGGCCTGTCGGCGCAAGCGGTCATCATGAACGAGATGCTGGCGCGCGCGCTCGGCATCGACACGGCGCGCGTGCGGCTCGCCACCTTCATGATCGGCACCGGACTGGCGGCACTCGCCGGCGTGCTTCTGACGCCGCTGACCAGCGTCGATCCGAACATGGGCGTCGCCTGGCTGATCGGCTCGTTCATGCTGGTCATGGTTGCCGGCTCGTCTTTCTCGACGCTGGCCATCGCCTGCCTCGTTTTCGGTGGCGTCCAGGTTCTGGTCAGCACCTTCGTCAGCCCCATTCTTGGCGGCATCACGGTGGCGGTCCTATGCGCCCTGGTGCTGCGCATCAGCCCGAAGGGATTTGCCCGTGCCTGAGAGCCGTTCCATCCCGCCGAGGGCCTGGGTGTTTGCAGCGCTCGCGCTTGCGACGGCGGTCGTCATCATCATCGGCCCTGCGCTGTTCGACCGCTTTACGCTCAACGTGCTGACCCGCTCGATGATCTACGCCATGCTGGCGGTGACCGTCGACATCCTGTGGGGCTACACCGGGGTGCTGACCTTCGGCCAGGCGGCGTTCTTCGGCACCGGCGCCTATGCCAGCGCCATGGTGCTCAGCCATCTCGGCTCGACGCCCGCCTTTCTGGCATTGGCGTTTGCCCTGGCGATCCTCGTGCCGGTGCTGCTCGGCGCCTTCGTCGGCTGGCTGTCGTTCGGCCATGGCTCGACGCCGCTCTATGCGACGGTGATCTCGCTGGTTGTGCCGATCGTTGTGACGCAGCTGGTGTTTTCGGGTGGCGTGTGGACTGGATCGAGCAGCGGGCTGGTCGGCTATTCCGGCCTGCCGCTTGGCCTGCCGGGATATTTCAGGTTTGCCGGCATCTGCCTGATTGTCACCACTGTCGTCGCCCTGGTCTTCACCCGCTCCGACGCCGGCAAGCTGCTCATCGCCATTCGCGACAATGAAGCGCGCTGCGCCTATCTCGGCCTCGATCCGCAACGGCTGAAGATCGTGCTGACAACGATCCTCGCCGGCGTCGCCGGCATTGCCGGCTTCGTCTATGCCAATGCGTCGGGTGTGGTGGCGCCGGAAAATACCGGCTTCGTCTTCGGCACCGAAATCGTCATCTGGACCGCCCTTGGCGGCCGCGGCACCATCATCGGGCCTGTCATGGGCGCGATCGGCATCGACTATCTAAGCGCCCAGCTTTCGGGCGACTTGCCCTTCCTGTGGAACCTGGTCGTCGGCGCTCTTTTCGTGGTCATGATCATCCTGTTGCCGAACGGGCTGGCGCAATTGTTGGCAATGCTGATGCCACGCCGCAATGCCGCGCAGACCAACCAAGCCGGCAGCCCGGCCATCGCCGTCGAGACGGCCGGGAACCGCAGCGCCGAGGGCGACCGCGTGCTCTCCGTCAGCGGCCTCGGCAAAGCCTTCGGCAGCCTGCAGGTGCTGCAAGGTATCGACCTCGACGTTCGGTCGGGCGAACTGGTCAGCCTTGTTGGCCCCAATGGCGCAGGCAAGACGACACTGATGCGATGTCTCAGCGATGGCACTGAGGCCACAATCGGAAGCGTCAATATCGCAGGCCGCAACATCAGCGGCATGACACCGGATAAAATCGTGGCGCTTGGCGTCGGCCGCAAGTTCCAGGTGGCGAGCGTTTTCGATAGCCTGACCGTAGCCGACTGCCTGCGCATGGCACGCGCCTCGCGCCAGGCGCCGAGCCTGCTCCACCGCTCCGCCACGCTTGGATTGCCGGCCGCCGCCACCGATATCTTGCGTTCCACCGGCCTCGACCAGATGCTTAGCCAACGGGTGTCGCTGTTGTCGCATGGGCAGAAGCAGAGTCTCGAGCTCGCCATGGTCGTTGCGCTCGAGCCAAAACTCATCCTGCTCGACGAGCCGACGGCCGGGCTCACCAAGGTCGAGCGCACCACCATCGGTGCGACGCTGCAGAAGCTGACCGGCGACCTTGGCTTCGCCGCCATCCTGGTCGAGCACGATCTCGATTTCGTCCGCGACATCTCGACCAGGATCGTCGTTCTCCACCAGGGCAAGCTGGTGCTCGACGGTAGCGTCGACGACGTCGTCAATTCCGAAATGGTCAGGACGATCTACTCGGGAGCCGCCCATGCTTGAGGAAGCCAAAACCACCGTGCCGAAACTAGCGCTGTCGAACATTACGAGCGGCTATGGGCCGGTTGCCATTATCGAGGCGCTGTCGCTCTCTATCGCGCCCGGACAGATTTTTGCGCTGATGGGCAAGAACGGGATGGGCAAGACCACGGTGCTCAAAACCATTCTCGGTTTCGTGGCATTGCGTTCAGGCGACATCCGCCTTGACGGTACGTCGATATCAGGCCTCTCTCAGGCCTCGCTGATCTCATCCGGTGTCGGCTATGCCCCTCAGGAGCAGGCCCTGTTCCAGGATCTCAGCGTGCGCGACAACCTGCGGCTCGCTCTGCGGTCGGATCGCGGCTTTGCGCAAGCAGTGGAGCGGGTCTGTGGGCATTTTCCGTTCCTCGGGGACCGCCTGTCGCAACGAGCCGGAACCCTATCCGGCGGCGAGCAGAAGATGCTTATTCTGGGCCGCGCTCTGATGTTGCGGCCAAAGCTGCTGCTGATCGACGAGATTTCCGAAGGCCTTCAGCCGTCGGTCGTCGAACGCATCGCCGCTGTACTCAAGGAAGAGCGCCGGGCCAACGGCACGACGATCCTGATCGTCGAGCAAAACCTGCCCTTCGCGCTGGGCATCGCCGACAGTTGGGCTGTGCTGAAGCTTGGTCGGATCGATGATGCCGGCGAGGTTGCGGAGGGAACGGCGGGCCGAGTTCTTCAGCACCTGAAGATCTAAGACGTACGCATCTGGCCTGGATACTCCGAACCCATTCAGCCCCTGGACTGCGGTGCGGTGCATTCCGCCTCCGTTGCAACCGAGTCCACGGAAGCCCACCATAAATCAACAATATCAATGCGATGCGCGGAGGTTCGCCAGTCTTGACTTGGCTGACCAAGTCAAAAAATTCCGCTAAGTCATTGATAAACAACGATAATGGTGGGCCCGGAGGGCGAACGAAAATTGATGATTTTGTTGAGTTTTTCCTGGGCCAAGATCTGAAAGCTTCCCGTATCGTTCCGCATGCTCCCGTGGCAGTCAACTGTGGCTAACCTCGTTTGCGAACGTTCGGAGACATGCTCCAGAATGACCGCATTGGGGACGGGAGCGGACTGGCAGCTTACGGTATGATGATTTGCGATGCAGCCGTTCCGCTCCTGGCCCATCTAGCTGACGGTCAAAACCTCCTTGGGTATGTCCGATAGTATGAAAATCGTATTTCACACTGGCGGGCGCGATCTACACATGTCTGCCGCCAGGCGAGTGAGCACGCCCTTCATACGGGTGGGGTCGCAGGTACAATCCCATCGCCCCCGGACGGCATCGAACCGCCGACCTTCGGTTACAAAATCGATGGCCGGTGATGTCGGTGAGTCGTTTTTGGAACGCAATTGAATCAGCGCGAAGGAACCGCAACCAACCGAGGCGCGGGCGGCCCACAATGGGCCCAGAACGTTTTGGGCTGAGCCGAATTTTTGACAACAAAATCAAAGGTTATGGTGGGCCCGAAGGGACTTTGCGAGGAATCCGCCCGTAAGTATTTGATTCTAAAACACGAATAGCGCTGGCGAAAATCGCTCAAATCAAGAAACGTACACCTGATTGGTGTACGTGCAGGTGTACCGTCCCAAGGATTCCCTTGTCAACAATTGAGAAGCAAGAGGGAATCGGTCAGAGATCAGACAGGGTGGAGGAAGCGAACGATGAGCGTCAATTGGGGCGAAGACGACTTGGCGCGGCTGCTGGCTCTTGAGCACGCCTTTCATGCCCTTGCCCTATTCTCAGCCTACAACTACGCCCATCTCGATGGAACTACCCCAAGCGCCGCCGTGAAGCAGTTCCGGGAAGCTGTCGAAGGCTCCGTATACGATACCGGACAGGCTCCGAAGGCCGTACAAGTGCTCATGAGCAAGCATCTGAAGAAGATGTTCGACCACGTGGCCGCAATGGCTGTCCACGCGGACCAAGGATTCAGAGGCGATGAATGATATCTACGAGAACGCCATCGCCTCGATCAGGCTTGGTATCCAGGATTTTCAGTCCAACGACGATCTTCGGCCGATAAGCGCGCTACGGAACTTCTACGCGGGGGTGCTGCTTCTCGGGAAACAGTGCCTTTTGAATGCTGCGCCAGACGACGCCGATCCCATGGAAATCCTTGCATCGAAATTCGCCCCCATTTTGGACGACGACGGCGAGGTAGCATATGCAGCCAAGGGCCAGCAGACTATCGACCTTGCGGAACTCCGTGAGCGCTTCAAGGGTTTCAAGCTCACATGGCCTGCTGGCGACATCAAAGGCCTTCAAAAGCTCCGGAATGACTTTGAGCACTACCACTCTGCAACGCCGAAGCCAGCGATACGACAGGTGATAGCCGATTGCTTTCCTTTGGTGGAAGGATTCTTCGCAATACTGGAGAAATCGCCCAAGGTTGAGCTTGGCGGCACGTGGGATTTGATGCTTGCAGAACGCGCGTTCTTCAGAAAGCTGAAAGACACGTGCAACGCGACATTTCAGGAAATTCCCTGGTGGCCAGAGATCGCCGAGCGCGATGATATCTCGTGCCCGAACTGTAGATCGTCGCTCGTTTACCAGAAAGACGACGCCAACGGCGAACCGGGTGACATAGAGGGATGCTGCAAGGCATGCGGCGATACATTCTCGGCCGAGAAGACCGTCGAGATAATTGTAGAGGCAGGCTTCGGCATTGACGGCTATATGGCAGCCAAAGAGGGGCTGGAGCCGACGATTCACGACTGTCCTGAGTGCTACAACGCCACATATGTGGAAACAGGCATCACCGTAAAATGCTTCTTCTGCGGCTACGCGGTGGGCGGCGACTGCGCGAGGTGTGGTGAGTCACTTAGTATAAGCAACAAGTCTATCAACAATCCTCGACTCTGCGACTACTGCGATCACATGTTGTCGAAGGATGACTAGAGTCCTGAGACCTGACAGGGCGTGCCGGATGGCACGATCTCGAGCTCGCGACCCGTTCCTGTTCAGTCCCCGATCGGAGCGTATTCGCCATCATGTTGAATCGTCCACACTTCGTGTTTTTGACAAAGAACTGAATGCTGCCATCAACGACGGTTCTTATATTCCCCTAAAGCAGTTACAAATTCTCCGCCCTATAACGGGAAACAGCTTCGTGGCCAAAGAAGAGGCAGACACCTGGGAACTCGACGAACCAGCGGCGCGCACCCACTCCCCTCCAGGTTGGCCGATCGAAGTGATCGAGTTCAATGCAAGTGGGAAGGCGCCAAAGAAGTATGGACCGAACACCTATCGGTTCGGAGCTTCCCTCACGCTGAGCGTGATTCTTCCAAGGCGGGGATGGTCGCTTGTCAAGCAGACGAAGAACTACGCCTACTTAACACCACCAGCAGATCAGCCAGGCCCCAACTTCCGGATCTCAATAGCAGTTCCACCCGCTTCTGAATGCTTGGCCATCGCGCGGAGGTGTCACGCTCGTGCCGAATCCTGGGCATACCAACTTGGCGAGTGGCCGGCATGGTATCTCCATGAACGAAATCGCGACATGCGCCGCTTATGGCGTGACCCGGTGACAGGAGAGATGGTATCGGAGTTGCATCCCGCCCCGCCGGAATCCAGCCTTTCCATTGGTCAGTGGGGTATCTGGGAGATGCACGTCACCGGGGTCGCGGGGGACTTCGTGATCGGACGGGTCCCTCCCACCACGGCGACGGACGGCGGTCTGGGCGTCCCCGCCGCCGTCCTAACCGAAGGCGAGCTAAAAACGGTTGAACTCACGAAATACGAACGCAACGCTGAAGCTCGACGAGAGTGTATCAGGCACTTCGGCTACCGATGCCAAGCATGCGATCTCAGCTATGAGGATAGGTATGGCCCGATTGGCGCCGATCTCATCCACGTTCACCACCTAACGCCTCTCTCGCAGATCGGCGAAGCCTATCAGGTCGACCCAATCCGCGATCTGGTGCCGCTCTGCGCAAATTGTCATCACGTCGTGCATCGCCGAAATCCGCCGTATTCAATAGCCGAGCTGAGAAGTGTGATCACGGAGCGGGCAAAACGCACATTGGCGTAGCCCGGAACTTGCAGCGAACAGCGAATATTCTTGAACAGAAGCAATACGATACCGATCTTACGGTCACACTGGAGTTACCCTGCATGGCTGATGATAGCGAACCCATCACCGTCGGTGATTCCGAGGAGCCTACAACGCTGCCAACTAACGTTGGTGTTAGCCTCAGCGGCCCATTTGAGAGCGAGGACAAAGCTCGCGAGTTTGCCTATCGAGTATTAGGGTCGATGAGGGTTCTCGGCAGATCGATGGACCTCAGCGGGGTCGATGGCGTTACCATTTCTGGGGACTACCATGAAGCTTTGACCGCCCTCGATCGCGGCATTGAAGGCCTCCGACCTTTGACGGCCTCCACCGACGAAGACGGCGTAATCGGCATAGCAATGGCACCAGCGGTTTTAAGAAACGGAAAGCTCAAAACCCACTTGGTCTTCCACGTCCAAGCGATCCTCGGCCTTGCAGAACCTGAGTCCGAATTATTCCCGTTGGCTGTCCATACCCTTGCACACGAATGCGCTCATGCGATGCTGCATACAGCATTCGACAAGCGATTTCCGAATGTGATTTTACGTGAAGGCGCATCGAACTACTTCGACCGTTTCCGACTAGAGGTCACCGATGCATGCTGGGAAGAATACGGCGCTACGCGGGCGAGCGCAGACTGGGGTACAGACCCGACGGACGGTTATGTCAGCACGTTCGTCAAGGCACTCTCGGAAACAGACCAATCGGCGAATGAATTCATTTTGTCCTATCGGACACATGGCGACATCGACCAAATTCTTGCAGAGGTCCCGCCGCTATATGGCAACCTCATCAAATGGGCATCCTATCTGATTGGAACGATGCATGGCCTTGATAAGAAGATCGCTGATCTTCCCGAATTGGCCGAAGCACTCAACGGTCGTTGGTTCTCCGAGTATTTCGAAAAGCTCGAAACCGCTTATAGGAAACTCTGGGAACGGCTTGGCGAGTGGGATGAGCGGGCCGAATTCGATCCAATCGGTGACATCGCGATCGACGTTCTCGAAAGGGGCGGAATAAAGCTGATCAAGACCTTCCCTGACAACACCAAGGTCGAGATTCCTTTTCGAACATGGAACACCCCTATGGGCGGCCTGCTCAATCTAATGAGGCAGTTCTAGTCGGCCAGCGTCAAAACCTTTTCAGGGAGCGCATCCCCTGGCCGGGCATCCGGAACTCCTCGGCGAGGGCGGAAGGCAAGCACACGTCAGGGCCATGCGCCGCCTACATCCGGACACGGGACAGGATAGCAAGGCCTTCGCGGCGCCAGTCGCGGAGAGCCTGACGACGGTTGCGGGTGACTTCCTTGAACAGACGCTGCCAGTCGTGCGTTTCGCGGGCGCGCAATTCGAAAAGAGCCTGAAGAGCGTGGTCTTCGGCAATGCGGGCGTCCAGTCCCAGCCATGGGCACCATGGGAGGCCGGGGCGGCGTACCAGACGGAAGGCTTTCCCGTCGCGTCGGCCGGCGGCCTCGGTGGCATTCGATTCCACCCAGCATTGCGTTGCCGGATCGAAGCGCGCGAACTCAGGATAGGTCCGCCCGTGAGCGCGGGCGGACACATAGCGCCGGAGGGCGTGGGCTTCGTCCTGATTTTCGTGGCTCACGAAATTCAACGGGGCCTCCTCTCCTCATAGTCGAGGTCTGGGAACGGCGGAGGAATATCCATGTCGTCGGCCAGCACGGGGAGCCCTTCCTTCTTCCTGCGGGCTTCCTCAGCCTCGCGGGCGGTCCTGCCGAAGCTGCGGAAGGCAGGGAGGGCGGCAACGACGTCGGCCTCGGGTTTCCCGACCATCTTGCCGCGCTGCTCGTCGTCCAGGTGCATGGTGACGAAGGCGGCAAGCTCGCGGTCGTTTCTTTCGAGCTTTTCGAGAGCGGCGGCGTCACCGGCGGCGGCCTCGAGAACGAGGCTGGCGACAGCCTTGTGGTTCCGGATCGCCGACATCTCGTCGTGCTCGGCGCGGACTCTGAGCTGGTCGCCCTCGAACGCGCGGCGGACATCCTCCGAAGGCTCGTAGAGCTTGCCCGTCTCGGCATCGTAAACAACGACGCCTTGGCGCCGGGCCTGAAGCCATGTGGCGTCCTTGAAGGAGCGTCCGCCGAAAACCTCCAGCGAGGAATCCCACTCGTCCACGGCTTTCGTGATCATCGCGCGGACAGCGGCATCGCTGGCGGCGGGGCCGTGGATTCGCAGTTCGTCGCCGAGATCCTGGAGCCTGCATTTTCCGATCTCGATCCAGACGCCATCCGGGGCCTCCACCACCTTAGTGAAGCCACGGCTGCGCCACCTGTCGGACAGGGATTCGACGCGATCCGGAGGAAGCTGCGGAACCTCGTCCGGGTTCCGGCGAGGACGGGCACCGTCGGCCTTGCGGCGGAGGCTCTTAAGCTCCTCAAGCCGCTCGATGTCGTCCAAGTCGTCGGCCGCCTGGAGAGCGGCGACAAGGGCGTCGGCCTGGCCGCGCCGGCCGAAGACCTTCGCCATACGGTTCTCGATTTCGGCATGCCCGCCGTCCTTAGTGGCGATGCGGATAAGACCGGGGTTCGACGTGTCAATGAAATGCAGGGAACCCGCCCAACTTTCGGCGTTCGGGAGGTCGGGGAAGCGCTCGCGGAGGAGTTTCTGTTTGAAGTCGGCGCGGCTCCGTGGGTGGATGCCTGCGCGGCCTTGGCGGGTTGCGTTCGTTGCCATGATTTCCTCCTCGGTTTCGTGCAATTCGTCTTCAAGAATTCTGGCGTTGCGGATGCTTGAAACAAGCGCGGTGCGACGGTCGTGGCGCTTGCGCTTGCCCTACGGCGCGGCGGTGGGAACGTTCGCGTCGGCGCTGGGCTTTCTCGCCAGCCTGTTCCTCGGATACCACATCATCGTCGGCATCGTGTCTTCCGCCCATTCGGGGAAGGTGCTCGGCGACAAATTCCATCAGACATGGGCACCGCTGCGCGTTGTCATCGGCTTCGGGATGCTGATCCCGATCGCGGGCGGGTTCTCCGCCGCTCACTACATGCTACGCGATCTCGTCGCCTTGCCCGGCATCAACTTGGGCAACGCGGCATGGCTGACGTTCGAGGTCGCAACGGATGACACACCGATCGTTGCCCGCCCGGCAGGCGGCTCCAGACTGGTGCTTGATATCATGGAACATGAGATCTGCGCGGCAGTGACAAATGCGGCGGGAAACACCTGGGGCTTCTACCAGGCCCTTCCGCCGGCGAACGGCGACGAAGTCGGCGCGGGTCGCCGACCCGCTGCCGCCCGTTCCTCTGCGGGAGGAAAGGGAATCCGTCTATGGAGAGAGATACACGGCCTTCGCCGGCGCGATCGGCGTGACGGAACGGTTCCGGCTCTCCGGCAGGCCTTCGCGGGCAGAGCTATACGAAGCGGCGGAGGCGGTCGGCGGAGCCGTCGATCGGCCGCGCGCGAAGCTGCGGCGGCAGCACGTCCTATACTCCCTGGAAGCGGCGGGGATTCCCGTAACCTGGCGGCTGAAGAAACTGTCCCTCGCACAGCTCCAGGAGCATTCCGAGTTGCTAGGCTTAACGGTGTATGTCCCCACCGTCGCGCCGCGTTCCGGCACGGCGATGAAGGCGTTGAAGGAGGCCGGATTCGGATTCTCGAAACGGCCAGACGGCTCCCTCGTCGGCTTCGACCTGTAGGCGAGATTCTGCTGCGCAACGCGCACCGCTGGATCATTGCGGATTCGGAGAAGGCGGCCGAGCTTCTGGAAGCGGCCACGGCCGGGGAGAGGCAGGAAAAAGCGGCATATCAGGAGAGGGTCAGGGAGTCGGCTGCGCAGCACGAAGAATCCATGAAGCCCTTCCGCAACGCTTGTGCGGAGCGCGGGATCTCCTTCGGCATGACTATGAGCGATGCGGGGAAGGAACTGTTCTACGAGGTGTGGGAGGAAGTAAGAAAGAGGGACCAACTTTCAGTTAGTCCCAACGACCCAAGGTTAGGCCCTGACGGGCCTCCCCGTGGGAACAACGGGCCGCCGGAATGACCGTCAAGTGCGGTTCCGGACATGACAGGGAAGGGAAATGGAAGGGCTTCCGACAGGAGCAACAGGGAGCACTGCCTACGGACGCCTCTATCCGATAAAATCGCCGTGGGCTGATTCTAAGGGAGGGGCGAATGTTTTGGGGGCGGCTGCATGGCGCAAAGTTTTTGGACGGCGCAGCGTTCGGAGCGTTTCTTTCCTCCGTCTTTTTCTTGATCTTGTTCTGGTTGATCGACATCGCCGACGGCGAGCCGTGGCACCAATACCTGACAGCTCTAATGGTAACCGTCGCAACTCTGGGGGCTGCGAGCATCGCCGTTTATACGTCAAGAATTCAGATTCAGCAGAACGGCGACCAGGAGCGCCAACGGCAAGAAAAATCCAATCGGGCTGCCGTTGCTATGCTGCCCTTGGCTCTGAGCAACATGTCAGAGGTTTGCTGCAACAATATGAAGCGACATTTCTCGGCGGAAGACCTCGTGCTGGGTGGCGCCCCTGTGATGGAGTTTATGGCCATTGATTCGGAAACGGTTGCGATCCTCAAAGAATGCATCCAATTTGGAGACGACTATACCCAAATGAAGCTCGCCAACATGATCCGAGCCTACCAAGTGTTGAGGGCACGAAACGAAGGCATACGTCCTGGGCGTCATGTTCGACCGGACCAACAGAGCGTAGCCATCGATCATGAGCTAACCAATGATGTCCTGCATTGGGCGACTTTGCACGCGCTGGTGGACAACGCGTATAGCTATGCGCGGGGCGAAGTGGAGACGATCGCAAGAGATTGGGACAAAGATCTCGTCCGGAATGCCATGGAGACAAACGGCATCGATATGGAGACCTTCCCCAACATCAATGCAATCTACGAGAGTCGCTTAGAAAAAGGACGACTGGAGATGTTCCGAGATCGGCCCGGGACCTGATGATTTCCCCGGGGACTTCAACAGGAGCGACCCGGGGATCGGCTTGGCCCCGTAAGGATGCTAGACGCTAGAGGAGGACGGGAGCCCTTGTCTCAATGTTCTACCGGGGGATTTCCCAGCTCGATGTATCGGCCCAGTGTGCGCAGGTAAGCGACGATCTCGCCGCGCAAATGATCGCGGTTCCCATAGACACGCTGGATTCGAGCCAGGTCTGGGCAAGCAGCCCTGTATTCTGCTTCGGATAGATCAGAGTCCCCGACAACGTACCTGTCGTCTCCGACTGCCCAGATGTTGCACCCTGCCTCGATCACGTCATGAACAAAGGCGGGGATTTCCTCAGCCTTCATAATGGTATTCCTCCTGTCCTGATGCCGACATATGCAACCGACAGTGGATGCGCAATTTTGAAATTCACCCAACTTCAACCGACGACGTCGTCACAGACGGCGGGACTAGCCCTGGCGGTAAGGGCCTCCGAGGACAATCGCGGCAACAAGAGGCAGGCTTGGAAAGTCGTCGTTCGACTCATCTGCCAGAATAAGTATGTCGAGCCAACTCCAGACATTCCCGACGCAATTCCATTTGCGGACAACCATGCAAAAACGGAATTTGCCCTTGCCAGAACACTTCCACCATCAATGAACCTTGTCCATCTTGGAATAAACCCCGGAATTGACGTCTAGGGGGCGTGCAATTTCGGGAGAATTAGATATTCCGAGGCAGCATAGGGTACCCAACCTCTGGATCCGGCGAACAACCACGGCGTTGCAAGTCAGAACGGCAGCGCAGCAAGGAAATACGGCATGGCATTCAAGCTCGGTGGAACTTCCAGTATCTCGCTCGATAGCCCCGAGCGCATGTTTCTCGACTTTAGCGATCGCGCGTTCAAAGGCCTGTTGACCCACCAAGGTCATGTTCTGGCTGAGTATCAGGCGAAAGCATTAGGCGCGGGTAATGTCGCTATCAAGCTGCCCACAGGAAGCGGGAAGACGCTCGTCGGAATTCTGATCGCCGAATGGCGCCGGCGGCGAATGCAGGAGCGTGTCGTCTACGTTTGCCCAACCCGGCAGCTTGCTCACCAAGTAGTCGAGGAAGCTCGCACCAAATACGGAATGCGCGATGCGGTTGCTGCGTTTGTCGGACGTAAGGCCGACTACAATCCTGCGGACAAGGGACGCTTCCAATCGGGTGATGTCATCGCGGTCACGACCTACGGTGGCCTGTTTAATGCCCGGACTTTCTTCGATGAACCGCACTGCCTAATCTTCGACGATGCGCATGCCGCCGAGAACTACATGGCGCAGCATTGGACCCTCCAGGTTAACCGGATCGGCCACCCAGCGCTCTTCAGCGTCCTGGTCTCGATTCTAAGTTCAGTCCTGTCGCCGCTTGACGCCAAGCGTCTGCGCGATGATGCACAAACGGCGTGGGACATTTCGTGGGTCGAAATGGTTCCCGCCGAGTTTGTGGCATCGATCGAGCCGCAATTATTGGCGGCGCTAGACGAGCATCTTTTGGATGATGATCTGCGATGGCGTTGGCGAGAGATTCGCAATCATCTCAGTGCGTGCCGGCTTTACATCAGCACGAGCGAGATCATGTTTCGTCCGCTGATCCCCCCCACATTGCGCTACGAACCCTTTGCGAAGGCCAAGCAGCGTATCTTCATGTCGGCAACGCTCGGCGAAGGCGGCGATCTCGAACGGGTAACAGGCGTTCCCCGCATCCAGCGGCTAAGCGTATCCGACGATTTCAACGCGCAGGGCGTCGGTCGGCGGTTCTTTATCCTGCCTGGCCGGGCGCTCGCGGACGATGAGCAGCACGCCTTGCAGTGCGCTGCCATTCAGGAAGCCCAAAAGGCGGTTGTACTTGTCCCTGACTTCAGGACGGCCAAGATCGTGGAAGAGGAGATCGCTTCGACAATCCAATACCCCGTGTACTCCGCGAGTCAGATCGAAGAATCCAAGCAGGCCTTCGTCCAAGCGCCGCAAGCGGTGGCAGTACTCGCAAATCGCTACGACGGAATTGACTTCCCAGACGAGCAGTGTCGTCTGCTGATCATGCGTGGGCTCCCTGCGGCCGCTAATCTGCAAGAGCGGTTCTTGGTATCTCGCATGAGCGCGGGCCTCCTTCTCGCCGACCGAGTTCGCACCCGCGTGGTGCAGGCCGTAGGTCGCTGCACGCGGTCAGCAACCGACTATTCAGCGGTGATACTCCTCGGGGAAGATCTTCACACATATATTAGCAAGCGCGAGACGCGAAGCGCGCTCCATCCGGAGCTTCAGGCTGAACTAACGTTCGGCATAGAGCAGTCCGGGACAAGCCAGGAGATGCTCGACAATCTCCTTCTTTTCTATGCTCGCGGCGAAGAATGGCGCGGTGCAGAAAATGAGATCAGGCGCCTACGAGGCTTGGCCACACAATCGAATTTGCCCGCGCTCGAGCAATTGCGCCATGCAGCCGATCACGAGGTCGCCTACCAATACGCTATGTGGGATCACAATCCCACTGGCGCACTGGAGGAAGCGAGGCATGTGCTGACACTTCTGCAGGATGGGGGGCTGAAGGGCTATCGCGCGCTGTGGAATTATTTGGCAGGAGATGCAGCGAGTCAGGCGACCCGCGCTGGGGGCGTCGACTTGAGTGGCGTGGCTCGCGAGTACTACACAATTGCGGCGAAAGCATCATCCGGCATAACTTGGCTGCGGCAGCTCGCCGGGCTGCGAGAGGCGCAACTTGTCGAAGACAGCAAGCCCGGAATCTCGGCCGCTCCTCTGATTGAGCGGCTTGAGCTGCGGTTCGCTGAACTGGGAACGAGGCACGACGAAAAATTTGCGAAAGTCGAGCGCTTGATCCTTGAGGGGATCGGGCAAGATGCCTTTGCCCCGTTCGAAAATGCGCAGAAGGAGCTCGGACTCCTGCTCGGTTTCGACGCTGGTAATGAGGAAACAGACGGGGCGCCGGACCCCTGGTGGGTAGCAGATGAATCCTTTGCGATCGTATTCGAAGACTTCACGGAGGCACAGTCAACTACGCTGCTTCCTGTCAACAAAGCACGTCAGGTTGCGAGCCATCCAACATGGCTGCGACAGCGCCTTGGTCTGGGCGACCAAGCGAAAATTGTCCCGGTTCTTGTTAGCGGGATCTCCGGGGCGGCACCCGAGGCAGCGGTTCATCTTCAAGACGTTGCCTTCTGGCGCACCTCCGAGTTCCGGGTGTGGGCCACTAACGCGCTTAGGACAATTCGTTCGCTAAGGACAACTTATCCAGGACCTGGTGACATGTTTTGGCGCGAGGAGGCGATGGCAGCATACGCAGCGAATGGAATGGATCCAGCTAGTTTGAGTCAGCGACTTCAACCGATCAGGGGGGTGGCGACATTCTGAGCTGCCTTCTAGCCAATCAGCTCGCGATGCGGTTTGACGGAAGTCGTGCGCTCGGCCCGCACTGAGACCATCAAATAATCGCGCTACTGAATGTGGCGTCCGGACCGAGGGACCAAGCACGGAAGAGCAGAAAGGGGTCGGTCACGCCTTTCGGTCAACGGAAGTGCCAGCCGGAGCGCCTTTGCGCCACGCTCCACGAAGTCCGGCACGCCAGCCTTCAAGACCGCGACAATCGCGTCGGACGACGAAAGGAGCGGCATCCCACGACCGCGACAATCGTCCAGCGCGTGAAGTGTGAATTGCTGAAGGCAATTGCCTCCCCCTACACCGGACCAAAGTTGGAACAGCTTCACTACGTGATTGGCGTGTCCTTATCACTGACGGTAAACGACAGTGGCGAGCTTGCGCCCTCTTTGTCGTATATTTCTAACGCCCAGTTTACCTTCGACGCTGGCTTTAAGATCGCTAAGGCCCGTGAGCAAAACTTCACGCAGAATCTTTACTTCTCCGTCGATCGGCTGATTGCCGACCGCAAAATCGCCGCTGCATACAGTCGAAAGACAGGAACAAAAAATCGGTTCGAGGAATGCCCCAGCCCGTCCGAGACAAATCTGGATGGCGAGCTTGGCCTAGACAAGGTCGTTGCGCTTGCCTTTACCGCCCAATACTCAGATTCGAACGCGAAGCTGAATGGTGCCGATGGCGAGTTCGGCGGGTACGTACAGTTTGAGGTTACTCGTAACGTAAATGGTTTCGGACCTAATTGGAGCCTCAGCCATTTTACAGGACCCGGCGGTCTCATTGGCGCCTCGAAAGTCAACACAGATAGGATTTCTTATGGCTTCGCCCCAAGCTCTGGTGACGCGGAGGATACCTCTGATGCAGCCATTAGTGCACGACTCCAGAGCCTTCTCTTCCAGCTGAACCTCAATCAGATACAGACATCGGTACGCTAAAGTGTGCTGGCTGACGGAGCGTCTGAATGAGTAGAGGCGCAAAGCGGTCGCCCTTACGGGCAGGTTTTGACCTATTGTGCTGATCGGAGTTTCACCTCAACAGGTGAACTTGGTTGCAGCGCTATATTGGCGGAAGCTCTCTCCGTTACCACCAGCGCAACGCCTGGAGGCTTGTTGGGAATTCGCCTCAGCGACGAGCCCTCGCAGTTTGGCTGAAGGCGATAGGCAGAAAGTTCGGAAAGCTTCCAGGCAAGCTGGACGCAGCCGACAATGCGGTTCATGGGTTCCCGACGATCATCCGAATTGGAGCGGTCAATGTCGTCGGCAGAAGAGCGTAGGAAAGAGCTCTCGGCGGCTCCGCCGTGGGAACGAAAAAAGAAGGGAAGCAGAACTTTCGTGTGCGATTTCTGCACACAACATCTCGTAATGCACTTCCAGCGTAGCACGATCGCCTGATCGCACGCGTGCATGTAACGCGGCGAAGCACCGTACTTGAACTTGACTCCTTGGATGTGGCCAGATCCATCTCGCCTATGGTCCCTCGCGCGAAGTCGTCCTGCCAAAGTAGTGACGGAAGCTTGGACGAGAGCCATTGCTCGGCTCTCTCGAGCAGATATCGTTCGTGAACCTCGGCGATCGGGATCTGGAACGTCACGTCCACGAAGACACTCAGACCCATCTTCTCCAGCAACTCTGATGCGGGACGCCACAACACCCGCATGCGCATCCGCTCCTCCTCGCCATAGCCGCTGGTCTCCATCCGCTTGCACTCGACGGCATAGAGTATGCCTCCGATAGTGACGTCGAGGTCAGCCCACGCAATTACGCGACGCAAGCGGCCTTTCTGATCGTACTCCGCAAGCTTATGGCCAGTTGGGCGGATTTCGACATCGCCGCCGCGCATTACTCCTATGGCTACAACCTGCTTTGCATTGCGGATCAGGGCAAGCTGGTCTCAAATTCGATCTTCGGGGCATAGCACGCCGCCGATGTCCAGGGCGTGTTCGCCGTCCGCTCAATCACGTGATGGATGTCGCCGCACTCGGTGTGGCTCGTGAGCAAGACCTAGGCTTGCCGACCATCGCAAAGCTCGCCGGTTGGTAAAGGAGACGATATGATCGTAGTTGAGAGCTATGCTCAGATTGGAGTAGATGCGCGATCATTGGCCCGAAGGAGCCCTTCGGTATGCAAATGGTCAAACGCCAGAAGCAACCTCAACGCGAAAGTTGCCAGGGCATAGAGGCCGCGCCAGCGGACCGCCCCCTTCCGGTTCTATCGCACATTGAGGCGCGACGGATTGTGCGAACTGTTCGCCGATCGCAATTGCGAGAGATCGTCCCATTGTCGGACACGACCATTTATGAAATGGAACAACGAGGCGAGTTCCCCCGACGGTTCAATCTGACCCCCCGCTGCGTCGTTTGGGACCTGGGAGAAGTCGAAGCGTGGATTCAGGAACGGCGGAACGCGTCCTCTGCTGGTTCGCTCGAACTGGCCCCGGGACCAGACGTTCGGTCGCGGAAGACGAGACCCGTCAAATGGGATCGAGGATGACAGCCGCCCCGGAAATCGGCTGCAGTGTGGGTGCGTGTTTATTGCCAGCCGCCCACGCTTCAATCATATCGGCCCATTCCTGCAGCATGTGGCGCCGCTGCGGTTCGTATTCCGCCTTGTTATAGACGCCGCGGGAGGAGCGACTGTCTTCGTGGGCAAGGCATTTTTCGATCCAGTCGCGATTGAATCCGATCTCGTTTAGGAGCGTGGAGCCGGTCCGACGTAAATCGTGCACCGTAAAGGGAGCAAGCGGCAGGTCTTGTTTTTTTGCGCGGTCCACAATCGCCATGGTAATCCGATTGAAAGTCGCGCGCGACATAGGCTCGTCGGCGTCATAGCGAGATGGAAGCACGTATCGAGAGTTCGCAGCGCAAGTCTTGAGCGCAATCATGATGTCCAGGGACTGGCGGGAGAGATAGACGTTGTGGGGCTTCTTCCGCTTCATTCGCTCTTTGGGAATGCTCCATACCGCGTTCTCGAAGTCTACCTCATCCCACGTCGCGCCCAGAAGCTCACTTTTCCGAACCATCGTGAGCAGGATCAGCTTTACGCCCAGCCGGATGGTCGGCAACGTCGGCACATTTTCCAACTCTTTCAGCATGAGTCGAATTTCTGGGGGTGACAACGCTCGGTCTTTCGCCTCGAAGGTGGCTATGGAAGCTGGCCCTACCTCGTCCGCCGGATTGGCGATCTTCTCGCCGTGCAGAATGGCATAACCATAGACCTGCTTAACGATATCCCGGACATGAATTGCCGTTGCCGGTGCGCCACGGTCCCTCACCTTTGCGCACAGCGCCCGCAAATCGTCCGATGTTATTTCTGTGAGGACCCTTTTGTCCCAAATCGGCAAGATGTCTCGATCGAAGACGGCTTTGCGCATCGAGCGCGTGCTGTCCGCCATCTTCGCCTCTTTAAACCATCTTCTGCCAGCATCGCCGAACGTGGCCGTCCCAGACCGGCGCCGCTTGTCACGCTGCTTTTCCTGGGCTGGCGATTTTCCGGCTGCAACCATTTTTCGTGCGGCAAGACAGCGGTCACGCGCCTCTGCTAGCGAGATGCCTCCCTCACCATAGCGGCCAAGCGTCACTGTCTCTCGCCGACCATTCACTCGGTAGTCGTATCGGAACGATACCTGCCCTGTGGGAGCCACGGTCGCGTACATACCGTCACGATCAGTGACTTTGTATATTTTCTCTTTTGGTTTCAGCTTCTTAAGTGCGATGTCTGTGAGCATAGGAGGAGACGGACGGGCGCATCTAGGATTGTGAAACGCCTAGTTTTACCGTCATTCGTTTTACCGTCAAGTCACTTGGAGAGCCCATTCGATTCAATGCCTTACCTCGAAAGATGCCACGTGCTTGAGTCCGGCGCACTGACGGCATCAGTCTGCAGCGAAGATGACGCGAAAAGGAATGCCGTCAGATATACCGTCAAATGATTCCGCTTAGGGGCGATAGTCAGCGATAGACCTAGAGATAAAAGCAGGTAAGATTCAGAGGTTTAATGAAGTTTCTTCGATAGTCGCCGAATGCTGGCGAACGACCGACCTCTATTCCCACTCGATTGTCCCGGGCGGCTTCGAGGTGACGTCGTAGACGACGCGGTTGATGCCGCGGACCTCGTTGATGATGCGCGTGGCGGCGGCGCCGAGGAAGGCCATGTCGTAGTGGTAGAAATCGGCCGTCATGCCGTCGACCGAAGTGACGGCGCGCAGCGCGCAGACGAATTCGTAGGTGCGGCCGTCGCCCATCACGCCGACGGTCTGCACCGGCAGCAGCACGGCGAAAGCCTGCCAGATGGCGTCGTAGAGGCCGGCCTTGCGGATTTCGTCGAGGTAGATGGCGTCGGCCTCGCGCAGGATCTCCAGCTTTTCCCGCGTGATGCCGCCGGGGCAGCGAATGGCGAGGCCGGGGCCGGGGAACGGGTGGCGGCCGATGAAGCTTTCGGGCAGGCCAAGCTCCTTGCCGAGCGCCCTCACCTCGTCCTTGAACAGTTCACGCAGCGGCTCGACCAGCTTCATGTTCATGCGCTCGGGCAGGCCGCCGACATTGTGGTGCGACTTGATGGTCACCGACGGGCCGCCGGTGAAGGAGACGCTTTCGATCACGTCAGGATAGAGCGTGCCTTGCGCCAGGAAATCGGCACCGCCGAGCTTCTTCGCCTCTTCCTCGAACACTTCGATGAACAGACGGCCGATGGTCTTGCGCTTCTTTTCCGGGTCGGACTCGCCTTCCAGCGCGGAGATGAACTTGTCCGAGGCATCGACCAGGATCAACGGCAGATTGTAGTGCTGGCGGAACATCGCCACCACGCCCGCTGCCTCGTCCTTGCGCATCAGGCCGTGGTCGACAAGGATGCAGGTGAGCTGGTCGCCGACCGCCTCGTGGATCAGCAGCGCGGCGACGGAGGAGTCCACGCCACCCGACAGGGCGCAGATCACCTTGCCCTTGCCGACCTGCTTGCGGATCGTCTCGACAGCATGTTCGCGATAGGCGCGCATCGTCCAGTCGCCCTCGATGCCGGCGATGTTGTGGACGAAGTTCCTGAGCAGCCTGGCTCCATCAGGCGTGTGCACCACCTCGGGATGGAACATGATGCCGTACATACGGCGCTCGACATTGCCGAAAATGGCAAAGGGCGAGCTCTCGGACTTGCCGAATACCTCGAAGCCCGGCGGCAGGGCGATGACGCGGTCGCCATGGCTCATCCAGACCTGGTGCCGCTGCCCGGTCGCCCACAGGCCCTCGAACAGCGGGCTGTCCTTCTCGATCTCGACGAAGGCGCGGCCGAATTCGCGATGGTTGGAGCTTTCAGCGACACCGCCCATCTGCACGCACATGGCCATCTGGCCGTAGCAGATGCCGAGCACCGGCACGCCGGCGTCGAAGACGATCTGCGGCGCACGCGGGCTGCCAATGTCCGACGTCGAGGCCGGCCCGCCCGACAGGATCACGGCTTTCGGATTGATGCGCTTGAACGCCGCTTCGGCCGACTGGAACGGCACGATCTCGGAAAACACACCCGCCTCGCGGATGCGGCGGGCTATGAGCTGGGTAAACTGGCTGCCGAAATCGACAATCAGGACGGTGTCGGGATGATTGGCTGTTTTCATGGCGAGCGTTTAGAGAAAGAAATGAGTCGGCGCAATGGGTTGCGGTGCCTGACTTTCAGACTGGCCTCGGGTCTTCACGGGTCGGCTGGACGCGAAGCAAGCCAGAGCCGATCGCCTGTTCGAGGCGAATGACGGCGTCCGCCAGCTTTTCGTCGATGACATGCAGATACTCCGTCCAGTCACCGACATGCCTGAGATCGGCCGCTCCGTCGGAAATGCCGCGCAGGCCGATCAGCGGGATATCGAACAGCTGGCAGGCGCGCAGGCAAGCGAAGGTCTCCATGTCGACCATGTCAGCCATGATCGTGTCGTAGGCCGCGCCGGTGATGATCGCGCCGCCGGTCGATAGCGTGGCTTCCTTGATCTGCGGAATCCTGAACGGCAGCGGCACGGTCACCGGCAGGTCGAGGAACGGCGTCGCGCCTTTCTCGAAGCCGAGTGGCGAGGCGTCGATGTCGCGATAGCCGACGGAGACGGCCTGGTAGATTTCGGTCTGCTCCAAGGTCCGGCTGCCGGCTGAGCCGAGCGATACGACAAGATCCGGCAAGGCTTTTTCAGACTTCAACCGGGAGAGTTCGGCGCCGAGGCGCACACCTGCCTCGACCGGGCCGACACCGGTCATCAGCGGCGTGAACAGTTTTTGCAGATGTGGGCCGTATTCGGCTTGCGCCGCCATGACGAACAGGACGTCCTTGCCGCCAATTCGCACAACGTTGCCCATCAGCCTGCAATCCCGTCGCGGCCGACCACCGTCATCATGGTCCCGGTCATGGTGGCGATCAGCTTGGCCTCGCCGTCGGCGGCGAAGGCGTAGGCCTGGCCATCGGCGACGATGATGGTGCGGCCGGGTTTGGTCACCGAACCGCGGAACAGGAACCGTTCGCCTCGGCCGGGCGCCAGCAGGTTGACCTTGAACTCGATGGTCAGCACGCCGGAATTCTCCGGCATCAGCGAGAAGGCGGCATAACCACAGGCCGAGTCCAGCGCGGTCGAAATGACGCCGGCGTGCAGAAAACCATGTTGCTGGGTCAATGCAGCCGAATAGGGCATCTCGATCTCGATGATCCCCGGCGTCACCAGCGTCAGTTCGGCGCCGATCGTCGCCATCGCCTGCTGGCGCGCAAAGGACGCCCTGACGCGACCCTCATAGTCTGGAGCCGGTACGATCTTTGCCGCCATCGCCATTGCCTTCACTTTTGCCGGAAAAGCTTATTGCAGAGGCACGGGCGGCAGGCAAACGCTTTTGCTGCAGTGCAGCAATCGGCTTGACCCGCGACAGCGAACCGAACCCGCCACGCATCGGCGCCAGCCGATACGTTCAGCCGGGCCTGCGCATGGCACAGACATAAAAACCATCGGTGCCGCTCAGCGCCGGCGACAGCGAAATATCGCCACCGGCGCCGATCCGCGCGGCCGCCTCGTGCCCCGGGAAATGGCTGTCCCACAGCGCGCGGTGATCGACCGGGACAAAGCCGCTGTTACGCCCGCGAAACGCGGCGACCTGTTCGCCATTTTCCTCAGGGAATACCGAGCAGGTGATGTAGACCAGCAGGCCACCGGGTTTGACATAGATGCTGGCGGCATCGAGGATCGCCGACTGCTCGCCCTTGCGGGCATCGAGCTGTCTTTGCGTCAGGCGCCATTTGGCGTCGGGACGGCGGCGCCAGGTGCCGCTGCCGGTGCACGGTGCGTCGACCAGCACGACGTCCATATGACCCGAGAGCGGCGCAAGCTCGGCCGGCTTGGTGACCACCTGCACATTGCGGTTTTCCGAGCGGCGGATGCGGTCGAAGATCGGCGCCAGCCGCGCCTTTTCGGCATCATGGGCGAAGATCTGGCCCGTATTGCCCATCTGAGCCGACAGCGCCAGCGTCTTGCCGCCGGCGCCGGCGCAGAAGTCGAGCACCTGCATGCCGGCCTCGGCACTGGCGAGCGCGGCCGCTATTTGCGAGCCTTCGTCCTGGACCTCGAACCAGCCCTTCTGGAAGGCCGGCTCTGCCTGCACATTCGGATGCCTGCCGTCGCCATCGATGGGCGGAATGCGGATGCCGTTTGGCGCTATGCGAGCGGGCTTGGCACCGGTATCGGCCAGTTCCGTCAGCACCTTCTTGCGATCGGCCTGCAGCGTGTTGACCCTGATGTCGAGCGGAGGACGTGTCGCCAGCGCGGCGCCCTCCTCGACCCAGCTCGCTCCAAAGGCCCGTTCGAAAAGCGGTTCGCACCAATCGGGTATGTCGGCCCGCACCGCGGACGGCGCGTCGGCAAGCCGGCGTTCGGCGATTGCCTGGAGCTCGGTGGCGCCGAGCAGCGGCGGCGCGAACTTGTCACCGTCGAGCGCGTCGTTGAGCGACTGCGCCGTCTGGCCCCATTCGAGCAGCAGCGCGCCGAAGCCGATGGCGCGCGGCGTGTCTTCGCCGAGCAGCCAGCCGGCGGAGCGCTTGTGGCGCAACGCGTCATAGACGATGTTGCCGATCGCCGCGCGATCGCCGCCGCCGGCGAAACGGTGCGAGAGGCCCCAGTCCTTCAGCGCATCGGCCACCGGCCGGTGACGCCGGCCAATGTCTTCAAGCACTTCGATGGCCGCAGCCAGCCTTCCGCCCAGTCGCATTCGTCATTCCATCAAATCGAGCACAGCATCTCGGCCTGCTCTTAGAACCTTTCACGTCCGGATTGAACCCCGCTCCGTCTCGCGGCGTGGCACCATCCCGACTGTTGCCAGCGAAATTGGCCGACCAGTAACTCTCCCTGGCAATCAACAGCAGATCGATCAATAGATGAAAGATCTCTAATGTTCATACTGGCGCGTTCAAGCACGGCGCGTGGCGCAACAGCTCTGCTTTCCAAGTTTTTCGGTTGGGAATACTCTTGCCGCCATGATTCGCGGCGCAGAAAACGTAGACCGGCGGATCGACACGAGGAGAGGGCAATGAAGACTTATCTGGCGGAAGTTCTAGGCACATTTCTGTTGGTGTTCATCGGCACGGCGTCGGTGGTGACGGGCGGCTTCGGCGGCGCGCTGCCGCTCGGCCAGGAAGGCATCGGCCTGGCATTCGGCATCGGCCTCATCGCCGCGGCCTATGCGATCGGCCCCATTTCGGGCGCACATCTCAATCCGGCTGTGACACTCGGTGTCTTCCTTGCCGGACGGCTGCCAGCCAAGGACGTCATCCCCTATTGGATCGCGCAGATCATCGGGGCCATTCTGGCTTCGCTGGCGCTTTGGATCATTGTTTCCGGCCAGGCCGGCGGCCACACCGGCGGCTTCGGCGCCAATGGCTGGGACGAGACGAAATGGGGCATAAGCTCGGCCTTCCTGTGGGAACTGATCGGCACCTTTACCTTCGTCACCGTGATCCTCGGCGTCACCGCTGAAAAGCACTCGACGGCATTTGCCGGCCTGGTCATCGGCCTTACGCTCGCGGGCATTCACTTCGCCATGATCCCGGTCACTGGCACCTCGGTCAATCCGGCGCGCTCCATCGGTCCGGCGCTGTTTACGGGCGGTGCGGCACTCAGCCAGCTCTGGCTGTTCATCGTCGCGCCGCTGATCGGCGGCGCCATTGCCGGCGTCGTCGCCAAGGCACGCATCTTCGAGAAGGATTGATCTCGAAAGCTGAAATAAAAGGCGCGGGCCACGGCCCGCGCCTCTTTTTGTCGGGTCCTTACGCCGGAATCAGCCTGCGATGTCGAAGCGGTCGGCGTTCATCACCTTGGTCCAGGCCGCGACGAAATCCCTGGCGAATTTCTGTCCGGCGTCGCTGGATCCGTAGACTTCGGCAAGCGCACGCAGTTGCGCATGCGAGCCGAAGATCAGGTCGGCGCGGGTGCCGGTCCATCTGACAGCCTTGGTCTTGCGGTCACGGGCCTCGTACACTTCCTCCGAACCCGGAACCGAACCGGCTGCCGGATCCCAGACCGTGCTCATCGAGAGCAGGTTGACGAAGAAGTCGTTGGTCAAAGTGCCCGGCCTATCGGTGAACACGCCGTGCTTCGAGCCGCCAGCGTTGGCGCCGAGCACGCGCAACCCGCCGACCAGCACCGTCATTTCGGGAGCGGTCAGCGACAGCAACTGCGCGCGGTCGACCAGCATGGCTTCGACCGACATCGGCTGCTTGCCCCTGACATAGTTGCGGAAGCCATCGACTTTCGGCTCGAGCGCGGCAAAGGAGTGGACATCCGTCTGCTCCTGCGAAGCGTCCATGCGACCGGGCGTAAACGGCACCTTCACCTCATGGCCACCGTCCTTCGCCGCCTTCTCGACCGCGGCGACGCCGCCGAGGACGATCAGGTCGGCGAGCGAGATCTTCTTCTCGCCCGTCTGCGCCGCGTTGAACTCCTTCTGGATGCCTTCGAGCTTGGCAAGCACTTTCGATAGTTCAGCCGGCTGGTTGACGTCCCAGTCTTTCTGCGGTGCCAGCCGGATACGGGCGCCGTTGGCGCCGCCACGCTTGTCGGAATTGCGGAACGTCGAGGCCGATGCCCAGGCGGTCGAGACGAGTTCGGAAACCGACAGGCCCGAGGCCAGGATCTTCGCCTTCAGCGAGGCGATATCCTGCTCGCCGACCAGTTCGTGATCGATCGCGGGGATCGGATCCTGCCAGATCAGTTCTTCCTTCGGCACCAACGGGCCGAGATAGCGCACGACCGGACCCATGTCGCGATGCGTCAGCTTGAACCAGGCGCGGGCGAAGGCATCGGCGAACTGATCCGGATGCTGATGGAAACGCCGCGAGATCTTCTCATAGGCCGGATCGACGCGCAGCGCGAGGTCGGTGGTCAGCATGGACGGCGCGCGGCGCTTCGAGGGATCGTGCGCATCCGGCACCGTGCCGGCGCCGGCGCCACCCTTGGGGGTCCACTGATGGGCGCCCGCCGGGCTCTTCGTCAGCTCCCATTCGTAGTTGAACAGATTGTCGAAGAAGTTGTTGCTCCATTTGGTCGGCGTCGTCGTCCAGGTCACTTCGAGGCCCGAAGTGATGGCGTCGCCGGCAATACCGCTGGCATGCTTGCTCGACCAGCCGAGGCCCTGCGCTTCGATGCCGGCGCCTTCCGGCTCGGCGCCAACCAGCGATGCATCGCCGGCGCCATGGGTCTTGCCGAAAGTGTGGCCGCCGGCGATCAGCGCCACGGTTTCCTCGTCGTTCATGGCCATGCGGCCGAAGGTTTCACGGATGTCGCGGGCCGAAGCCAGCGGATCGGGCTTGCCGTTCGGTCCTTCGGGATTGACGTAGATGAGGCCCATCTGCACGGCGCCGAGATGGCCCTGGAGTTCGCGATCGCCGGAGTAGCGCTGGTCGTCCAGCCACTTGGTTTCCGAACCCCAGTCCACGTCCTGCTCAGGTTCCCAGACGTCGGCGCGGCCGCCGGCGAAGCCGAAGGTCTTGAAGCCCATCGATTCCAGCGCGACGTTGCCGGTGAGGATCAGCAGGTCGGCCCAGGAGATCTTGCGGCCGTATTTCTGCTTGACCGGCCACAAGAGCCGGCGCGCCTTGTCGAGATTGGCATTGTCCGGCCAGCTGTTCAGCGGCGCGAAGCGCTGCTGGCCGGCACCGGCGCCGCCGCGGCCATCACCGATGCGGTAGGTGCCGGCGCTGTGCCAGGCCATGCGGATGAAGAGCGGTCCATAGTGGCCAAAGTCCGCCGGCCACCAGTCCTGCGAATCCGTCATGACCTTGTGCAGGTCCTGGATGACCGCATCGAGATCGAGGCTCGCGAATTCCTTGGCGTAGTCGAAATCCTCGCCCATCGGGTCCGACAGGTTCGACTGCTGGTGGAGAACGCCGAGGTCGAGCTGGTTCGGCCACCAGTCACGGTTGGTCCGGCCGGCGGATCCATGCGCCACAGGGCATTTGCCCGCGCTGTTGTCGTCGGTTTTCGCGTCCATGTTCGTCTCCGATTTGCCGAGGTTTGATCTTTGCCAAGATTCTGGGGGCAGCCAGTGGCCGCACCAATCTGGAATGGTTCCAGACTAGGCTGCCTTGCCGATAAAGACAAATTGCCTTTCCTGTTTGTTTTGATAGGAATTCCTTATGGTAGGATTGCCCGCATGATAGGATTGACCGTTCGCCAGATGCACTATTTCGAAATGCTGGCCCAGACGCTGCATTTCGGGCGTGCGGCGAAACTGGCCGGCGTCAGCCAGCCGGCGCTGTCCGCGCAGATCGCGGAGATGGAGCAGCGGCTGAACTGCCGGCTGTTCGAACGTGGCGGCAAGTCGGTCAGGATGACCGACGAAGCGGCAGCGCTTTTGCCGCGCATCGAACGTATCCTGGCCGACATACGCGACGTTGAAACGACGGCCCGGCGCGGCCGCATGGCCATGGAGGGACGCTTCCGCCTGGGCATCATCCCGACCGTCGCGCCCTATCTCTTGCCGCGCGCCCTGCCAGAGCTCAAAAAGCACTTTCCGGCCTTGCTGCTCGAACTGCGCGAGGCTGTCACCACGTCCCTGGTCGAAGACACCGCATCGCGAAAGCTCGACGCCTTCATCGCCGCGCTTCCGCTCGATCATCCCGGCCTGACCACCGAGGCACTGTTTCCCGACAGGTTCTTCCTGGCCGTGCCATCAGGCGATCCCGCCTTCGCCTCGCCGCCGGTTCCGCCCGAGAGCCCGGCACTGGAGAGGCTGATGCTGCTGGAGGAAGGTCATTGCCTGCGCGAACAGGCGCTGGCCGTCTGCGGCAATGTGCGCCCGGTGGCGATGGCAAGCTACGGCGCCACCAGCCTGACCACGCTCTTGCAGATGGTGGCGCACGGGCTCGGCGTCACGCTCGTCCCCGAAATGGCGGCCGGGCCAGCGGGCACCATCCCGGACCTGAAGATCGTGCCGTTCCAGGAGCCGATGCCGCAACGCATGATTTGCCTTGCCTGGCGTCGCAACAGTACCAGGCACGGCGAATGCGTCGAACTTGCCACGATCATCCGCAGCCTGGGTCCAGCGGCATTGGCGGCGTGATCCCGAGAGTGGCAACCGCGCCCCGACAAGGAGACCTCACAGAACCCGGGACAGGAACTCGCGGGTTCGCGGCGATTTTGGGTTGGCGATCATCTCGCGCGGCGCGCCACGTTCGACGATCACGCCGCCATCCATAAAGACGAGCTGATCGCCGATCTCGCGAGCAAAGCCGATCTCGTGGGTGACGACGACCATCGTCATACCGCTCTCGGCCAGGTCGCGCATCACCTGCAGCACCTCGCCGACCAGTTCCGGATCGAGCGCCGATGTCGGCTCGTCGAACAGCAGGACCTTCGGCTTCATTGCCATGGCGCGCGCAATCGCAACACGCTGCTGCTGGCCGCCGGACAGTTCGCGCGGATAGCGGTCGATCTTGTCGGCGAGGCCGACACGCCGCAGCAGCACCTCCGCCTCGGCCTTGGCCTGATCGGCGGGAATGCGCCGCACCTGCGTCGGGGCCTCGATCAGGTTCTCCATCACCGTCATATGCGAGAACAGGTTGAACGACTGGAACAGCATGCCGATTTCTGCCCGGCGCCGGCACAGGAGATCGTCCTTGACCTCGTAGAGCTTGTCGCCCTGGAGGTCATAGCCGACGAACTGGCTGTCCACCAGCAGGATGCCGGCGCTGAGTTTCTCCAGATGGTTGATGCAGCGCAGGAACGTGCTCTTGCCGGATCCCGACGGGCCGATGATGCAAGCCACCGATCCTTCGGGCACGTCGAAGTCGACACCCTTGAGGACTTCGAGCGGGCCATAGGATTTGCGCACGCCGCGCGCGAACACCATGGAGTTGGCCGGCACGCCGAAGCGGGCGCGATTTTCGGACTTCACATCGCTCATCGGGCGACGCCGCGCAGGCTGACGGCGTTGCGCAGGGCGCGCATCGTCAGGGGCTCGCGGCGCGTGTCGCTGCGGCCGAAATGGCGCTCCAGGAAATGCTGTCCCACCGACATGATGCTGACCACCGCAAGGTACCAGAAGGCGACCACGATCAAGAGCGGGATCGTCTCGAAGGTGCGCGCATAGATGCTTTGCGCCGTATAGAACAGGTCATCGACGGCAATGAAGGTCACCAGCGACGTCATCTTCAGCAAGTTGATCGCCTCATTGCCGGTCGGCGGCAGTACGAAGCGCATGGCCTGCGGCAGGGTGATGCGCTTCAGGATCATGCGGTAGGGCATTCCGAGCGCACTCGCCGCTTCCGACTGGCCAGACGGCACCGACTTGATGCCGGCGCGTATGATCTCGGCCATGTAGCCGGCCTCGCACAGCGAAAGCGCAACGACAGCCGAGAAGAACGGCGTCATGAAATCATTGGTGCGCACGGCAAACAGCGTGCCCAGGAAGGGCAAAGTGAGCGAGATTTCGCGCACCAGCAGCGACAGGTTGAACCAGAAAATCAGCTGGATCAGGGCCGGGACACCGCGGAAGAACCAGACATAGACACCCGCGAAGGCGCGCAGCACCGGGCTTGGCGACACCCGCATGATGGCAATGACGGTGCCGACGACGATCGCCAGCACCATAATGATGACGGTGAGCATCAGCGTGTTGCCAAGGCCGCGCATGATCGAGGGATGGAACAGGTAGCCGGCGGCCGTGCCCCAGGCGAAGGCCGGATTGCTGGCGAAGGCGCGAATGATCACAAACGCCAGCAGCAGCGCAAGCGCCGTGCCGACCCAGATGCCGTAGCGGCGCTGCGGCACGACGGTCAATCGCGACACGGCGGCGGCGACACCTGCTGGCTCGACGCCGATCTCGGTCGGGTGGGCCATGCCCATCGCTGGTCTCCTGATCGCTGGCCGGCGCCTGACGGACCACCAGGCGCCGGTAATTTCTATTCTGCGCGAAGCGCGTCCATGGTGCCGACGAAGTAGGGTTCCTTGATGGCATAGACGCCCATGCCGTACTTCTCGAGGATAGCCTTGTAAGTGCCGTTGTTGAACAGCTCGGAAAGCGCGCCCACCATCATGTCGGCGGTCTCCTTGTCGTCCTTGGCGATCGCCATGCCGAGCGGCGCGACCTCGTAAAGCGTCGGCAGGACCACCAGCTGGCCCTTGCTCGTCACCTCGAAATAGCTCGATGCGGTCGCATCGTCCATGCGGGCATCGACCCGATCGGACAGCACGGCCTGGACGATATCGGTCGATGAGTTGAAGACCGATTTTTCGATGGCCGCCTGACCCTTGTCGGTGCAGTCCTTGCCGAGCTTGTCGACCAGGAAGTCCGAGGCGCTGCCGGCCGAGACGCCGACACGCTTGCCGCAGAGCGGCGTATCACCGCTGAAGCTCGCCTTCTTGTCCGGCGATGTCGAGACGGCGAGGCCGGCCTTCAGGAACATGACGAAATCGACCTGCTTCAGCCGCTCGGGCGTTGCCGAAAACGTCTCCCAGGCGATCTTGAAGCGGCCCGCGGCCAGGCCCGGTATCATCGAGGGAAACGGCGTGCGCTGCACGTCGAGCTTGGCGTCGACGAGCTTGGCCACCTCGCCGGCCAGTTCGATGATGATGCCAGTCTGCTTGCCGTCGGCGTCGAGATATTCGAATGGCGCGTAGTCCAGCGTGTTGGCGACGGCGAGCGTTCCGCTCTGCTTGACATCGGTGGATTTCGGAACCTCGGCAGCCCAGGAAACCCCACCCCAGGCTATAGCGGAGATCGCCAGCGTGAGACTGGCCGTTCGCAGATATGCATTCATTGTTGTTCCCCTTTCTTTTCCTTGTTGGCAGTGTTTGCAGTCTTTGTCAGGCAAGGCCCGACTTTATCAGGCAAGGCCCGAGCTGGCCGCTGTTCGGGGCCAGCTCGGGCTTGGCATTCACTCAGGCGCCGGTGGCTTCCGCCGCCTTCTTCTTGCGATAGTGATAGTTCTTGTCGATGCGCTCCATCAGATAGTCGCCGTAGAGCACCGGCCCGTATTTCGGCTGCGTGCCGGCCGGCACGCAGACCGGCAGCGCTTCGATCGTCTCGTCCATGGACGGATCGAAGAAGAAGGGCTGCGAATAGCGCTCGCGCCCGGACCGGTTGATGACACGGTGCGGCGTCGAGACGAACTGGTCGTTCGACCAGCGCGCCAGGATGTCGCCGACATTCATCACGAAGGAGTCCGGGACCGGAGGTGCCGGAACCCAGTCGCCAGCCTTGTTCTTGACCTCCAGGCCGCCGACATTGTCCTGCGCCAGCAAGGTGATGAAGCCGTAGTCGGTGTGCGGCGCCGAGCCGAAGAGACCTTCTTCCTGGGGCTGCGTCGGATAATGCAGCAGGCGCAGAAAGGTCGTCGGCTGCTCGAAATAGCGGTCGAGGCTGCCGGGGGGCAGCCCGAGCGACAGCGCGATGGCGCGGACCATCTTGCGCGCCAGCGTGCCCATCTCCTCGACATAGCGATCGATCGTCTGCCGGAAGCCAGCCAGCGCTGCCTCGTCCGGCCACTGGTTGGGGCCTTGCAAGGGCTTTTCGGCCAGGGCCCTGGGATCATCGGCGCCGACCTCGTGCATGAAGAAGATCGATTCGCTCTGGTTCGGCTTGCTCACCGTCGCGACCGAGGAGGTTACGATGGTCGAGCCGGCGAAGGGCAGGTAGCCGCGGAAATTCCGGTCGATCTTCAGCTTGAGCTTTTCCTCCTCCGGCAAGGCAAAGAAGCGCTTGCTGGCTTCGCGGACGGCTTCGACATCGGCGCGCGGAATGGGGTGGCCGGTGACATAGAGGAAGCCGATCGTCTCGAGATAGCGGCGCAGCGTCGCCGCCGTCTCGCGGATCGCGCCTTCGTCGTCGCCGTAGAGCGCCGACACGTCGAGGATCGGGATTTCGGAAAAATCGCCGCGCGCTTGTGCATCCATTTTCGAACACCCTGTCTTGAACATAAGATACAGTACTGTATTTCTACACATCCGAACGGCCTCATCAATAGGCTTTCGACCGCAAAAGGAAGAGCGCTGAAACATGGCACCACGCAAGATCATCATCGACACCGATCCGGGCCAGGACGACGCGTTCGCCATCCTCTTCGCACTGGGATCTCCGGCCGAACTCGAGGTGATCGGCATCACCACGGTCGGCGGCAACGTGCCGCTTGCCCTGACGTCGAAGAACGCGTTGAAGGTCGTGGAACTCGCCGGGCGCGCGGACGTGCCGGTGCATGCCGGATGCCCGGCGCCGATGGTGCGCAAGCTGATCACGGCCGAGTATGTCCATGGCGAAACCGGGCTGGACGGCGCCGATCTTCCCGAACCCGTGACGCAACTGCAGAGCGAACACGCGGTGAATTACCTGGTGCGCACGATCATGGAGGCGCCGGAGGGCGAGCTGACCGTCTGCACGCTCGGGCCGATGACCAACCTCGCCATGGCCATGACCATGGAGCCGAGAATCGTGCGCCGGCTGCGCGAAGTCGTGCTGATGGGCGGCGGCTTTTTCCAGGGCGGCAACGCCACGCCGGCGGCGGAATTCAACATCTTCGTCGACCCGCATGCGGCCCACAAGGTGTTCGACAGCGGCGTGCCCGTGACCATGGCCGGCATAGACTGCACCTACACCGCCCTGATGACGCCCGAGTGGCTAGACCGCCTGCGCGCAACCGGCAGCCGCGCCGCGGTCGAAGCCGCCAATCTGGCGGACTTCTACCGCCAGTACGGCACCCACAAATTCGAAACGCCGGCGCGCCCCATCCACGATGCCTGCGTCACCGGCTACCTCCTGGCGCCGCATATCTACGAGCAGCGCCAGTGCGCGGTGACGGTCGATATCGTCTCGCCGGAGACGATCGGCATGACGGTGGTCGACTGGTGGCACGTGACCGGCCGCGCCAAGAACTGCAACGTTCTGCGACGCATCGATCCGGCGCCGTTCTTCGAACTCATGCTGGAGCGGATCAGCGCATTGCCATAGAGCGGTTCCTGGAATTGCTCTGGTCGCGCGTTCCGCGATAGATGGACCCTCGAAGAGTCGCGAAGCGCATCGAAGCCGGCGAACGGATTGGAGGCGTCGCGCATGGCGATGAAGGTCTTGATCACATGAAAGCCGACAGCGCCCCGGCCAGAGGCAAGAGACCGTCCAAGGCCGCCCCGCGTTCGAAGACCGCGCGGCAGACGCTCAGCCGCGACGCCTGGATCGCCGCCGCGCGCAAGGTGCTGGAGAAGCGCGGCATCGCCGAGGTGAAGATCGACCGCCTCTCCAAGCAGTTGAAGGTCACGCGCGGCAGCTTCTATTTCCACTTTGCCAGTCTGGACGATCTTCGTGGCGGCCTGCTGCAGGAATGGCGCAACATCAACTGCGCACCGTTCTGGGCGATGCGCGAGATGCACGACATTGACGGGCTGCAGTTCTTCACCGACATCGTGCATGTATGGGTCGACGAAGCGCCGTTCAGTCCGCTGCTCGACCTGGCCATCCGCGACTGGTCGCGAACCTCCCGAAAACTGGCTCAGGAGGTGAAGGACATCGACGATCTGCGCATCGCGCTGCTGATCCGCTCGTTCCGCGCCATGGGCTATCCCCCGGACGAAAGCCTGGTCAGGGCCCGCATCACCTATTTCCACCAGATCGGCCAGTATGCGCTGTCCTTCAAGGAGGATCCGGCGGTGCGCCGGAGCTACCAGCCGCTGTTCGGAGAGGTGCTGCTCGGACCGCTCGTGCAGGAGCGCGGTACGGCGCCACGGCCGAGCGAGATGGGGAGCGGACGGCGGTAGCATCCGCTTTTCGCCCCGCCGCCATTGCCTTCGAAAGCGCAGCCGGGTTCCCGGATGACTAGGACGCCGTCGCGGTGTCGGTGACGGCGCGAGACGCGCTGCGGCGGGGGCGCAGCAGAAAATAGAATGCGGCGATATGGGTGATCATCAGCAGCGGCACGTAGAGGATCGGGATCGCGTAGGCGGCGCCCAATTGCTCCGCATGCGCGGGAAGACCGGCCTGGATAGCGTGGTAATAGTCGGCGATGAGGTCGACCGCTCCCACGAGATTGAAGGCGACGACGAACGACCAGAACAGCCAAGGAATCCTTATCGAGACCAGCGCCAGCAGGGCCAGTATCCCTGTCGCGAAGTCGCCATAGGCGGCGAACGCGGCGAAGCCGGCGGGTAGATTCGGGCCGACAACGCCCGGAAGGATGAAGACGAGGCCGAAGAAGCGGAAGCTGTGCAGGGTGGCAATGGCGCGTTGCGCCGCGGTTCGGTCCATCGAGTTCAGCCACGGCAGCCCGTATGCGCCGAAGCAAAGCAGCCACGCGACATAGCCTAAGACCAGTTGGATCTGGAACAGCACTTCCGTGGGCATTTGGGCTCCTTGTTGGCAGGGCATTGCGGCCTCCCCGCTTCAGCCGATTACCTAAGCCCGCTTCCATCGTTCGACTATCCGTTGTAATCACAACGACCCATGAAGCAGAACTACACAGTCAGACATGGTACGCTGGAGGGCGTCGAGGTGTTCCTGGCCGTCGCCAGGCGCCGCAACTTCCGCCGCGCCGCCGCCGATCTCGGCGTGACGCCATCCGCCGTGAGCCAAGCGGTGCGCGCGCTGGAAGCCCGCATCGGCGCAGCGCTGTTCGTCCGCACGACGCGCAGCGTCGGTTTGACCGAAGCCGGTCAGCGGTTCCTCGATCGTGCCGGCCCTGCTTTCGAACAAATCGTCGCCGCTGGCGAGGCCGCCCGTGACGTCGGCCAACGGCCAACCGGTCTGCTGCGCCTGTCGGTGCCCCGCGCCGTGGTGCCGTTGATCCTGGAGCCGGTGATCGCGTCCTTCTGCCAGGCTTATCCCGAGGTCGAACTGGAGATCGCCGCCAGCGACGAGATGGTCGATCTCGCGACCGGCGGCTTCGATGCCGGCATTCGTCTCGGCCAGTTCATCGCCCCCGACATGGTCGCCGTGCGGTTGACGCCCGCATTTTCGTTCGTGGTCGTCGGCAGCCCGGACTATTTCGAGCGCCACGGGCGCCCCGAGCGGGTGGAGGATTTGCGCCGCCACGCCTGCCTGCGCTTGCGCCGTTCGAACGGCGCCATCGCGCCGTGGTCCTTCATCGACGGCAACGAGGCGATCGAGGCGATGGTCTCAGGCCCGTTGATCGCCCACGACTACCCGACATTGCTCGGGGCCACGACGCGGGGGATTGGGCTGGCCCAGATCCCCCGGCCCGTCGCCGAAGCTCCGATAGCGCAAGGAAAACTCGAGCCGGTACTGGAGAGCATCGCCGCCACGACGCCGGGCGTCTTCCTCTATCATCCCGGCAAGCGCCAGATCCTGCCGAAGCTGCGCGCTTTCATCGACCACCTCAAATCGGCGGCCTGAGGTACCGAGGGATGCCGACCCCCTGGCGCTTCGCTCGCACCAAAGCCTTCATGGTATGAATATCAGAAATACATAGGTGAAAAAAACTACGAGATGGACCATTCCGGTCAAGAACGTCGTTCTTTCAGTGCTGAAGCTTACATTGCATATGAAAAGCGCCAAGACCAAAAGGACCGCATCGGCAGCCGGCAGCCCCAAGGTCAGTCCTCTCCCCGTCAGCAGGCTGGCGGCAGCGACTCCCGGTATGGTCAGGCCGATCGTGGCGCAAGCCGAACCCATCGCGACATTCAAGCCGCGCTGCAGCTCATTGTTGAGTGAAGCGCGCACCGCCGAAATGGCCTCCGGCATCAACACCAGCCCCGCGATCATTGCCCCGACAATGCTGTCAGCCTGGGTCACCTGGTAGGTGACGAGCGTATTTTCGACACTTGCCGCGACCTGCTCGGCGAGCATGACAATTCCGATCAGTCCGGCCACCAGCAGCAGAGCGCTGGCAGAGATGTTCTCGTGAGGGGCAGCGAGCACCGGAACGTCGTGTGGCTGTCCCTGGATAAAGTCTTCCCGGTGCCGGACGGTCTGCGCGAACACGAAGCTTGCATAGAGCAGCACTGAAAGGACGCTGACGAAACCAAGTTGGGCTGCCGAAAACGTGCCGGGACCCGTGGTCTGGGTGTAGGTCGGCAGAATAAGCGTCATGACGGTCAGCGCGATCAGAACCGCCAGATAGGCACTGGTCCCTTGCCGCACGATGGCCTGCTTGCGATGACGCCAGCCGCCAAGTGCGAGACACATGCCGACAACGCCGGTGGACGTGATCATCACCGTCGAGAAGACGGACTCCCGTGCCAGCGTCGGGTTGTTCTCTCCATGCAGCATCATGGAGACAATGATCGACACTTCGATCGCCGTGACGGCAAACGTCAGCACCAGCGTGCCGTACGGCTCCCCTACCCGCCGAGCTACCGCCTCTGCGTGGTCGAGCACCACGAAAATGGTGACGAACATGATCGCACTCGACAATGCACCGACAAGTATCCTGGCGTTCAACGAACCCTGGTCCACCGACAGCCCGCTGGCTCTGACCGCGACAGCCATCGCCAGCGCAGCGAGGGGCATCGCGTAGGAAATCGCCGATCGTCCGAAACCAGTCATGCAAGCCCCCCATGTGTTCTGCGAACTAGGTGTCTCTGCAAACCAGGTGTTTCTGCGAACTAGGTGTGGGGAGCCCCTCAGCCAATGTCATCGCAAAGCCAGAAAGCCCATCGCCCGGCGTTCGGCAAACGACGCTTACCCGCAGCTCCTGAAGATGCCGCGAGGTCGCGCGACCTTGGCATTATCGAGCGCAACGACAAAATCGAGGCGCCCACCCTTCACGCCGTCTTCTGCGTCACCAGTCCCAGTTCCTCCACCATCGCTTCGCGCATCAGGAATTTTTGCGGCTTGCCGGTCACCGTCATCGGCAATTCGCTGCGGAAGCGGGTGTGGCGGGGGATCTTGTAGTGGGCGATCTGGCCGGCGCAGAAGTTCTTGATCTCCTGCTCGGTGGCGATCTGGCCGGGCTTGAGCACGATCCAGGCGCACAGCTCCTCGCCATATTTGGTGTCGGGAATGCCGAACACCTGCACTTCCCTGACCTTGGGATGGCGGTAGAGAAATTCCTCGACCTCTCTGGGGTAGACGTTCTCGCCGCCGCGGATGACCATGTCCTTGACCCGGCCGACGATGTTGCAATAGCCCTCGGCATCGATGGTGGCGAGGTCGCCGGTGTGCATCCAGCCGTCGGCATCGATCGCCTCGCGGGTCTTGTCGTCGTCGTCCCAGTAGCCCTTCATCACCGAATAGCCGCGTGTGCACAGCTCGCCCGGCGCGCCCACGGCAACCGTGGCGCCGTCGGCATCGACCGCCTTGACCTCGACATGGGGATGAATGCGTCCGACGGTCGAGACGCGCTTTTCCAGGGGATCGTCGACGCCGCTCTGGAACGACACCGGGCTGGTCTCGGTCATGCCGTAGGCGATGGTCACCTCAGACATATGCATTAGCGACACCACCTTCTTCATCACCTCGATCGGGCATGGCGAGCCGGCCATGATGCCGGTGCGCAGGCTGGAGAGATCGAAGGATTGGAAATCCGGATGATCGAGCAGGCCGACAAACATGGTCGGCACGCCGTAGAGCCCGGTGCAACGTTCCTGCGCCACGGCTTTCAGCGTGGCGCCGGCATCGAAGCCCTCGCCCGGGAAAACCATGGTCGCGCCCTTCGAGACGCAACCCATCGTGCCCATCGACATACCGAAGCAGTGATAGAGCGGCACCGGGATGCACAGCCGGTCATCGACGGTCAATTTGATCGCCGAAGTGACGAAATTGCCGTTGTTGACGATGTTCGAATGGGTCAGGGTCGCGCCCTTGGGCGCGCCCGTGGTGCCTGACGTGAACTGGATGTTGATGGCATCGCCGGGCTTCAGCCCCTCGGAAATGCGGTCGAGACTGTCATGCTCGTCGCGGCCGGCCATGGCCAGCACGTCGCCGAAATTGAACATGCCGGGCGAGTTCTCCTCGCCCATACGGATGACGATTTTCAGCGCCGGCAGCTTTTGCGCCTTGAGCTTGCCGGGCGCGGCCTTGGCGATCTCCGGCGCCAGCGTCTCGATCATGCCGAGGTAATCGGAGGTCTTGAAGCTTGCCGCCGTCACCAGCGCCTTGCAGGCGACCTTGTTCAGCGCATAGTCCAGTTCGGTCAGCCGGTAGGCGGGGTTGATGTTGACCAGGATCAGGCCGATGCGGGCGGTGGCGAACTGGGTCACCAGCCACTCCCAGCGGTTTGGCGACCAGATGCCGACGCGGTCGCCCTTTTCCAGTCCCAGCGCCAGGAAGCCGGCGGCCAGCGCATCCACCGTGTCCGACAGTTCGCTCCAGGTGAAGCGCTTGTCCTGGCCAACGAAGACGGCGGCATCTTGCGTGGCATATTTGCTGGCGGTGTCGGAGAACAGCGCGGGAATCGTCTCCTTGAGCAGCGGCGGCGTGCGCTCGCCGGAGACATGCGCCTTGCCATCGACAGGGGCCACGAAGACATTGCCATTGCGAGCGGCGCGGCCACGCAGATTGGTGGCGTTCTTCAGCTCGTCGAGATTGACCGGCATCGCTGTATCCTCCCAGGACGAACCCAAACCTATCAGCCCGCCGGGACGGTGGAAATCCCGCCGATGGTAGTGGAGGTGCTGGGGCCGCGCACTGCCGCAGCGAGCCGCTGTCCGCCTTCAGCGGCTGACTTTCAAGTCACCTGCCCTTCAAGGAGGAGGGAGGAGGGCGCTCATCTTCGACGCGATGTCGCGCAGCAGGGCTTCATCGGCCGCCGCACGCGGCTTCTTCGACGCCACCAGGCAGGCTTGCGACTTCAGGACAACGCCGTCGCCCAGCACCTTGAGGTGATTGGCGCGCAGCGTCGAACCTGACGTGGTGATGTCGACGATGACATCGGCGAGGCCAGCCGCCGGCGCGCCCTCGGTGGCACCTAAGCTTTCGACGATGCGATAGACCTGGATGCCGTGCTTCAGCGAAAAGAACTGCTGGGTCAGCCGCCAGTATTTGGTGGCGATGCGCAGCCGCCGGCCATGACGCTGGCGAAAATCGGCGGCGACGTCATCGAGATCGGCCATGGTGTCGACGTCGAGCCAGATCTCGGGTACCGCCACCACGACATCGGCATGGCCGAAGCCGAGACGGGCGACGATTTCCACGCGCGCCTCCCAATCGGCGAGGTTCTCGCGCACCAGGTCCTCGCCGGTGATGCCGAGATCGACCGCGCCCTGGCCGATCTCGCCAGCTATCTCGGAAGCCGACAGGAGCGCGACCTCGATGCCTTCCGCGCCCTCGATGCGTGCGCGATAGGAGCGCTCGTCGCCGGGCAGGCTGACGGCGAGGCCGGCCCTGGCCAGAACCTCCAGCGCCTGCTCCTTCAGCCGGCCCTTCGAGGGAATGGCCAACGTGATCATGGTGCCGTCTCCCGCAACGCCTCGATGCGGTCGAGCCAAACCGAAAAGCCGACGCCGGGGATCGCGGTCTTGGCGCCGAGCAGCGTCAGCAATCGGTCGTAGCGGCCGCCGCCGGCCAGGGGGCGCTCGCCATCCTGCGCCGCGATTTCGAAGACCACCCCGGTGTAATAGTCGAGCGGTCGGCCGAAAGCGGCATCGTAGCGGATTGTTCCTACCGGCAAGCCATGCGCCTCGATCGCCCTGGCGCGTGCCGCGAACTTTTCCAGCGCCGCACCCAGTGAAAGACCGGCAGCGGCGGCGAAGCTCTCCAGCGCCTGGGCCGCGCCATCGAGCGGCACATCGATGGCGAGAAATCCCTTCAACGCCGCGAAAGCCTCGTTCGACAGCCGCACGCTGCGCAACTCGGCTTTCTCGATCAGCCGCCGTGCAATGTCCGACGGCGAGCGCCCGGCCGACGCCGACAGGCCGGCCTCCTCCATGCCGCCGGCGATGTGCGCCGAAAGACCTTCAACATCGCCGTCGAGGACAAGCGCCGCGACATCGCCTGAAAGCTGGCTGTTGCGCGGCGGATTGGCGAGATCGGCGAGTGCTGCCTCAAGCATCGGCGCCGAGCCGAAGGCGCGGGCGAGCCGCATGCGCCAGCCACGCGGCAGTCCAAGGGCGGCGAGCACGGCCTCGAAAATGGCCTGGTCGCCGAGCGTGACCGCCAGGGAACGGCCGGGCAGCACCAGCGACAGCAAAGCATGCGCGTCGGCCACGGAGCGCGCATCGGCCTCGGCCGTGTCGCGGTCGCCGAGATCCTCGATGCCGGCCTGGAAAAACTCGTTGCCGCCTTCGCGGCGCTGGCGAAACACCTCGCCCAGATAGGAATAACGGCGCGGCGTGCCGGCCTGCGAACTTATATGGTCGAGACAGACCGGAATGGTAAATTCCGGCCGCAGGCACAGCGTCTGCCCGGTCTCGCTCTCGGTAAGGAAGATGCGCCGCCGCAGATCTTCGCCGGCCATGTCGAGGAAGGGATCTGCCGGCTGCAGGATGGCAACCTCGACCGCATGCGTGTTGCGGGTGGCGAAGAGGCTGGTGATGTCGGCTGAGATGGCGGGATAGGGGGAGGTCATGTGCTGCGCCCTTCCCTTCTCCCCTTGTGGGATTGTTGCAAAATTGGGTGGATGTGATTCCCTGTTTTTGAACAGGGGATCGTGCAATGACGACGAAGCCGAGCG